>JAUYID010000009.1:600000-938369 GCA_030704665.1 bacterium | reverse complement strand
GGGGCTCTTTCGGTTTCATTTATTCCAATTTTCACTACTTACCTGACTAAGGAAAAAAATGATGAAGCCTGGGATCTTGCCTCTTCAGTTCTAAACGCCTCTTTGATTGTCTACGCCGTACTTGGCTTAATAATCTTTCTTTTTCCAACCCAGATCAACGCGATCATCGCTCCTGGGCTGGAAGAGGCAGCCGTTCCTTTGGCCGCAAATTTGACCCGGTTAATTGTTCTGTCCGAGCTCTTTCTCATTATCGGAATTTTTCTGACCTCGGTTTTGCAGAGTTATCACCGTTTTGTTGCTCCGGCGATTGCTCCAGTGATCTACAATTTGGGAGTAATTTTTGGAATTGTCGTCTTGAGTCGATTCTACGGAATCTATGGGGTGGGGGTTGGAGTATTGATCGGCTCCCTCCTACACATCTTAGTTCAGCTTTTTATCATTGGCTCTTTTGGTTTTAAATACCGTTTCAACCTAAACCTTTCCCATCCAGGAGTAACCCAAGTTCTCAAGCTTTCCTTGCCGCGGGCAATTGCGGTCGGGGTTGGTCAGTTGGAGTGGATGGTGAGTATCTTTCTTGCTTCCCTTTTGAGTGTTGGCTCGGTCTCTATTTTGAAATATGCGGGCGATTTACAAAATTTACCGATTGGTTTGTTCGGGGTAAGTATCGCGACCGCTGCTTTGCCAACACTAGCTAGAGAATGGGCAGTTGATAAAGGGGAAGAGTTCAAGGCAACTTTCGTTTCCAGCCTCAACAACATTCTTTACTTGACTGTCCCCTTTGGTGTTATTTTGGCGGTTCTGCGTATCCCGATCACTCGTTTGGTTTTGGGCTCAGGAGTTTTTGATTGGCCATCTACTGTTGCTACTGCCAATACCATGTCTTTCTTCGCGATCGGAATTTTTGCCGAGAGCTGTTTTTTGCTAGTGGCGCGGGCTTTCTACGCGATGCATGACACAGTCACTCCGCTGCGGGTTGCGCTGGTTGCTTTAGCCCTACATACCCTGCTCAGTATCTTTTTTGTTGTTTTTCTGGCTCAAGGAGCCACCACCCCAGTGGCATATTTGGCTCTGGCTAGCTCTTTTTCTGGAATTTTCAGCTTTCTTACCCTCTTATTTATTTTGAATCGCCGGGTCGGAGGTTTTGTCAGAAAGCAATTACTTCTTCCGGTGACCAAAATTTTGGTCGCTTCCTTCGCCATGGGACTATTTCTCTATCTCCCCCTGCACTTAAAATTCGAAAACAAATTCTTGATTGATTACATCATTGACACTCGCCGAGTCCTAAACTTGCTTTTTCTGACCGGGGTAGTCGCTAGCTTTGGTGTGGCGGTCTACCTCGCTCTGACTTGGTGGTTTCGCTCCGAAGAACTGCGCGGCTTTGTTCGGTTGTTACCGGATCTGAAGGCGTTTGGGAAAGAGCTAATTTTTGAAGAAAACATTGAAAATTTAGAACGGGTGAAAAAGCAGTAGGTACAAATGGAAAAGATACGCAACTTCGTCATTCTTGCCCATATCGATCACGGCAAATCCACTCTTGCCGATCGTTTGATTGAAATCACCGAAACTGTCAAACCGGAGAAAATGCGTGGTCAACTTCTCGATCAAATGGATATCGAGCGCGAAAGAGGAATCACGATTAAGCTGGCTCCAGTTCAGATGCAGTATCAAGGTTACACGATTAACTTGATCGACACTCCTGGGCACGTGGACTTTACTTATGAGGTTTCGCGGTCTTTAGCAGCAGTTGAAGGGGCAATATTATTGGTTGACGCGACGCAAGGGATCCAAGCCCAAACTTTGAGCAATTTTTATTTGGCGCAAAAGCAAGGTTTAAAAATAATTCCGGTTATCAACAAAATTGATTTGCCTGCCGCCGAACCGGAGAAAGTGGCCGCCACACTAGCGGCTACTTTTAGTTTTTCTTCAGACACAATCATAAAAATTTCTGCCAAAAGCGGAGAAAACGTTGAGGCAGTTCTCAAAGCGGTAATAAATCAGGTTCCCCCGCCCCGCCAGGCGGTAGGTGGAGATCAAGCCTTGATCTTCGATTCCCAGTTTGACTCTTTCAAAGGAGTGATCGCCTTGGTTAGAGTTTTTGCTGGACAATTCCAAAAAGGAGAAAAAATTAAGCTCTTGGGAAGTGGGGCAAGCTCAGACCTAGTTGAAGTTGGAATCTTTTCACCTGAGTTAGCTACCCAAGAGGTATTGACGGAAGGCAATATCGGCTATATCGCCTCAGGGTTAAAAGACGTCAATGAAGTCAGAGTTGGGGATACGATTACTTCTTTAGAAAACCCAGCCAAAGAACCCCTGGAGGGTTACCGGGAAATAAAGCCAATGGTTTTTGCCGGTTTTTATCCAAGTGACAACAGCAAGTTTCCTTCTCTCAAAGAAGCTCTCGAAAGGCTCAAACTCAACGACGCTTCTTTGAGTTTTGAAGCTGATAGTTCAACTGCTCTGGGTTTTGGTTTTCGTTGCGGTTTTTTGGGTCTACTTCATTTCGAAGTAGTCCAAGAAAGACTCGAGCGCGAGTACGACCTGGATTTGGTGGCGAGTTCTCCCACTGTTAAATATAGAGTGGTCCTAACCAGCGGTAAAGAAGTAGAAATTTCCAACCCCACCAAATTTCCCTCGCCCCAAGAAACCCGACAAATCCTCGAACCGATGATTAAAGCTAGTATTGTTACTAAGAGTGAGTATCTCGGAACTATCTTAGAGCTGTTAAACACCCGCCGCGCCAAAGTGACTGATGTCCGCTATATTTCTTCTCAAGTTGTGATTGAGTTTTCTTTACCACTAGCTGAAGTGGTGAGTGATTTTTATGACCGCCTTAAATCAGTTTCTTCAGGATATGCGAGTTTTGATTATGATCTTGCTTCCTGGGAAGAAGTAGAGGCTGTCAAAATGGAAATTCTGGTCGCCAAAGAGCCAGTTGACGCGCTCTCACAAATTGTCATCAAGAAGAAAGCTGACGAGGTAGGGAAGAAATTGGTTGAGAAACTCAAAGAAACAATTCCCCGCCAGAATTTTGAAGTTTCGATCCAAGCTGTGGTTGGGGGGAAAATCCTCGCCCGTGCCGACGTCCCGGCTTTCCGTAAAGATGTCACCAGCAAACTTTATGGCGGAGACGTTACCCGCAAAAATAAATTGCTCGACAAGCAAAAAAAGGGTAAAAAGAGAATGAAACAGTTCGGGCGGGTTGAAATACCCCAAGAAGCCTTTTTATCAGTGTTGAAAATTTAAGTTATGAATGCAAAGCTGCCCTACCAAAAGAAAGTTCCAGATCTCCTCTCTGAGTTAGGGGTTGATCCGGAGGAAGGTTTAAGCTCAGAGGAGGCAAGAGAAAGACTAGCTAGTCATGGACCAAACAAGCTTGCAACTTCTGCTAGTCAGAGTCTACTTTCCATCTACATCAACCAGTTCAAAAGCCCTTTGATTTACATTCTTATCTTTGCTGCCGCCGCGATGCTTTTTGTTGGGCAAAAGAGTGACGCGGTTTTGATAATGGGAATAGTTTTTATCAACGGTGTCATCGGGACTTTTCAAGAAGGTCGAGCGAGAAATTCCTTGGAGAAACTTAAAACTCTAACTAAGCACAAAGCCTTAGTTCGTCGTGACGGTAAAGAATTACTCTGTTCGTCCGAAGAGCTGGTTGTAGGGGATATCGTCATTCTTCACGAAGGTGATGTCGTTGAGGCAGACAGCCGTGTCGTCAAAAGCGAAGTCCTGACCACCAACGAAGCAATTCTGACCGGGGAAGCTTTCCCGATTGAAAAAACTAACGCCGAGATTGCGAAAACCAACCTTGTCATTGGCGATCAGAAAAATATGGTTTTTGCCGGAACCAATGTTTCCTCAGGTTATGGCGAAGTGGTGGTGGTCGCCACCGGGTTTGGCTCAGAGCTAGGCAAAATTTCCAAAGAACTCCTCGCAACTTCCAGAGTGGCTCTGCCGTTGGAAGGAAAAGTCAAAGAACTTTCGAAGCTGATTAGCCTCACTGTTGTGGTAGTAGCGGCCTTTGTCTTTTTTGTTGGCCTTTTTCGAGGCATCGGTTTGATTGAAATTTTTAGCGTGGTGGTCGGGCTCTCAGTTTCGATCATTCCAGAAGGTTTACCGGTGGTTGTCACGATTGTCCTAGCTAAAGGTGTTTGGCGCATGGCCAAAGCGAAAGCTATCGTGCGACAAATGGCTGCAGTAGAAGCAATGGGTGGGGCGGACATTTTATTGGTCGACAAAACTGGCACGATTACAACCGGAAAGATGATCATTCGCGAAGTCTATTTTGACGATACAAAATTAGGCATTGGGGGAGAAGGCTACGATCCCAAGGGAAAGGTTGATGGAGAGGAGAATGAAAAGCTGCGTCAACTTCTTGAAATTACTTACCTTTCTCTGCGAGCCGATGTGGTTGCCGAGAAAGATCTCTGGACTCCAATTGGGGACCCAACTGAGGCGGCTATCGCTGTCCTCTGCCGCAAATTTGGTCTGGACAAAGAAAAGCTTTTGACTAGCTACGAAACTGTTTTTACCAAACCTTTCAATTCCAAGAAGAGATACATCGAAGCAGCTTTTTCCGCGGGAAAAGAAGAGTGGCAAATTTACATTGGAGCAGCTGATTTTCTAGCGCGAGACCTGAATCTGAACGTTTTGGTTTCGGAAAATAAAAAAATTGCCCAGGAAGGCAAAAGAGTAGTTGCTTTGGTCTTGTTTAAAGAAGGCAAACTTTTTGCTTACGCCCTGGTAGTGATGGAAGAGGAAATTCGAGTTCAGGTAGAATCGGCAGTCGCGGAAGCAAAAAAAGTCGGCTTTCGTATTGTCATGATGACTGGAGACTTCCCGGCAACTGCACAGGCAATTGCCGCCAAAGTAGGAATTTTTTCAGAAGGAGATAGTATCCTCTCGGGAGAGGAGGTTGAAAAGCTTTCCGGAGAGGAGTTAAAAGAGAAAATTGAGCACGTGAGTGTCTTTGCGCGTATCACTCCAGAACATAAGCTCAAAATAGTTGAAGCTTTCAAAGCCAAAAAACACCTCGTGGCAATGACGGGTGATGGTGTCAATGACGCCCCGGCTTTGCAGGCGGCAAGTCTAGGTATTGGCTTGGGCTCGGGAACTCAAGTGGCCAAGGATGCGTCTGATATTGTCCTGGTCGATAATAATTTTTCAACTATTGTAGGGGCGATTTCTGAGGGGCGGGCGATTTATCTAACTTTGAAAAAGGTCATCCTTTACCTTTTTTCGACCAGCTTCGGGGAAGTGCTGGTCATTGCGGGAGCAATCATTCTTGGTTTGCCACTACCACTTTTAGCTGCTCAAATCATTTGGCTCAATTTTGTTACTGACGGCTTTCTTGATGTTTCTTTGGCCCAAGACCCACCTGAAGCTGGGAGTTTGGGAAAGAAACTTTCTGCCAAGAGTTTGGTTGATCAGGAAATGATAACCCGAATAGTCATCATGGGAGCTACCATGATGGTTTCGGCCCTGCCGATTTTCTACTACTTGGTGCAGGAGCACTCACTCACCTACGCCCGTAGCTTTATTTTGCTCGTCATGTGCATAATTCAATGGTTTAACGTCCTCAATGTTCGCTCCTCGGAAAAGTCAATTTTTCAAATTCCCTTGACCAACAATTACTTTCTGCTTGCCTCTTTTGCCATCGTTTTCAGTTTGCAACTTTTTGCTTTGCAAACCAGCTTGGGAAACTCTCTTCTCCATACCCAGCCATTGGGGCTTAAAGAGTGGCTCCTTGCTGCCCTAGCTAGCAGCCCAATTCTCATCGTTGAAGAGTTCCGCAAAAGAATCTTTACCAACTAAAAAACTGCGGTGTAAAATTAAGATATGTTAAACGATCTTGACCCGCGGGGCGATCCAAGCGGGGATGCTGACCGAGACGGTCTACGCAATGATTACGAAGAAAGAATCGGCACTGATCCGGATAGTCCGGATTCGGACAGTGACGGCATCAGTGATAGCAACGAAGTCCTAAGAACTAGAACTGATCCAAATGCAGTTGATTCAGACGGTGATCGTCTTACCGACCGAGAAGAAACTGATGTTTTTGGTACCAACCCTCTCCGCACCGACTCTGATGCCGACGGTACTGCCGACAATGTCGATGAAGACACGGTTTAAATAATTCCCCCGAAGTTGACTTCTAAAAATAAAAGGTCTATCTTTCTGTTCAACAAACCCAGAAAGGAGACAACGATGTCAAAGTTGACTCCAAGGCATCGGGAGATTCTGCTCGCACTCAAGAACTGCGGAAGCAGAGCAACGACGCGTCAGATCGCCGTCAAGGCAGGACTGACTGTCAATGGAGTCTCCCAATCCTTGAACAACTCGCAGGTTCTGTCTGACTATGTCGCACAGGTAAGTGACTATCAAGGAGGAGATACCGTTTGGGAATTGGTAAATCCTCCGGTGGAGGAAAACCCGAAGAAGGTAGCCGAACCAAACCCACAAATGCGGTTCAAGGAACTGTGAGGTGAGCGATGTTTACCCGAGAGGACTACGACCGTTTGGTCGATGCTCTTGCAGAGACCGAAATCGGCAACAAAGTGACGAAGGGGATTCCGGGTAGCTACAAGGTCGAAGACTTCCTGCGTGAGGTTACGGAGGTTGCTAATGCGCTTGGCTTTCCTCCGGTAGCGTCAGAAACCATCGAGGGCTATGCGCGAGCGGCGCGGGAGGAGATAGTTCGAGGAGGGAAGCGCCACATCGACCAAATCCTTCTCGAGCAAGGGTCAAGACAACGGCAAGAGCTGGCGATGCACATGTGATCGAAGTAACGGCTAAAGGCTAGAAGGAGGACAGTAATGGGATCAAAAGAAGGAGTGAAGCTTCTTCTCGAGCCAGGAACGCGAATCCGCAACTGGATTCGAGTCCAGGACCTCAACATCGAGGTATGTAACGAGGAACGAAACGGACGCAACCTACGCGTCCTGGTCGTTAGGGAGGGAGAAGCTTCCTTCATCCCAGGAGGTTGGGTGGCAATAAGAATGCCCGGCTCGAGCGAGTTCTGGACTGCCTTTGCTCCACTCAAGGTTCTCGAGATTCGAAACCTGAACGGTCCTATCCACGAGCGCAACTGGCATATGTGTATCAAATGCTCCACTCTGACCGGGAAAGCGCTGACCCAACCCGTTAACGAAGGGAAATACGGATGCACTGTGTGCGGGTATCAGTGGAGGTTCGATGAATACGGGCGCTTGATGAGTGTTCCGGAGCCGTTGTTTACCCAAAAAGGATGATCGGAGGAATCAAGGAAAGTGAAGGGGATGGAGTTTTACTCCCACGCCACAATCGTGACGTGCACCTCCCCAAGCAAGCCTTTTGGAAAAGGTTTGTTTCGGACAAGAAACTAGCTTATTAATCGTCATTCTCAGCTTGACTGAGAATCTAGATCCTCGATTTCTCGAGGATGACAGAGGAAGGCTAGTTTTTTGTTGGGAAAATACATATAATCCCTTCGTCATGAATGAAGAAACCGTAAAACTGGTAGTTTTTGTTCCTGAAACTCATGCTGATACAATCCGCGAAGTTTTAGGGAAAAACGGTGCTGGGAAGATTGGGGACTATGACTACTGTACCTTTTCGGTCAAAGGGATCGGCAGATTTTTGCCCCTCGAAACAGCCCATCCTACGATTGGAAAAGTAGGAAAACTGGAAGAAGTAGCCGAGGAAAGAATCGAAACAGTTTGTTACCGCAAAGATCTCGAAAAAATCATCAGTGAAGTCAAGAAAGCCCATCCCTACGAAGAGGTTGTGCTTGATGTTTACCCGCTTGTTCTCGATCCCCACAAAACTACCTATAAATAGTTAAAGATACTTAGCTGGGTCTATAGTTATCAGAGGTTAAATCTTGACACTTCTTAGCACTCGTGCTAGAGTCTTGCTAACCAAATTTTCGTTCACTTTCCCTACCCAGAAAGAGACAAATTTAATGGCGGAAATCAAAGCACGGCAGAAGGAAATTTTGCGCTCTATTATCGAAGATTACATCGAGACGGCTGAACCAGTCGGTTCAGAATCAATTGTCAGCAAATCCAACCTGGGTGTTTCGCCGGCGACAATCCGCAATGAAATGGCGGCTCTGACGGAGATGGGTTATCTCAACCAACCGCACACCAGTGCCGGACGCGCGCCAACTCCCCTGGGGATGCGTTTTTATATCAATGAGCTGATGAAAGAAGCCGGACTGGCGGTAAAAGATGAAGTTGAGATCAAAGAAGCTCTTTGGGAGTCCCGCTATCAGTTTCATCGCTTGCTGAAAAGAGCCGCCTCGGAACTAGCTGCGAAAACCGGGGCTCTCGCCGTTGCGACCACTGAAGAAGGTGACATTTACTACGCTGGAGCAGCCAACATTCTTGATATGCCGGAATTTTATGATATCGATTTGACCAGAACGGTGCTGTCCATACTTGACCGAGCCGACTCTCTCGGGGAAATTTTTGATCGGGCGGTCGGGGACGATCCAGTCCACATCTTGCTAGGAGATGACATCGGCCGGGAATATCTTGATTATTGTGGACTAGTTTTTGCCCAATACGGGGCGGGGAAAAAGAACGCGGGTAATATAGGTATCATCGGTCCAGTCAGAATGCACTTTGATCGAGTCATCCCGACAGTGCGCTACTTTGGGGACCTTTTGACAGAACTTTCAGCTACCTGGTAATTTTTTTATATCGACCAGAGGGTTGTTTCTTAGAAATCTAAAAATTATTATTACGGTCGAAGACGCTAGCGGCGCAGAGCGCGAAGCGATCTAAGACCGAAGGGTGCAGAGCGCGAAGCGATCTATATTTTTTCGTAAAACTCAAAAATGGCAAAAGAAAAAAGCAGTGAAACTGAAGAACTCAAGAAGCAATTGCAGCGGGCTCTTGCTGATTATGCCAATCTTGCCCGACGTAGTGAAGAAGAAAAACAGCTAGTCGTCAAATTTGCCAATGTAGTTTTGATTGCCAAATTTTTGGAAGTTCTTGATAGTCTGGAGGCAGCCCAAAAAGTGATTCAAAGCGAAGGTTTGGAACTGGTCATTCAAAAGCTACGCACTATTTTTGCTTCCGAGGCAGTCAAAGAAGTTGAGCTGGGAGAAGAGTTTGACCCAGCCAAAGCTGAAGCAGTCGAGAGCGTTGCCGGCGAGGAAGACGGAAAAATTCTTGAAGTAGTCGAAAAGGGTTATGAACTCAATGGCAAACTGATTCGTCCGGCTCGAGTCCGAGTCAGCAAAAAGGCTGAAAACAAAACTACAGAAACTGCACAGGAAGGACAAAATGGTTAGAATTCTCGCCCTGGTTTGGCCGCTGCTTGCTAGTGTCCTGACTAGTAGTCTCAGTTTCTTTTATGTTAACGAAGCAGGGACACGCCATGGTTTTCCATTTGGATTTGCTAATGATGTAGTGAGGGACGGAGTCCAGACTTTAAACTTCAGTATTTGGTCTTTTGTTTTTGATCTGGTTTTTTGGTGGTTTTTGTTTAGTATTTTATTGATCGTAGTGAAGAACTACGTTTTTGATGCAGACTAAAGGAGGCAATTAAAATGAGCAAAATAGTTGGTATTGATTTGGGAACAACTAATTCTGCTGCTGCCGTCATGGAAGGTGGGCAGCCGAAAGTCATTCCCAGTTCTGAAGGTGAAAACACAACTCCTTCAGTGGTTGACCCGATAAAACGTGTCGTTGGACGAGTGGCCAAGCGTCAAGCCGTGGTCAACCCTAAGACAACCATTTTCTCGGTCAAGCGCTTGATGGGTCACAAGTTCTCTGACAAGAGCGTTCAAGAGGATAGCAAATGGCTTCCCTACAGCGTTAAGTCAGGACAAAACGACATGGCCGTCGTCGAAGTCGAAGGCAAAACTTTCACCCCTCAGGAAATTTCCGCGCAAATTTTGCAAAAAATTAAAGCTGACGCCGAGAGCTATCTTGGTGAAAAAGTAACTGAAGCAGTAATCACCGTTCCAGCCTATTTTGATGACGCCCAGCGCCAAGCCACCAAACAAGCTGGAGAAATCGCCGGCCTGGACGTGAAACGCATTATCAACGAACCGACTGCGGCTGCTCTGGCTTACGGACTAGAAAAATCTCACGGTCACACCATTGCCGTTTACGATCTCGGCGGCGGAACCTTTGATATCTCGATTCTTGAGCTGGGTGAAGGGGTCTTTGAAGTCAAATCCACTGCCGGAGACACTCACTTGGGTGGAGATGATTTTGATCAAAAAATCATTGATTTTCTCGTTGAAGAATTCAAAAAAGAAAACAGCGTTGATTTAGCAGTTGATAAACAAGCAATGCAGCGTCTGCGCGACGGAGCTGAAAAAGCCAAAATTGAACTGTCCTCGACTGCTGAGACCGAAGTTAATATCCCCTTCTTGACTGCGGATGCCTCCGGACCAAAGCACTTGGTCGTGAAGATTTCCCGAGCCAAACTTGAAAGTCTGGTTAACGAGCTGATTGAAAAAACTTTTGCTGCCACCCAAACTGCTCTCAAAGACGCCGGCATTGAAGTGGCCAAAGTTGATGAAGTGGTTCTTGTCGGGGGAATGACCCGTATGCCAGCTGTTGGCGAAGCAGTCAAGAAATTCTTTGGCAAAGAACCGCACAAAGGGATCAACCCTGACGAAGTCGTCGCTATTGGAGCGGCGGTCCAAGGAGCGGTACTAACAGGTGAGGTTAAAGATGTAGTTTTGCTCGATGTCACTCCCCTTTCTTTAGGAGTAGAAACTCTGGGTGGAGTCATGACCCCTCTGATCACCCGCAACACGACTATTCCAACTTCGAAAACCGAAGTTTTCTCCACTGCCGGAGACAACCAAACTACAGTTGAAGTTCACGTTCTGCAAGGCGAGCGCCCCATGGCTACCGACAACAAATCTCTCGGTCGCTTCATGCTGGATGGGATTCCACCCGCCCCTCGGGGAGTGCCCCAAATTGAAGTGATGTTCGATATTGATGCGAACGGTATTCTCAATGTTTCGGCCAAAGACAAAGCTACAAACAAAGAGCAAAAGATCACCATTACCGGCTCGACCGGACTATCAAAAGAAGAGTCCGAGCGCATGGCCAAAGAAGCCGAAGAGCATGCCGCTGAGGATGCCAAGAAAAAAGAAGAAATTGAAGCCCGCAACCGCGCCGATACTCTGGTCTACACTGCCGAAAAAGCGCTCCAAGATGGTGGCGACAAAGTTCCGGCTGATGTTAAAGAAGAGGTTGAAAACAAGCTCAAAGAAGTCAAAGAAAAACAGGCCAGCGCAACAGTGGAAGAACTTACCAAACTTACTGACGAACTCAATCAATCCTTATTGAAAATCGGCCAAGCTATGTACAGCCAAGAACAAGCCGCTGCACCAGCCGAAGGACAAACAGAGAATCCAACCGAAGGCGAAGCACCAGCCGAAGGGAAAAAAGATGAGGGTTCAGGAACAGTTGAAGGTGAAGTGGTTGACGAAGAGAAGAAATAATTTCTTATGAATGTTGTTGTCTTCGGGGATAGTATTACTTGGGGAGCCTTTGATACCGAAGCTGGGGGTTGGGTAGAACGATTAAAAACCCATCTCTACAACAAAAATCCTGACGTTTATATTTACAATTGTGGTGTTTCAGGAGACTTTGTTTCCCATCTTCTCTCTCGAGTGGAGGTCGAAGCCAAAGCACGAAGACCGGAAAAAGTTATCCTTGCAATTGGTATTAACGATAGCCCCCACTCTGAAAATCCACAGGGAACCCGAATACCAGACTTTCAGGAGCAATACAAAGAATTGCTTGAAAAAGTCCAGAGCTTTACCAAAAACATTATTATTGTTGGCTTAACTAACGTTGATGAAGAGGTCGATGAGTATTACAAAAACCAAGAAATCAAAAAATATGATGAGGTAGTTAAGCGAATTGCTGAAGAAAGCAACTTACCTTTCGTAGAATTTTTTGGGGTTTTAGAAAAAGATGATCTTGCTGATGGCCTTCACCCCAACGCCAAAGGACATAAGAAAATTTTAAAGAAGGTTTTGGAAAAGCTTGAGGGGTAAAGGTGAGCCAGTACCCCTCGGGTGTTGGGTGGGTGTTGGGCAGTGGGTAGATTTATTCGTCCTCGATGCCGATATCCTTGAGGTAGTCGACGGCGTCTTGGACAGTGGCGATCCTCTCAGCATCGTCGTCCGAGACCTCAAGTACCCTCCCGTCTTTGCTGAACTCTTCTTCCAGCGACATGATCAGTTCGACCAGATCGAGTGAGTCAGCGTTCAGGTCGTCGACGAAGGAAGCGGAAGGGGTGACTTGGTCGTCCTCCACACCGAGTTGGTCGACGGTGATCTTGCGGACTCGTTCAAAAACAGTTGCCAAGGGCTCTCCTCCTGTGGTGTAGTCTCGCGTTTGCGGGGAGATTGTACCACAAGAGAGAAGAACAACCTATAAGAAAACACCAAAAGAGCTTGGTTGCTAGCAAATTGGGCTGCAATCTGCTAAAATTAGCCTCAACTTATCATGTCTACAAAAAGAGACTATTACGAAGTGTTGGGCGTTGCCAAGGGAGCGTCTGATGCGGACATAAAAAAATCCTACCGTACGAAGGCACGGAAGCATCATCCTGATGTAGACAAAACTGCCGGTGCCGAGGAACGTTTTAAGGAAATTAATGAAGCCTATCAAGTCCTTTCTGACCCGCAGAAAAAAGCTGCCTATGATCAGTACGGCCACGCCGCCTTTTCTTCCGGGGGTGCACCCGGCGGTGCGCGTGGTTATTCCTACGGCTATGGACCAGGAATTAACGTTGATTTTGGCGCCGAAGGCTTTCGCGATCCTTTTGAAATTTTTGAAGAATTTTTTGGAACATCTTCTCCCTTCGGAAGGCGGCGTTCTCGCGGTCCGGCTCGCGGTGAGGATTTACACTATGAACTGACTATTCCTTTCGAACAAGCTGCCTTCGGTGAGGAAAAAAAGATTTCTATTCCTAGACACGAAGCCTGCGATCTTTGTGGTGGCTCAGGCGCGGAAAAAGGCTCGAGAACAAAGACTTGTCCGACTTGCCAAGGAAAAGGACAAGTAGCCAGGCAAACACAAACCATCCTTGGCTCTTTCGTCGTCCAGCAAACTTGCTCGGAGTGTCATGGCGAAGGTCAGATCATTGAGAGGAAATGCAAAAAATGCAAAGGGGCTGGACGAGTTCAGGCTACCAAAGAAACAACGATTACTATTCCAGCTGGGGTCAGCGACGGTGATACCGTGCGCTTTCAAGGTCTCGGCGAAGCCGGAGAAAGGGGTTCCGGCTACGGAGATCTTTACATCACCATTCATGTGGCTCCGCACCGGGAATTCAAGCGTCGAGGCTATGATGTCCATATAGATAGGAATATCAGCTTCAGACAGGCTGCGCTTGGAGACACGCTTGAGGTCCCAACCCTGGATGGCATGATTAAACTTCGAATTCCGGAGGGCACCCAGACCGGTACTGATTTTCGCATTAAAGACAAAGGTATCAAACACGACAACTCTCGCGGCGATCAGTTCGTGCGTGTCACTGTTGTCACTCCAAAAAACCTTTCCTCAAAACAAAAAGAAGCCCTGACTGATCTCTAAAATTTCACTGCTGGTTGTATAATAGCCTTCAATCGGATAGCGAAGAATCAGGGAGGTTTGGTCTGATGGCAGCGATCACACGCGAGTTTATCTCGGCGCTTCTGCTTCAGATAAGGACCGAGAGTCACAGTCTGAACAGTCGCCTGGCTCAGATCTTGGGAACTCTTGACGGGCAGGAGTTGATCATCATCGATGACAAGGCGCGGGAAACACTGAAAAGTGCCCTCGCCCTTTCCTCGGTGTTGGATCTGGTCTTAACCGCGGTCAACGAAATAGGGGAGTTTCAAACCCCGCCTGGATATCCCAACGAAGTGGCCTTCAACACGGAACTGCACATGCGCTTCAGTGCCATTGGTGTCGGTGTCAAGGAAGAAGCTGCGAGATAGGAAAGCAAAAGGTTGAGTCAACGAGGACGGTTTCTTTTTTCAAAAAGCCGTCCTCGAGCCGTTTTTAAAACGAAAACAGGCTCATCGATTTGTGTTTCGACAAGCCTGCAAGCAGTGAGGTCAGAAAAAACTCACTGCCGACGAGAATGGGCCGCTCTCGGTTGCTTTTGTTTGGAGCCGGCGGCAGGACTTGAACCTGCGACATAGTGATCCACGGTCACTTGCTCTTCCATCTGAGCTACGCCGACCCTTTGACTCCGTTTGTTGCGGAGGAATCTCTCTGGTACCAGTGAGAGGACTTGAACCTCTGACCTCCGCCTCTCTCCACTCAGGGAAAGCCGAGGAAAGTGGGGCGGTGCTCTACCATCTGAGCTACACCGGCATTTGGTGGGGGCGACGGGACTTGAACCCACATACACCGCTTAAGAGGCGGGCCTCTACTTGAGTTACGCCCCCTATTTTTATCCGTCAATTGACGGAGAATCTCTCTTTGGAGCGGAGGACACGGTTCGAACGTGTGACAGCTAGATCCTGAGTCTAGTGCTCTACCACTGAGCTACCTCCGCGGTTGGTGGGACACAAGGGAGCGCAGATGCTTTGCATCCAATCCCTCTTCGTTAAAACTTCATGGGACTGAACCCCTAACCTCTGTCATGCCATGACAGTGCTCTCCCAGTTGAGCTAGCGCCCCGACTCACAACCCGCAGATTTTATGCCTGGAAAAACAATTTGTCAAGGCAGCTTGATTGTTAGTTTTTGGAAATAAAAATGGAGAAGGAGCAACTAACCGCTTTGAGGCCTTGGGTGGCTTTACGGCTCGCTGCTCCCTTGAAAGGCAGAGTTTGGTGTTGTCCTCTCTCCTTTACCTTCCGACGACTAGCTTTGGTATGGGGGTATAGCCGTCTCCATGTACGCCACTCTCGTTCACTGACTTCCCGCCACGGAATGAGCCGGTTCTCGAGTGTGACTTGGCCAACGAGAGGATTCGAACCTCCATTTCAGATCCACCACATTCTGCCCTAAAGAAGAGTGGAAATGAATGCTTTACCCTAGCGTTAAGCGACGTTGGCCTTTACAGCACGGATTGTAATTTTCGGCATGCGGAAAGTCAACCATCACTTGACAGGCCGGGCCAGTCGATCTTAGAATAATAGAATAACAGTAATTGCCCATGAAACTTCGTTTTGACAAGAATAACCCAACTCATATCCTCTCAATTTTTGCGATTGCGTTTATCCTGCTCGCCATACCGTTGACAGTCATACTTTCCCTGCAAAGTGAAGAGAAGGCAAGACAATCAGTTAGCGCTGCCACAATTTACACTGTCGAAGATTTGATTGCTGATATGGAGGGAACAACCCAAGGAACTTTTTGTAGTGGTTTTGAAGGTTGGGACTGGCCTCACCGTGGTGACGGTTTGCCGTCTAGCGATGAAGCTCCCGCAACCGATAAACTAACTGGTTGGGGTACGGCTCAATGGGCTTCTTGTGGGGTTAGTGCATCTGGTATCCGCTTGCAGCTCCAGAATTTCCGTATGCATGGTTGGAACGGTTCGAGCTGGGTGCAGTATGGCGGTCAGATTGGCGAGTGGTGTGCTACAACGGACCTAGATACCTACAGTAATATGGGATCTTGCTCAAATAGCGGCACTGCTGCCAATCCTGACTGGGCTATGCCGACGGGAAAGCGGGCAATTCACTGGGGAACATATCATCAGAATACTATAGGCGGGACTCGCTGTATGGTAGTCTACTACGAAGCTAAATCAGTTGGTTCAACTCCAATCATGTTTAATATAGGGGCCGATAATGTTACTCCTGGTGGTGGTATTCAAGGGAGACAATTTGTATCACGCTACAAACTAATTAACAGTTCCACCTGGACTCCTATGGCCGGTAGTAACTGTAGCGCGACGACTCTGAAAAACAACCCCCCACCAGGGTTTACTACCAGTATAAGTGACACTCAGGCACCAACAGTTACTTTGACCTCACCTACAAACAGCCAGAGCTTCACTTCTACCACGATACCTTTAGCAGCTACAGCTACCGATGCTGTCGGAGTTACAAAAGTTGAGTTCTTTGTTGATGGGGCAAAAGTTGGGGAAGATGCTTCCTCTCCATATTCTTACAACTGGACTGGAACTAATGGAGGCCACACCGCTTACGCAACGGCTTTTGATGCAGCCAACAACAAAGGAACTTCGGCCACAAACTCATTTACTATTAGTACGACTACGACTGATACGACACCACCGAGTGTGAGTTTGACTTCCCCAACCAACGGCTCAACCCTTTCTAGCACAAGCGTTTCTCTAGCTGCAACGGCTAGTGATACGGGAGGTGCAATTTCCAAGGTTGAGTTCTACGGAGACGGAGTGTTGAGAAACACGGATACAAGTTCTCCCTACAGTTACACTTGGGTCACAACTACTGGTTCCCACGCAGCCTATGCTAAAGCCTTTGATTCAGCTAGCCCAACCCCAAATTCGAAAGTTTCAACTACAGTTTCTTTCACAGTTACGTTACCGCCAGTAATTGATAGCGATGGAGACTCTTTTAATGATAGTGTCGAATTGCAGATTGGAACCTTTCCGGATAGAAGCTGTGGAATTGATGCTTGGCCACCTGACTTCAACAACGACAATATTTTAAGTTCCGGTGATCTATTAATGTTGGCGTTTCGGGTGCCGTCAAAGGCGGGAGACTCCAAATACTCAAAGCGTTTTGATCTAAATACAGATGGGAGTTTGGACTCTAAGGATCAAGATATTGTCTCAGATTGGTTTGTCAAGGCAAAGTACTGTAAAGGAGCAATTTCAGGCTGGATTCAAACCGATATTGGTGGTGGTTTGGCTGGATCTTCAACTCTTTCCGGTGGGATTTATACCCTGAAAGGTTCGGGTAATGATATTTGGAATACAGCCGATTCCTTCCGAGCTCTTTATTCAGGCAGATCCCGCGACCAGGTCTTTACTGCTCGTGTTACTTCTCAAACGAACACGAATGAATGGGCCAAAGCAGGAGTAATGATGCGAGAAAGTACAGCTCAGGGGGCAAAGAACGTCTTTGTCGCGGTCACCCCAGGTCACGGGATTGCCTTCCAATACCGCAACTCAACCAACGCTTCTGCGGTTTACGTCAACCCCAACACTAGTTGCTCTTTCCCCAACTGTTGGTTGAGACTGAAGAGAACTGTAAATACCTACACAGCCTACAAATCAAGTAACGGAGTTAGTTGGACCCAGGTTGGAAGTGTGAGTTTCCCCATGAACAACACTGTTTATGATACCTTGGCGGTGACTGCTCACGATGCAACTAAGCTCTCGACCGCAACTTTTGATAAAGTAACTAAAGTCTCCCCTTAAAACGCTGCCTATCTTGACCTAAAAAATCCGGAGTGGTATATTAAACTTCGACAATTCAATGTAAGAGACTAGATTAGTGGGAATTAAAAACCCACTTTTTTTGATCAGAGATCAAAAAAAAGCAGTCTTCGCTCAGTTATAAGGTGTAGTTACAAAAAGGAAAAAACATGGCTCTACGAACAGAATTTGCAGCTGCTCTCAACCAAGCCGCCGCTGAGCGCGGGATAGATCCGGCTGAGGTTGTTTCTATCATCAAGGAAGCAATCAAAGCTGCCTACCGAAAAGATTATGGTGGGGAAGTTGAGGAGCTTGATGCTGATATTGACCCGACGAGTGGAGAAGCCAAAGTCTATAAAGACGGTAAGGATGTCACTCCGGAAGGCTTTGGTCGAATTGCTGCACAAACAGCCAAACAAGTTCTTCTGCAACGAATACGAGAAGCGGAAAAGGGAGCAATTTTCTCCGAATATGAAAAAAGAGTTGGTACTATCACCAACGGCATGATCCAAAGGTTGGAAGGGCCAAATGTGGTGGTAGATTTGGGGAAAACCGAAGCTATCATGCCCGGAGTCGAAAAAATTCCCGGAGAGGAGTACCGCCTCAACCAAAGATTAAAATTCTATATCGTTGGAATCAAGGAATCTTCACGAGGTCAGGATATCATCGTCTCGCGCTCGAGCAAAGGATTAGTTGAGGGCCTTTTTAAACTTGAAGTTCCGGAAATCGGTTCGAATATTGTAGAAATCAAAGCCATCTCCCGTGAGGCCGGTGCCCGCAGCAAGGTCGCAGTTTCTTCTCGTCAAGCCGGCGTTGACCCGGTTGGTAGCTGTGTCGGACAAAAAGGTGTTCGGGTGCAAGCAGTCATTGCTGAGTTGGGAAATGAAAAAATAGACGTAATTGCCTATAGCGATGACCCAGCAAAATTTGTCGCCGCCGCGCTTTCTCCAGCAACGGTCGACAAAGTTAGTGTTGCTACTGAGGAAAAAACGGCTCACGTGGAGGTTCCTGAAGACCAGCTTTCTCTCGCGATTGGAAAAGATGGCCAAAACGTCCGTCTGGCGGCCAAACTCACTGGCTGGAGAATTGATATCAAGGGAGCTGGGCTTACCAGCTTCGAAGATGAAGAAGAGAAAAAACCTGAGAAAAAGGAAACGAAAAAGAAAACAACCAAAGCAAAGAAAGGGAAGAAAGAGACGAAGGCAAAACCTGCCAAAAAGACTAGAAAGAAAACAACCAAGAAAAGTTCGAAATGAGAAACTTTCTTTTTGAGAAATTTTTATGGCAAAAGCAAAAACAAATGCTAAAATTCAAACCCGTCCCCCAGTGGTCGCTGTCATGGGGCACGTTGACCACGGTAAAACTACGTTACTAGACTACATTCGCAAAGCCCGTGTTGCTTCTTCAGAGCATGGAGGCATCACTCAGCACATCGGCGCTTATCAAGCAGAAGTAAACGGCAGAATAATCACTTTCATTGATACTCCGGGACACGCGGCTTTTTCCGCCATGCGTTCCCGAGGAGCTGCCGTTACCGACCTTGTAGTTCTTGTTGTTGCTGCTGACGATGGGGTCATGCCGCAAACCAAAGAATCAATCAGTCATATCAAAGCTGCCAACGTTCCCATGGTAGTGGCCATCAACAAAATGGACGCTCCCGGAGCCAATGTAGAACGAGTGAAAAAAGGCTTAGCAGCCGAAGGCGTCTTGGTTGAAGGTTATGGTGGAGACGTGGTAGCCGTGCCGATCTCTGCCAAAAGCGGCGAGGGGGTCAAAGAACTTCTTGAAATGATTCTTTTGGTGAGCGATTTAGCAGAGTTGAAAGATACTTCCCAAGCAAATTTTGAGGGTGTCGTCATCGACTCCAGCTTGGATAAATATCGCGGAGCGGTAGCAACAATTTTGGTAAAAAAAGGATCACTAAAAGTCGGGGACCAGGTTGTCAGTAATAGTGCCAGTGGACGTATCAAGGCTTTGATTACTTCTAACGGAGAACGAGTTAGCCAAGCCGTGGGCTCAATGCCGGTAGGCATTTTGGGTTTGACTGCCGTCCCGGCGGTTGGGGAAGTTTTTACCCTGGGAAAAGGCAAAGTGGGTGAAGAAAAGAAACAACAAGAAAGAGACGATATCTTTGTTCCAAAAGTAAAAGAAGTTCGCCTCCTTCTCAAAGCTGACACAGCCGGGTCGTTGGAAGCGATCAACGCTGCAATTGAAAGTATTGAGGTTTCTGAAGGTAAAGTAAATGTGGTCCACAAAGAAACCGGGGAAGTGACTGAGTCAGATATTTTGCTTGCTGCCTCAACCAAGTCGATCATCATTGCTTTTAACGCTCCGGTTTCAAAAACGGTCGCGAGTTTAGCTGCGGAAGACAAGGTCCTGATCCGAAGCTACAATCTTATTTACGAATTGCTTGACGAACTCAAAGAAGGGGTTGATGCTTTGCTCAACGTCAAAAAAGAAGAGGTAGTCGGTAAAGCTGAGGTTGTCGCTATTTTCAAAGCCGATGCGGCCCGAGTTGCTGGTTGTAAGGTTAGCGAAGGCCAGCTGAGTAAAGGAGACAAAGTAAATATTACGCGCGGGGAAAGAAATCTCGGTACTGCGAAAATCAAAACGATGAAACATTTGCAAGAAGACATCAATTCAGCCTCTGTTGGTGATGAATTTGGCATGACTCTGGAAGGAAAAGCTGATTTTGCAGTCGGTGATATAATTGAAGCTGTTCGTTGACCTATAGGTTTACCTATTTCCCTGCTTAGGTTACAATTACAAATCTATGAAGATCAATATTGCAGGAACACAAATACTGGATCTTTTGAGAAATGCTCAAAAAGCTTTAGTCATACTTTCGGATCAACCTAGTACCGATAGTGTTGCCGCTGCCTTGTCTTGGGCTGAGATTGGGGGGCAAATTGGAAAAAATGTTGAGGTTGTTTGTTTTGGTACCCTTCCGGATGCAGCCAAGAATTTGGAAAAGGTTGCGACGATAAAAAGCCATCTGGATCCGATCAATCTGGTCGTTTCATTTAACTGGTCGCAAAACATGATTGAAAAAGTTAGTTACAGTGTTGAAGGAGAAAAGTTTAATTTGATCATCACCCCTTCTGGGAAGAAACTTGACCCAACTGCAGTTGAGTACTCTCATCGGGGAGTAGATTATGATCTAATTATTTCTCTTGGGATTTCCAATCCAAGCGAGCTGTCAGCTGAAAAAATTGACCGCAATATTTTCCAATCCATTCCGACCATCAATATTGACAATCAGGCCAGTAACGCTAGTTACGGGAAGGTAAATGTAGTTGATGGACAAGAGGACTCAATCAGCGGCTTGGTCAGTACTGTTTTCGAGCAGACTCATATTGCGGCTAACTCAAAGGTGGCGGAGCTACTTTTGTTTGGAATGCGCAGCGCAACCAAAAACTTTGAAGAGGTGAAAAACCCACTTACTTTTGAGCACGCAGCTTACTGTACCAAAATTAAAAACTTTCCTGGAACAGTTAGCACTGGTCTCACTGAAGCAGAAAAAGGAGTTGATTGGTTTTCGCCAGAGGTGATGAGGAGTTCAAAAACTAGCTAAGAGTCTTCTGCGGTTGCGAGCTTAGCCTCGAATCTGTTATAATTGAAGCAAAGTCAGTTAAATTGAGGTAAAAATGGCATTAGAGAAAGACGAAAAACAAAAGATTTTGCAGGATTTTGCCCAGCATCAAGGGGACACTGGTTCACCAGAGGTCCAAATTGCTTTGCTTTCTGAAAGAATCAAACGCTTGACTGAACATTTGAAAGAGCACAAACAAGATGTTCACTCTCGACGTGGTTTGCTGCAAATGGTCAATAAACGACGTCGAATCTTGGTTTATTTGACCAGAAAAGACCCAGATCGCTACAAGTCGATTGTTTCAAAACTGGGTTTAAGTAAGTAGATTAAAATTTAAAAATTAAAAAAGGAGGTTTTGGAAAGAAGTGATTGAACCGATGTAACCAAGGTTTCTTAAAAAGAAAGAATTTTTGGTCACGTTGGTTCCTCACTCTTTTCCAGCTTAAAAGTAAATGAATAAAGTAAAAAAAGAAATCAAGAAAGAAATTTCTTGGGGTGGACGGACTTTGTCGTTTGATACCGGCAAAATCGCCAATCAAGCCGATCGGGCCATTATCGCTCGCTATGGAGACACTGTTCTACTGGCAACAGTAGTTGCCTCTACTCCAAAGGAGGATTTGGGTTATTTTCCACTGTCAGTTGATTATGAAGAAAGGCTCTATGCTGCCGGGCGAATTTCTGGTTCTCGTTTTGTTAAACGGGAAGGTAGACCTACGGAAGACGCAATTCTCAACGGACGTCTCGTGGACCGCTCGATTCGACCGCTTTTCCCCAAGGACTATTTTGACGAAGTTCAAGTCATCTTGACGATTCTTTCTTACGACCAAGAAAACGATCCTGATATTGTCGCCTTGATCGCCGCTTCAGCAGCTTTGCATAGCTCGCACGTGCCCTGGGCCGGACCGGTTTCGGCCGCCAAAGTTGGTTACAAAGACGGGGAATTTATCCTCAACCCAACCAAAACCGATTTGGAAACTTCTGAGCTCGAGCTGACGGTCTCTTTCAACAAAGATAAAGTCGTCATGATTGAGGCGGGAGCCAGAGAGGTTCCTGAAGACGTTATGATCAAAGCCATTGAGTTTGCCCGTAAAAACGCTGCTCCAGTGCTGAAATTTATCGAAGAGTTTACTTCCGAGATGGGGCAAATCAAGAAAGAATACGAGCCAAAGAAAATTGACGAAACAATCAAAAAAGAAATTGTAGAAAAAATTAAATCGGGGTTCAAAGAGAAGCTATTCAACCCAGAAAGAGCTGCTAGAGAAGAATCGGCTCTAGAATTTAAAGAAGAGCTGTTTGCAGAGTTTGAGGAAAGAATCTCCAAAGACGAAATAAGCGAAATTTTTGAAGAGACCGTCAAAAAAATGGTTCGAGAAGCAATCATCAAAGATCAAAAAAGACCGGATGGTAGAGAATTGACTGAAGTTCGCAAAATCACTACTGAGGTAAGTCTTCTGCCTCGAACTCATGGATCAGGGCTCTTTACCCGTGGAGACACTCAAGTTCTTACCGTGGCAACACTGGCGTCTACATCTCTAGAACAAATAATTGATGGTATGGAGGGTGAAGATACAAAACGTTTTATGCACCACTACACTTTTCCTCCTTTCTCAACCGGAGAGGTACGTCGGGTTGGCTCCCCAGGTCGGCGTGAAATTGGTCACGGAGCTTTGGCAGAGAAGGCTCTCAAGCCAGTAATTCCGGCAGAAGATAAGTTTCCCTATACAATACGGCTGGTCTCCGAAGTGATGTCTTCTTCTGGATCAACTTCAATGGGAGCGACTTGTGGATCAACTCTAGCCCTGATGGATGCCGGAGTACCAATTTCCGCTCCCGTTTCGGGAGTAGCTATGGGATTGGTTACCGAGGGAGAAAAGTACAAAGTCTTGACTGATATCCAAGCCCTTGAGGATTTTTACGGAGATATGGATTTCAAAATCGCTGGTAGTGAGAAGGGAATTACCGCGATTCAACTCGACGTCAAGATCGATGGTTTGAGCCAAAAAATGGTTGAAGAAACCTTTGCTGCTGCCAAAGAAGGACGCGCCTTTATTCTCAGTAAGATGCTCTCCACAATTCCCGAAACTCGCTCCGATCTGTCAAAATACGCTCCACGAGTGACCGTCATGCACATTCCACCCAAGAAAATCGGTGAGGTCATTGGTAGTGGTGGAAAAACAATCAACAAGATCATTGACGAAACTGGGGTTGCTATTGACATTGAGGATGACGGAACAGTGATGATTTCCGGTTCTGACCCCGCCGCCGCTGAGAAGGCGAAGACCTGGATTGAAGGTCTGACTCATGAGCCAAAGCCAGGCGAAGAATACGACGGAATGGTCAAAAAAGTGATGGAGTTTGGGGCTTTTGTTGAGATCATGCCCGGCAAGGAAGGTCTGGTACATATCTCCAAGATAGCTCCTTACCGAGTTGAAGACATTCACAAAGAGGTCAAGGTGGGAGATTCGATGAAAGTCCGAGTGACGGAAATCGATAGTCAAGGTCGTCTAAACTTAGCAAAGAAGTTCTAGCCACTTTCTGATTGGTATTAAGCCCGAAGAGATGGACAAAACAGCTCTCTTAGCTGATATTGCAAAAAAGATTGAAGTTTGTCAGCGTTGTGAACTTTGGAAAGGCACGACCCATGCGGTTCCCGGGGAAGGCAATCCAGAGGCGAAGGTTGTTTTCATTGGTGAGGGGCCGGGTTTTTACGAAGACCAGCAGGGCCGCCCTTTTGTTGGACGAGCAGGAATATTGTTAAACCAAGTTTTGGGAGAAATCGGGATGAAACGGGAGGAAGTTTTCATTGGCAACGTCGTTAAACACCGGCCGCCGGAAAACAGAGACCCCCTACCGGCGGAAATTTCAGCTTGCCGGCTCTGGCTAGACCAGCAAGTAGAGATAATACGGCCAAAGCTCATTGTTACTTTGGGAAGGTATTCTTTGGCCCGCTATTTGCCCAGCGCAAAGATTAGTTTTGTCCATGGTCAAGTAGTTCGGGCTGGTAACCAAGTGGTTTTGCCTATGTACCACCCGGCAGCGGCTTTACGCTCAACTGGCTTGATGGAAGCTTTTAAAAAAGATTTTCATGACAACTCCGAAGTTCTCAAAGACCCTGATCATGGGTTAGAATTAAATAAACCGGAAACGGATGAGTCAGACCCTCAAATGGGACTTTTCTAAAAAATTATGAGCAAAAATCCAAAAAACAAAAAGTTTTATCCAAAACACCAAAACCGAGGTAATCAACATCAACCTCAGCAAAAAGAGAAAGTAGATAAAGTTCATTCCTTTCAACCTGGAAAGTTGCGTTTCATTCCTTTGGGAGGAAACGGACAGGTCACCAAAAACATGTATGTGTACGAGTACAACGACGATATTGTTATTGTTGACTGCGGTATGGGTTTTCCCTCTGAGCTAATGTACGGAGTTGATATGGTTATTCCAGATATTACGTATCTGAAAGATCGTTTAAAGAAAATTCGCGGTATTCTCATTACCCATGGACACGAAGATCATATCGGAGCTTTGCCTTATTTGATTGACCAGCTTTCAACCCCAATTTTTGGAACTAAGCTTACGATTGGGATGATCGAGGCCAAGCTTAAAGAGCAGAACAAACTCAACTTTACCAAGCTGAACCGTATTGAGCCCCGGCAAAGCTTTCAGCTCGGAGCTTTCAAAATTGAAGCTTTTCGAGTCAGCCACTCAATTCCGGATTCGGTTGGCTATGCTCTTACTACCCCAGTTGGAACGACGATTCACACCGGAGACTATAAATTCGACTGGACTCCGGTTGATGGCAAAACTACTGATGCTGACTTTTTGAGTGAAAAAGGTGCGAGTGGAGTCCTTGCCTTGATGAGTGATTGTTTGCGCAGTGAAAAACCAGGTAACACGCTTTCTGAATTGGCAATCCAAGACCGCTTTGAAGAGGCGATGAGCAAAGCCCACGGTCGGGTTTTTATTACAACCTTTGCTTCCAACATCTCTAGACTACAGCAAGCTATCAACGCTTCAGTAAAATTTGGTCGCAAAGTAGTTATCGTTGGTCGGTCAATGGATCAAAATGTTCAGACCGCCCTTGAGCTAGGTTACCTTTCAATTCCCAAGGAAATTTTTGTTAAACAGGAGGACATGGATCGAATCCCGGACAAACAACTGACAATTGTAGTTGCCGGTTCTCAAGGACAGCCTGGTTCAGCTCTGAACCGTATTGCCAATGGGGACCACTCTTATATCTCTATTAAAGACGGTGATGAAGTCATTTTCTCAGCTGACCCGATTCCGGGCAACCAAGATGCAGTCTATGACATGATTGACAATTTGTCCCGGTTGGGGGCAGATGTTAAATATTCAGACATTACCTCAGACTTTCACGTTTCCGGTCACGGTGCGCAGGCAGAACTACTCCTGATGCTCTCCCTGACCAAACCAAAATTTGTCGTTCCCATCTCAGCGATGCAAAGACAAATGCGTCAGTACGCGATTCTAGCGGAAGAGGCCGGAGTTCCCCATCAGAACATTTTTCTTCTTGATGAGGGGGAAGTCATCGAATTTGATCACGCCGGAGTCCACACCGCCGGGGATATCAACACGGAAGCGATCTTTGTTGACGGGATTGGTGTGGGCGATGTCGGCCAAATCGTTTTACGGGATAGAAAAGTTCTGGCTGAAGAAGGTATTGTCGTCGTCATCATTACCATGAAAAAAGCTCACAATGAACTTATTGGTGAGCCAGACCTTGTCAGCCGTGGCTTTGTTTACATGAAAGAGTCAGAAAGCTTGATCAAAGAAGCCACCGAAGTGGTTAAAAAATCCCTGAACGGAAATAAAGATCAGAAAAAAGTGAAAAACTGGCTTGCGGTCCGAGAAAAAGTGACGAATGATCTTGAGCGCTTCCTCTATCAAAAAACCAAGCGCCGCCCGATGGTGCTACCTGTTATTGTTAATGTTTAACTGTGAAGAAGTACTTAATTGCTAGTATTGTTGTAGCCTCCACGATCCTCTTCGAGGTTTTACTAGGTTTGTTTCTTCTAAAATTTGTTTGTGAGCTTGACGGTGTCAATTGTATTGGTACTGGGCCAACTAGTAGGATAGGGGTCTTGATAGAAATTTTAAGTCTAATTTTCTTTCTGTTACCCATACTTTTATCAGCAAAATTAGTTTCTAAAATTGTTAAACAAAAATAATCAAGACGAAAAGTTTATGACTTTGGCTATCGAGGAGTCAAAGAAGACTAAAGGACCAAAAAGATTTGGCGCGGTTATCGTCAAAGACGGCAAAATTCTTGCCAAAGCCCATACCACTACTCATGAAAAGGAAGATCCGACTCAGCACGCCGAAACTTTGGCAATCAGCAAAGCCTCCAAAACGTTGAAATCCCGCAGACTAAACGGCTGCATTCTTTACGCCAGTTGTGAGCCGTGCATGATGTGCGTTGGCGCCCTTCTCTGGTCACGAATTAACGAGGTAGTTATTGCTATGAGTCGGCAGGACTCTTTCGATAGCTTCAGTGATTCCTCCCATTGGCATATGGGAATTGAAGAACTGGTGCCTGAGGGTTTTATTTTGAGAAAAGGAACTCTGCGCGAAGAAGCCAAAAGAGTCTTTAACGAACAACAGTAATTTACCCCATAGTAGTTGACTTTCTTAGTATTTTTTGCTACATTAAAACTCCTGCTTGCCTAGATTGAATTCGAGCAGGTGATATGCGAGAATTACTCTAAATGGCTTATCGTTCACGCCGCTACGGCTCTCGTTCTCCATTTAAATTAAAGATAAAGAAAAAAACCGCCCAGACAGTGGCTGGACTCTTTTTGCTACTGGCTTCAATTCTAAGTTTACTAGCATTTTTTGGTGGTCCCGGGCTAGCCGAGATAGTTAAATTAAAACTGTTTGATTATTTTGGTTGGCTGACCTTTTTGGTTCCCTTTGCCATGGCGGAAGCTGCACTACTTGCTCTCAAGGCTCGCTGGAGTTTCGTTTCAGCCAACACTGCCGCAGGACTGGCCGGTTTTATTATTTGCTTAGACGCGCTTACGGCTTGGTTTTTTCCTTCAGCGGCTGGAATAGTTGGTCGCTATCTCTTTAACTTCACCGCTACTTTTTTATCTAGTCTCGGAGCTGGGTTTACTTTTCTCGTTCTGAGTATTGCTTCCTTTGTCGTTATCTTTAATACCTCGCTGGAGAGGACTTTTGAACTTTTGGGGCAAGCTTTTGGGCTTGGCTTTGCTGGTAGTAAAAATGCTTACAGTAAAATTGCGGAGTTAAGAAACAAAGAGCCAAAAGACGAAAGGTTGCCCTTTAAGACCAAGGGTATGGACGAAAGTAAAGAAAAAGATCCAGTCGATCCAACTGCTTTGACTACAGCGATGGTGAGCAATCTGCCAGCGGAGAACCAAGTTTGGGAATACCCCCCGCTCGACATGCTTTCAGAAACGATTGGTTCGAAAGCAGTTCGTGGGGATATAAAAAACAGTGCCGCTGTCATTGAGAAAACGCTCGAAAGTTTTGGTATTCAGGCACGCGTAGTTGAAGTCAACATGGGACCGGCGGTGACTCAGTACGCACTCGAAATTGCGCTGGGAACCAAACTGACTAAAATTACTTCACTAGCCAACGACATTGCTCTTGGACTAGCCGCCCCGACCGGAACAGTGCGAATTGAAGCCCCGATTCCGGGAAAATCCTTGGTAGGTATTGAAGTTCCCAACATCACTCCGGAAACAGTTCCTCTCAAATCAGTTTTGGTTTCTGGTTCAATGCAGAAGGCAAAATCAAAGATTAGTCTTGCTTTGGGGCTCGATGTTTCTGGCAGTCCCTTGGTGACAGACTTAGCAAGAATGCCGCACGTTCTTATCGCCGGCTCGACCGGATCAGGAAAAAGTGTCGCCATAAATGCTTTTATTGCCACCTTACTTTTTCGGGCAACGCCATCCGAGGTTAAATTAATTCTAGTGGACCCGAAGATAGTTGAGCTTTCGGGCTGGAACGGAATTCCCCACCTTCTTACCCCGGTTATCACCGAAGCAGAAAAAGTCATTTCTGCACTAAAATGGGCGGTCACGGAAATGGAAAAAAGGTACAAAAAATTTGCTGAAGTCGGAGCACGCAACATCGATTCTTTCAACGAGATGAGTGGTTTTCAGGCCCTGCCTTACATCATCATTATTATCGATGAGCTCGCTGACTTGATGCTCTTTGCTCCGGTCGAAGTCGAAGACGCGATTACTCGTTTAGCCCAAATGAGTCGAGCGACAGGGATTCATATGATTTTGGCCACCCAGCGACCTAGTGTTGATGTTATTACCGGTCTGATCAAGGCTAATATCCCAGCGCGTATTGCTTTCAACGTTGCTTCTCAGGTCGATTCTCGTGTCATCATTGACCAAGTTGGGGCCGATAAACTTCTCGGCCGAGGAGACATGCTTTATGTTCCCCCAGACGCTTCAAAACCGCAACGTATCCAAGGAGTTTTTGTTTCCGAACCGGAAACCAACAAGCTGATCGAGTTTTTGAAAAAATCTGGAGTTGAACCGCAGTATACTGAAGAAGTAACCACTATGCCCGTCAATGCTAGAGCTGGAAGAGTTGGAAACGGGGGAGGCTCCCAAGACGAACTTTTTGAAGAAGCGGTTCGGATAGTTTGCCAATTTGATCGTGCTAGTGCTTCGCTTTTGCAAAGAAAACTCTCGGTTGGTTACGCTCGGGCAGCTCGGATTTTGGACGAACTGGAAGCTGCTGGAGTGGTTGGCAGTCAAGACGGATCAAAAGCTCGAGATGTGCTCGTCAAAGATCCTGCCCGGGTCCTTGGAGGGGGGGAAGGACAAGAAGCGTAGAAGCAACTAAGCTAATATATTAAAAAAAGTTTATATCGCGCTAAGGCTTGTTTTTGAAAAACTAAAAATTTATTATGCGCGCGATACTGCTCTTACTTTTGGGAAAGTAAAATCGTGAAACGGGTAGGACAAATCCTTTCGGAAGCCAGAAAAAACAAGGGCTTGAGCCTTGAAGACGTCGAACAAGCCACCAAGATTCGCAAAAAAACTCTACTTCTTCTTGAGGAGGGGGTTTGGCAAGCCCTTCCCTCGCCGATTTTCGTCAGAGGTTTACTTAAAAATTATGGAAAATTTCTTGGGATCTCGGCTGAGGATGTCCTCGCTTTCTACCGCCGTGAGTTTGACGAGAAGAAAGTTGTCCTACCTCGCCGAACGATCCTGAAAAACCCCTCCAGCTTCCGTCTGACTCCTCGTTGGGTGACTGGTTTTGTCGCCCTTGTCGTGATGAGTCTCGTCCTCGGTTATCTCTTTGTTCAGTATCGAAGCTTCACTGGCACACCTTTTCTAGAGGTCGTAGAACCAAAGGACAATACGAAAATCCAAGGAGATCAAGCCAATGTAGTTGGTCGCACCTGGCCTGACGCGATTTTGAAAATTAACGGTCAGGAAGTGCAGCTTGATCCAGGTGGAAGTTTTTCAGTTGCGGTTAGTCTCCCGGAAGGGGTCAACACGATCACTGTCACTGCCGCCAATCGTTTTGGAAAAATTTCTACTGAAAAGCGAACGCTAGTAGTTAGTCCAAAAACTGAAAATGAACCGCCCCCAAAAACAAAAGTTGAGCTGAAAATAAAAATTGGACCAAACGCAGTCAGTATCAGTGCTGAGGTTGACGGCAAAATTTCCTTTGAAGGGGTTTTGGCCTCTGGGGCGGAAAGAGTCTTTCAGGCCGAAAGAAGAATACGCTTAATCAGTCACAACGCCGGCTCAACTACAACTACCTTTGAGGGGAAAGAGTCAATTTTGGGTAAAGAAGGGGAAACGATCGAAAAAAGCTTCCCCTAGCTCTTGCTCCGAAAAATAAACTGTGATATTGTCAAAACCTAGCTAAAAAATCATGGATACTGCCTCTTTTTTACAAATCGTCTACATTTCGGTTGGGCTGGTTCTCATTGGCATTGGCGTCCTCATTATTTTTATTCTCTACGAAATTCACCAAGGAGTCAGAAAAATTCGCAATGTTCTCTCCCGAGCCGAAGCAATGGTGAGTTTTTTGGAAAACAAAATCTTTCGACCAACCTTTTCTGCCTCGGAGTATGTCAGTCTTGCCAAAGATTTTCTCAGTCTTGCACTAGCCTTCAAAAAAAGTTTTAGCAAGGATTCAAAAGGAAAAAAAGATGAGTAAAGATTCTGAAGAGCGCTCCGACGGAATTTTCAAAGGCCTTTTATTTGGCGTACTTCTTGGAGTTGGTTTATCTTGGTTTTTTTCCACCCCGCAAGGCAAGGAGTTTAAAAAGAAACTGGAAAAAGAAGGAAACAAAATTTTGGACCAGACAAAAGAAAAACTAGATTCGAACTTCAAAGAAGAGTAAAATTCCCAAGACAAAATAAAAATGAAAAAAGTAGTTATCTTTGGAACTTTTGATGTTTTCCATCCAGGACACGCAAGTTTTCTCAAGCAAGCCAAGAAACTGGGTGACTCCTTGTTGGTGGTGGTTGCTCGGGACTTTCACGTTCAGCGGGTCAAAAATAAACTTCCATTGAACTCAGAAAAAAGCCGGGCGCAAAAAATTAGAAGGTTTAAACTAGCAGACCAGGTCATCCTCGGCTCTAAAACCCACAACTTTTACCGTACTTTGAGAAGCCACAAAATAGATATTTTAGCTTTGGGCTATGATCAGAAACCGACAGTAGCGGAGTTAAAAAGAGATTTAAGAAGGCATCGGCTAGGAGAAGTAAAAATTGTACGTCTTCGCGGCCTAAAACCCGAGATTTACAAGACTTCAAAACTGCAAAAAGAAAGTTAGTTTGGCCCACTTGATTGCAAAGACTACCTTGGTTTCATATAATTCACCAAATGACAGCCGCGCAGCTACGTGAAAAATACTTAAAATTTTTTGAAAAGCAGGGGCACAAGATCATTCCCTCTTATCCCCTTGTTCCAGATGAGAGCCAACAACTTGAAGGCAAAGAAAAAGTTCTTTTTACTTCTGCGGGAATGCAGCCTCTCATTCCTTACTTGAGCGGGAAAAAAGAACCACCATCCAGAAGATTGGCCGATTGTCAAAAATGTTTACGCACCGATGACATTGAAGAAGTCGGAGACCTAGTCCACCATACTTTTTTTGAAATGCTTGGTAATTGGTCAATCGGGGACTTAGATTCCAAAGGAAGCGCAGGAACCAAAGGTTCCTATTGGAAAAAGGAGGCGATTGAGTTTTCCTTTGAATTCCTTACGAAAGAACTAAGCATCCCAATCGAAAAACTAGCCGTTTCGGTTTTTGCTGGGGACAAAGACGCACCGAGGGACGAGGAGTCAGCTCAAGTTTGGCAAGAGCTGGGAATTCCCGAAAAAAGGATTTTTTATCTTGGCAAAGAACACAATTGGTGGCCAACTGCTAAAAGGGAACAAGATAGTGGTGAATTCAAAGAACCGTTTGGTCCGTGTGGACCAGACACGGAAATGTTTTATTGGACCGGTGATTCCGGTCCGGAGGGTTCGGTTGACGCTGATAGTCGTTGGGTAGAAATTTGGAATGATGTGTTCATGGAATACAATCGCTGGGAGGATGGGACGCTAGAAAAATTGCCGATGCAAAGTGTTGATACTGGCATGGGTCTGGAAAGAGCCTTGGCGGTTTTGAATGGGAAGAAAAGTGGTTACGAAACAGATTTATTTGAAAAAAGTATCGAGCTGATTAAAGCAAATTCGAAACAATACGAAGAAAGCTCAGCTCGAATAATTGCCGACCATCTTCGAGCGAGTCTTTTCCTGCTCGCCGAGGGAATTGTCCCAACCAATACTGAGCGAGGTTATGTTCTCCGCAAGCTGCTCAGGCGAGCAGTTCGGCATCTTGATTTCATCAAAGGGAAGAAGAGTCTTGTCACTGACCTAGTCAAAGACCTGGTAGTGGTTTATGAAAGTGCCTACCCAGAGCTAAAAGAAAAACAAGAAGTTATTCACAAGGAGATTCAAAGTGAGGTCGAAAGGTTTAACCGAGCAATTGAAGAGGGCCTAGCCAATTCAAAAAAACTTTTCGAGAAGAAAGTTCCAGTTACAGAGACTAAATACAGTCAAGTGATGAAGCTACCACACCGTCGAGAGTTGTTCCGAGACTTTTATGCTGGTAACACTGGCAAGACTGAAAAAGAGTTTGGTTTGACCAAGGAGGAAATCCAAAACGCAACAATCGAAGCAAAAGAAAGTTTTGATCTCTATCAAAGTTTCGGTTTTCCAATTGAAATGATTGTTGAGCTTGCTCAAGCCGCTAAACTTTTTGTTGATATTGAAGGTTTTGAAGATGAGTTTAAAAAACACCAAGAAGTCTCGCGTGGAGTCTCAGCCGGAGAATTCAAAGGTGGCCTAGCTGATCATTCTGATCTGACGGTGCGTGGTCACACCGCGACCCATTTACTTCACCAAGCTCTCCGCGATGTTCTTGGGGAACAGGTTCATCAGACAGGAAGCAACATTACACCGGAAAGAATACGTTTTGATTTCTCCCACGGCGAAAAACTTACCGACGAGCAAATTCGAAAGGTAGAGGAAATTGTTAATTCAAAAATTAAAGATGATTTGCAAGTGAAAAAAGAGCTCATAACACCCTATGAAGCAGACAAAAAAGGCGCAATTGGCTTGTTTAAAGATAAATATGGTGATAAGGTTTCAATCTACGAAATTGGCGGTTACTCAACCGAATACTGTGGTGGACCACATGTTGAGCACACCTCTCAGGTTGGAGAATTTAAGATAGTTAAAGAGGAAGCTCTAGGTGCTGGGCAAAGAAGAATTCGTGCGGTTCTCTCTTGACGACAAAATCTGTTAAAATACAGTCACTGTCATGAAGCTGTTCAAAAAACTATTTCCTTCCAGAAAAACCAAAGGCAATCAATTTCTAGTTCTCGAAATTGGTTTAGGTCGGGTCACTGCTGCCAGTTTTAACCTTGTAGATTCCAAACCACACTTAGTTTCAGTGGGAAGAAAAAACTTTTCTGCTTACGAAAATATTTTCGAGTCTGTTCTTGAAGCTATTGATGCTTTGGCCGCTATTGCTGGCGATATTCCCAAAAAAGCCATCATTGGAGTCACCGACGGAATACTGCGGACGACTACCACCATTGCTCGAGTGACTCGGCCAAACCCACAAGAGGCAATTGATGAAAGTGAAGTAGAAACGGTTTTGGAAAAGGTCGCCGCTTCTATAGAAGCCGAACCGCTTAAAGTTTTCTTCTCAACTGTTGCTTCAGCCAAAATTGACAATGCAACTCTGACTAATCCAATCGGCTTAAAAGGGCAAAAAGCTGATTTTGCCTGCTTTGTTGCTCTCAAAGCACCAGAGGAGCTAGCCCTTTTCGATCAAATGATTGACGAGCTTGATTTGAAAGTCAGTAAAATCTTGCCAAGCTCTTTTGCGGTCAGTCGTGAACTACTCAAACAGAACCTCAACGATGCCTTGGTACTCAGAGTTGGCAAAGAGAAATCCGAGGCGGCTTTGCTTTCCGAAGGTCATATTTTCGAAATTCTTCCTTTTGATCTTGGTACATCAGGACTTGCCTATCTGTCAATCGGGATAGAGGCGGTCATTTCCCTTTTGGACAAAGAAAAAAGACCAAGCAGTATCTGGCTCTACCCTGACGAAGACGAAATAGATCTAGATCAAGTTGAAAACGAGTTACAGAATTTCCCCTGGAAAGAAAAACTTTTTTATGAACAAGAGCCAGAAATAACTAAAAAGGAGATTATTGAGACTATTCCGGCCAGTGACACAGGGGTCTTTTCTTTGGCCAGAGAATATTTGGAGTACTAAATGGAGCTAGAGTTTGACGCGAACGCAAAACTGAATCAAATCTTGGAAAAAATCCAAAAATCAGATGAGGAAAAAATTGAGTTGCGGATAGTTGAAAACTCCATGGTTTTGGAAAACGCCATCAACAAAGAAATCATCAAACGCTTTGCAGCCGAGGCGGGCAAATCAGTCAATTTCGGTGATGCACCTTCTCCGGCTACTCTGAAACCAGAAGTTACTCCAGCACCAAAAGAAGAAGACCTTGGTTTTGTTGAAGGGCAGGACGTTGCCAGCTTAGCAGGGCAATTTCCAATTGAAGCTCCAGTGGCGGCGCTGGCTCCACAAATTGACGCAGTTCCAGAGTCGGAAAAACCAAAAGGAAAGTTGCCAAAATTTCCGAGCTTGAACAGAATCTCGAAGCGCTGGCTCTTTCTTGGAGGTGGGGTTGTTTCGCTTGTAGTCGCAGCCTTTATTTTCCTTTGGACCCTGCCAAGTGCAGAAGTAACTCTTACCTACAGAACCTCAACCAAAGACGCAACTGCTGAGATAACCGCGGTTGTTGGCGGTTCTGGTGAGGCGGAAACTCTTGCTGCGACGGGGGAAGAGGTGGTTAAGTCTGACACCGAGAGTGCCAAAGCAACTGGGACAAAAACAGTTGGTACTGCTGCCAAGGGGAGGGTTACTATTTACAATAGTACTACTTCTGATCGCCTCTTTGTCAAAGGTACAGCGATTACACCTACAACCGGTAGCATAACTTTTGTTACAGAAGAGGATGTCACAGCTGAAGGCTCAGCTGGCTTTGGGGCGCCCCCGAAGCAAACAGGTGTTAACGTTACCGCTGCCAAAACTGGAGCAGAAGGTAACTACGCTGCTGATACTAACTTTAAGGTTGGAAGTGCTGATCCAGGCGAAGTTTATGCTAAAAATGACACTGCTTTCAGCGGTGGGACGACTAAAACTCTGGCGATTATTTCTGATGCTGATCGGAAAGCTCTACGGGCCAGTTTACTAAAAAAACTTACCAAAAAGGCAACAGATGAAATTAAGACCAAAAACCCAGACTTGATTTTGGTTTCCGGAAGCGTCGAAACAACTGTTTCCAAAGAAACTTACGATAAAAATATTGGCGAAGAGGCAGCTGAGGTTTCTTTAAACATGGAAGTAGCTACAAACGCAATCTTTATCAAAGAAGCTGACGTAATCTCAATTTTGAGTCAAGGGTTGGATATTTCGGAAAATCTAAAAGTTGATGAGGAAAACTCAGAGGTTGAGGCAAAGATAGCAAAGAAAGATGGGGATAGCTATCAAATTGACGGAAAAATAAAGGCGTCTTTGATTCCCAATTTAGATCTAAATAAAGTCAAAAAAGACTTAGCTAGAAAAAGACTATCCGCGGCGAACAAATATTTAGATTCTCTAGAAGGGTTCAAGGATCATTCCATAAAAATTACCCCCAATTTTTATGGAAGGGTTGGATTTCTTCCTTTTTCGGCTAGTAAAATTAAAGTTAGTTTAGAAAAAGAAGAATGAGTTTTCTTGGCGTTGATTACGGTTTAGCAAAAATTGGTTTGGCTATCAGTGAAGGAAACCTGGCGACCCCCTTGCCGGTTTTGAGAATAAAAAATCCTGGTCAAGCAAGACAAAGGATCTTACAACTCATTGACGAGCACCAAGTCAAGACAGTGGTTTTTGGAATTCCTCATCCAGATAGTATTGGAGCAGAAAAATTTGCTGATGAGTTAGAGGAAATAGTTAAAATCGAGCTTGTCAAAGTCGATGAAACTTTGACGACAAAAATCGCGGGCCAGACTTCAAAAAAGAAAAATGAAGATTCTGCTGTTGCAGCTAACCTATTACAGGAGTATTTGGATCAAGAAAAAAGAAACAATGTTGCAATCTAAAAAACTTTTCCAAAAATTTTTGACAAGCCTTTCCTTGTTGGTCATTGTTTTCCTAGTTTTGTTGAGTTTGATTTTTGGCTCGGCTGTTTTGTGGTATCAAGCAAACATAAAACCGACGACTGCCGAAAAAGAAAAAGTAATCATCATCAACAAAGGAGACTCCTTTCTGCAGGTAGCTCAAAAACTTGAAGAAGAGGGAATCATTCGCAACTCAGTGGCTTTCAGGATTTATTTGCGTCTGAACAACAAAGAGCCAGCAGTTCAGGCAGGAAGTTTTAAGATTAAAACTGGATTGAAACCTGAGGAGGTTCTGCAAGCACTAGCTGTTGGACGAGTGGACAAATGGATCACCCTGCGCGAAGGCCTACGAGTTGAAGAGATGGCTGAAAAGTTGTCCAAAGAGTTTCCAGTAAAAGAAGAAGATTTTCTCAAAGCTAGTCGCGAAGGCTACATGTTTCCGGATACTTATTTGATTCCTGTTGAGGCGGATGGTAAAACAGTTGCGAGTATTTTGCGCAAAAACTTTGACAAAAGAACAGCAGAGTTAAAATCAAGTATCGGTCAATCGACAAGGAGTTTAGCAGAAACCGTTGTTCTTGCTTCTTTGGTGGAAAGAGAATCCAGGTCAAGCGCGGAAAGGCCAATCATTGCAGGAATTTTGCTCAAACGTTTAAAAATCGGAATGCGTCTTGAGGTTGACGCGACGATTCAGTATGCGCTGGGTTACCAACAAGGAGAGCAAACTTGGTGGAAGAAAAACCTGGACAGGGAAGATTTGGCAATTGTAAGTTCCTACAACACCCGCAAAAATGCAGGCTTACCACCAGCACCTATTTGCAATCCCGGCCTAAGTTCAATCAAAGCAGTGATTTCACCACAAGAAACGGATTATTATTATTATCTCCACGACAAAGAAGGCAAAGTCCATTTTGCAAAGACCCTTGACGAACACAATGCAAATGTGGCTAAATATCTATAGACTAACCGTCAAACTTTAGTATTGACAGGAAGTATTCTTTTGGGTATTATTTCGGCGTAAGTTAATATTTCCTTCGGCGTACACAAAGTACGAGTTGTACCGTCGTGTTTTTTGTTTTATTAATCAAATTTATCTAGCTTGGAAAGCTGAAAGGCCTTATTGAATGAGCTCTCGCCGAATCTTTGGGACAGCAGGTCATGAATTTCCTTTGCCCAACTTAATAGAACCACAAATTAGATCCTACGATTGGCTAATCAAAGAAGGTATTGCCGATTTACTTGCTGAAGTCAGCCCAATTGAAGATTTTACTGGGAAAAACTTCTCTCTTTATTTTCTCGAGCACAGTCTCGGAGAACCAAAATACGACCCTATCAAAGCAATTGAGAAAGGTGTTACTTACTCAGCTCCACTCCGAGTCAAAACTCGTTTGCTGAACAAAGAAACCGGAGAAACTCTTGAGCAAGAGGTCTTTTTGGGTGATGTTCCCCTCATGACCACTTCCGGTACCTTCATCATCAACGGTGTCGAAAGAGTGGTGGTTACCCAACTTACTCGAAGTCCGGGAATTTTCTATTCTGCTGAGATTGAGCCGGCGACAGGAAGAGCCTTGTTTAAAGCAGAGCTGCGGCCGACCCGAGGTAGTTGGCTTGAGTTTGAAACCGCGAAAAACGACCTTCTGACCGTGAGAATCGACCGAAAACGTCGCATTCCGGCAACGACCTTGTTGCGAGCAATTGGCTTTGGGTCAGATGAAAAAATACGAGAACTTTTCTCTGAAGTAGACAAGAACGAAGACCACCACTACATTGATACGACTCTAGCCAAGGATTCGACTAGTGGTCCTGACGAAGCTTATCTTGAGATTTATCACAAAATGCGCCCCGGAGACCCTGCAATTTTGGAAAATGCCAAAGTTCTACTCGAAAACCTTTTCTTCAATCCTCGGCGCTACAGTTTGGGGAAAGTGGGTCGTTACAAGCTCAACAAGAGATTGGGAATTGAGGTTACCAACGATTCTGAGCACTGGATCTTGACACAAGATGACATCATTGCGGCCACTAGATTTTTGATTCAGCTCAACAACGGTCAAGGAGAAGCCGATGATATTGATCATCTCGGAAACCGACGTGTTCGAACGGTTGGTGAGCTAGTCCAGAACGTTTTGCGAGTTGGTTTGTTGCAGATGGAACGGGTGGTCAAAGAAAGAATGAGTATTTCAGCTGATCTGACTATGGTCACTCCAACCTCACTGATCAACGCTCGACCTGTGGTAGCGCGGTTGAACGAATTCTTTGCTGGCTCACAGCTCTCGCAGTTTATGGACCAGATTAATTCCCTTTCCGAGCTTGAACATTTGCGCCGTCTTTCTGTGATGGGGCCAGGTGGTTTGACTCGCGAAAGAGCTAGTTTCTCAGTTCATGACATCAACAACTCCCAGTACGGTCGTATTGATCCAATCAAATCCCCGGAAGGGCCAAACATTGGATTGATCACTCACCTGGCCTTGATGGGAAGAATCAACGAATATGGCTTTTTGGAAACCCCTTATCGAAAGGTTGAGAAAACAAAAGACGGTAAGGCTCGGGTCACTGACGAAATTGTTTGGATGATGGCCGATGATGAAGAGCAATATTTTATCACCCATGCAAATATTAGTCTCGACAAGAAAGGTTACATTTTGGACAGTCGTGTCCCGGTCCGACATAAAGCTTCTTTTACTACCGCCCTTTCTTCTCAAGTAGATTTTATCGATGTTGTCCCTTGGCAGATCGTTGGTGCTTCTAGTTCACTGATTCCTTTCTTAGCCCACGACGATGCGAACCGAGCTTTGATGGGAGCGAATATGCAAGCTCAGGCTGTTCCTCTGATCAAACCAAGGGCGCCCATCGTTGGGACAGGCATGGAGAGCGTTGTAGCTGAAAACATGGGACGAGTACTCATGAGTCCGGTTGATGGTCGAGTCAGCTATGTAGACGGTCAAATGATAAAAATCGAAGAAGCCGGTAAAAAAGAATACACTCTTGAGCTTTCTAAGTTTGTTAAATCAAATCAAAATACTGCTTACACTCAAAAGGCAATTGCCAAAATAGGTGAAAAGGTCAAAAAAGGCCAAATTGTCGCTGATGGACCAGTTTCTGAAAACGGAGAGCTCGCTTTGGGACAAAACTTACTTATAGCCTACATGTCTTGGGAGGGTTACGGCTATGAAGACGCGGTTATTATTTCAGAAAGACTGGTGCAAGAAGACCTTTTGACTTCAATCCACATTGAAGAGTTTGAAGCTTCTGTGACTGAAACTAAACTAGGTCCTGAAGAAACCACGCGAGATATTCCGAACGTTGGAGAAGAGGCTTTGGCCAATCTCGACGAACAAGGGATTGTTTACATCGGAGCTGAGGTTGGTCCAAACGATATTTTGGTGGGAAAAATTACCCCTAAAGGAGAAACCGAGCTTACTGCTGAGGAAAGGTTACTCAGAGCTATTTTTGGTGAAAAAGCACGTGAAGTACGGGATACATCTTTGCGTATGCCTCACGGAGAAAGTGGAACTGTGGTTGGAGTACAAATTCTTTCCAAGGAGGCTGGCGATGAGATTGAACCTGGGGTCCAGCGCTTGATCAAAGTAAAAGTTGCCCAAACAAGAAAAATTACTGTTGGAGACAAGCTGGCGGGGCGTCACGGAAACAAAGGAGTAATTTCCAAAGTAGTTCCGATTGAAGATATGCCTCATCTTGAGGATGGAACTCCGATTGATATTATTCTTTCACCACTCTCAATCATTTCTCGTATGAATCTGGGCCAGCTACTCGAAACACACTTGGGTTGGGCCGCTGCCAAACAGGGTTACAACGCCGCCATCCCCGCTTTCGGTGGTGCTAAAGAAGAAGAAATCGAAGAAGAACTGAAAAAAGCTGGTTTGCCGGTCAGTGGAAAAGTGACTCTCTACAACGGAAAAACCGGGGAAGTTTTTGCCAACCCAATCACGGTTGGTGTCAGTTACATCATGAAACTTGTTCACATGGTTGATGAAAAAGTTCATGCGCGTAGTACTGGACCGTACTCTTTGGTCACTCAACAACCGTTGGGAGGAAAAGCTCAAATGGGAGGCCAGAGGCTAGGGGAAATGGAGGTCTGGGCCCTAGAAGCTTATGGTGCTTCTCACACCTTACAGGAGATGCTGACCATAAAATCTGATGATGTAGTTGGTCGAGCCAAAGCTTTTGAAGCCATTGTCAAGGGAACTGATATTCCTGAATCAACTGTTCCGGAATCGTTTAAAGTTTTGGTCAAAGAGTTGAACGGGCTCGGGTTAAAAGTCGAGCTTTTGGGAGCGCAAATCGAAGAGGAGAAGCCAGAAACTACCAAAGAACTTGTTGAAGAGGCCAAAGCTGAAGAAGCTGGTCAAGAACTTGCCGTAGCAGCGGGGGAAGAAATAGAAGCTTCTGTTGAGGAAATAGAAAGTAAGAATTCTCCTCTTGAGATTGAGGAAGGAAACGAAGAAGCCAAGGCAACAAATAAAGAAGAAGTTGAAGAACCAACTGAAAAACAGCTGAAAGAGGAAGTTGTTGAATGAACGAATTATCAATCAACGGCTGGTTTTTGAAAAACTTAAAAATTTGTACTGCGGTTGATATTTCAATTGAAAGCGGAAAAAAACTATGAATGAAGTCAAAGATTTCGCAGCTTTAAGAATAATTCTGGCAAGTCCGGAAGACATCAAGTCTTGGTCTCACGGGGAAGTTACCAAACCAGAAACCATAAACTACCGAACCTTTAAACCAGAAAAGGATGGGCTTTTTGATGAGAAAATCTTTGGGCCAACCAAAGATTGGGAATGTTATTGTGGAAAATACAAAAGAATTCGTTACCGCGGAGTTATTTGTGACAAGTGTGGAGTTGAGGTTACCCAGTCCAAAGTACGTCGCGAAAGAATGGGTCATATCAAGCTTGCTGCTCCAGTAGCTCACGTTTGGTTTTTCAAAGGAACTCCAAGCAAACTCTCCCAACTACTTGACATTACCCCCCGTAGCCTGGATGCGGTTGTTTATTTTGCAGAATATCTAGTGGTAGATACCGATGAGGACAAAAGAGCGCAGGCTCTTTCTTCACTCAGCGAAGAAGTCAAAAACCGCCAAGAAGAAGTAAAGAAAGAATTTGAAGAACGGAGCAAGGAAATTGACAAGGAAGTCAAAGAAGAGGTTGAAAAAGTTGGGGTAAAAAACAAAGAGCAACGGGAGTTGATCGTTGATGAGCTGAAACTGAAAGAAAAAGCACGCCTAGCGTCTCTCAAAGAAGAGGAAGCGGCAGAGATGGCTCGTGTTGAAGAGATTAGCAAAACTCTTTCTGACCGTATCAAGACAATCAAGAAAATGTCCCTACTTTCGGAAGACGAGTATCAGAGGCTTGCCGACTACAAGGTCGAAGGTTTTATGAAAGTTGGAATGGGGGCAGAAGCCTTGCTGGAAATACTGAAAACTCTCGATTTGAATGAGCTTGCGCGAGGGTTGAGGGAAGAATTCCAAAACTCAACTGGACAAAAGCAGTTGAAAGCGACAAAAAGACTACGTGTTGTCGAGGGTTTTCGCAACGCCGATATTAAATTGGACTGGATGATTCTTGAATCTTTACCGGTCATTCCACCTGATTTGCGACCAATGGTCCAGCTCTCAGGGGGAAGGTTTGCGACAAGTGATTTAAATGACCTATATCGTCGCGTCATCAACCGCAACAACCGGCTAAAGAGACTAACGGATCTCGGAGCTCCAGAAATCATTTTGCGAAATGAAAAGAGAATGCTTCAAGAAGCTGTTGACGCGCTTATTGATGCAAGTCAAAGACCAACTACTACTCGAGCCGGAGTCCAACAACTGCGCTCGCTTTCCGACATGCTTAAAGGTAAACAAGGACGTTTTCGCCAGAACCTTCTCGGAAAAAGAGTTGATTATTCTGGACGAAGTGTAATTATTGTCGCACCAGACATTAAACTAAATGAATGTCGACTACCAAAAGAAATGGCTTTGGAGCTTTTCAAGCCCTTTGTTTTGCGAGAACTTATTTTCCAGGGGTATGCCCCCAACGTAAAAAGTGCGAAACATGTTTTTGAACGACGAGGAACTGAAGTCTGGGATATTTTGGAGGCAATCACCAAAAACCACCCTGTTCTTCTGAACCGGGCTCCAACCCTACACCGTCTGGGTATGCAGGCTTTCTTTCCAATTCTGACCGAAGGGAGTGCCATTGGTATTCACCCTTCCGTCACTACTGGTTATGGAGCTGATTTTGATGGGGACCAAATGGCGATTCATGTTCCTTTGTCAATGGCGTCCCAGGAGGAGGCAATTAACCTGATGATGTCAACCAACAACCTGCTTCGACCTGCGGACGGTGAGCCAATCATGACTCCAAAACAAGACGTTTTTCTTGGCTGTTTTTATTTAACTAAAATGCTTGAGGCTGAACCCAAGGGACTTTACTCAGAAGAAAATGCAATTACTGCTTATCAATCTGGAAAAATCTCAGTTCAAGAGCCGATAAACCTTTTTTACAAAGGTGAGGTGCTCAAAACTACAGTGGGAAGATTACTTTTTAATCTAGCCTTGCCTGAAGAGCTGCGCTACTTCAACGATTTGGTGAAAGGACCAATCTTGAAGGGTCTGTTTAGTAAAAGCCAAAATTTACTTGGCAAAGACCGGACGGTAAAAATGATTGACGACTTGAAAGATCTTGGCTTTTTGTATGTAACTGAATCAGGGCTTTCAATGTCGATCACTGATTGCGAGATTATTCCCAACAAAGCAAAATTGATTGCTCAAACAGACAAAAAAGTTGAAGAAATTGAAAAAAACTTGCGTCGTGGTTTGATCACGGAAACAGAAAAGGTACGACTTTCAGAGGAACTTTGGGCAGAACTAACCACGGAAATTGACGAACTAACCTGGAGAAATCTCAGCCCCAACAACCCGTTGAAAATGATGCAAGAATCTGGGGCACGCGGTAGTCGGGACCAGATCAAACAACTAGCTGGAATGAGAGGACTGATCGCAGACCCTCTTGGCCGAATTGTGGAATTACCCCAAAAAAGTAACTACCGGGAAGGTCTCGATGTTTACGAATATTTCACTTCAACTCGAGGAGCCAGAAAAGGACTAGTGGACAAAGCTCTCAAAACCGCGGATGCAGGTTATCTCACCCGACGTTTGGTTGATGTGGCCCATGATCTATTGATCAGAGAAGAAGATTGTGGAACCAAAGAAGGTCTTCTTTTCCGGCAGGAAGAGGAGCGGCCCGGGAAGTTTTTGGAAAGACTAGTCGGTAGGGTCGCGGCAGTAGCTATAAAAGGGAAAAATGGAAAAGTGGCCAAAAAAGCTGGTGTCATCGTGGCTGAGGAAGACCTGGCTGACTTGGAAAAAGCAGAGGTAAAAGAAGCTTTGATGCGTTCGGTTCTCACTTGTGAAACTAAGTTCGGGGTTTGCCAGTCCTGTTACGGACGTGATCTTTCAACCAAAAAAGTAGTAGGTATGGGAACTCCTGTTGGGGTCATTGCTGCCCAATCAATTGGAGAGCCTGGAACTCAGTTGACGATGAGGACTTTCCATTTGGGAGGTATCATTGGTTTGGATATCACTCAGGGTCTGCCACGTGTCGATGAAATTTTTGAGGCTCGCACACCAAAGACCCCAGCGGTTATCAGCGAACTCCCTGGTAAAGTAGCGGTTGTTGATAGTGATGAGGGAAGAAAGGTTCGAATCACTGCTAGCGACAAGGGTTCAAAAGTGGAAAAAGAATACGTCATCCCAGTTACAAGTGAGCTTCGAGTCAAAGATGATGACCAAGTTGAAGCTGGAGACCCGCTCACGAGCGGGCATTTAGACCTGAAAACCTTGCTTGAGACAAAAGGGATTCGTGCGGTTCAGCAATACGTGATTGGAGAGTTGCAGAAAGTTTACGAATCTCAGGGAGCTCCAATCAACGACAAACACTTTGAGACAATTGTCAGAAAAATGAGCGAAAAAGTTCGAATTGAAACTTCCGGAAACACTGCGCTTCTACCCGGAGAGTTGGTGGACAAAGTCCGCTTTGCTGAAGAAAACGCCAAGGTTTTGGCCCAAGGTGGAGAACCAGCAACCGCGGCTGTTGTTATCCTGGGAATTACCAGAGCGGCTCTTTATACCGAATCAGTTTTATCCGCAGCTTCTTTCCAAGAGACTACTTCAGTTCTGACCGACGCTGCGACTAGCGGAAAAATTGATTACCTGAGAGGACTTAAAGAAAACGTTATCATTGGTCGTCTCATTCCTACTGGTGAAAGTGCACGACTTACTGCCAAAGTAGAAAATCTTGAAGAAACTCCGGTTGTGGCAGCTGAAGAAGTAGATATTGCTGAAGCTGAGGTTACTGAAAAAGAAACTAAAAAAGAGCCTAAAGTCAGCAAAGAACTAGTCGCTGAAGCCTAATACTTTACTTGATCTCCTAGCTTTAAACCCAGGTGTTTGATCGAGCCCGTCTTTAATTCTAGGGTTGTTTTGGCTTGGAAAACAAGAGGCGAGACTCGCCATGGTTTCAGACCGTCTACCAACCTAGTTATTCGATTACCTTTGTCCAGAAAGACAAGGTCAATTGGAAAAGAGACAAAGAAAGTATGAATCGAATTGACCCCTGGTAAAGCAACTCCCTCCCCAAACCCCTTTGGTTCAGATTCTCCGATCACTCCTTTGACTTTTGACCAGAGGGTTGAATAGATTTTGACTTTGGTTAAGACCACCGCAGCCATTAGTTTACCGAGACCTCAGTCATGACGTCTCCAACTTGGATTTTGTCTACGACCTCAAGTCCAGAGGTTACTTTTCCAAAAATAGTGTAATTTCTTGGCAGATTTGGGTTGTCAGCGAGCATAATGAAAAATTGGCTCCCATTTGTATCCGAACCAGAATTGGCCATCGCTACAACCCCTCGGTCATAGTTTCGGGTCACTGCTTCATCTTCGAAATCGTAGCCAGGCCCACCAGTTCCATCACCATTGGGATCTCCACCTTGAATGACGAAGTCTTCCTCGCGGCGGTGAAAGGTAAGTCCATTGTAAAATTTATTTTCAGCTAAAAAAATGAAATTGCTAACGGTTTTTGGTGCCTCCGTGCCAAAAAGTTCTATCACAAGCTCACCTTTTGCTGTTTTGATTGTGACAGTACGATTTTTTAGCTGCTCGTCGGGAAGAACTCCGGGGAATTTGTCATAAGTACGCTTGACAGTTTCATCCATTTTACTTGCCTCCTTTGCAGGTTCTGAAGTTAGTGCTAAAACGATTGCGCCAACGCTTACCACTGCTCCGATCAAAATAAAAAGCGGTTTCATAAGACTTTCCTTTCCAAAGCAGAACTGTTTATAAACTTTACCACAGAGAATTATTCTAAACCATAATCAATAATTGTTGACAGTTAGCTTCCGAGCACGTATAATGCCTAGGATCAAATTATGCCTACAATTTCTCAACTTGTCCGCAAGGGACGAGCCAAAGTAAGCAAAAAAGTAAAGGCATCGGCGCTGCGTTCTAGCTTCAATGCTCGAACTAGAAAGCCGGTAAGCACCTTTAACCCAATGAAGCGGGGAGTTTGTGTCGTGGTCAAAACAATGACTCCGAAAAAACCAAACTCAGCACTGCGTAAAGTGGCTCGTGTGCGACTTTCCAACCGAAAAGAAATTACCGCTTACATTCCGGGAATCGGTCACAATTTGCAAGAACACTCAATTGTTTTGGTTCGCGGTGGTCGTGTTAAAGATCTACCGGGTGTGAAGTACCATATCATCCGCGGGCATTACGATACTGGTGGGGTTGAGGGCCGCAAACAAGGACGTAGTCTTTACGGTGCGAAGAAAGGGAAGAGTGAATAAAGATGCGTGGTAAAAGAGTTCCAAAGAGAAAACTTCCTAACGACCCAATTTATGGTAGCCGAGTTCTCACCCGTTTCGTCAACCGTCTCATGGAAGCTGGAAAAAAAGTTGTGGCTGAGAAAGTTGTTTACGGTGCCCTTTCTGAAATCGAAAAACAAGACAAAAACCCCCTCGAGACTTTTGAAACCGCGATAAAAAATGTTTCCCCAAAGATGGAAGTTCGCTCCCGCCGGATTGGTGGAGCCAACTATCAAGTTCCAAACGAAGTGCGTGGGGACCGTAAAGAAGCTCTCGCCATTCGTTGGATCATTACTGCTGCCAAGGCTCGCCCAAGCACAGAATATAAAAGTATGGCCGCGAAACTAGCCGCTGAATTTACCGATGCAGCCAACAACACCGGAGCAGCGATCAAAAAGCGTGACGATACCCATCGAATGGCAGAAGCAAACAAAGCATTTGCCCACTTTCGCTGGTAAAACGGCAGTTAAAAACTAACTGCCAAGAGCACCGAAGAGGTGTTTTTTGATGGAAAAAGAAACTAGTTCGGTTGAAGACTTGAATACGGAGATAAATGAACTCGAAGCAAAGGTTGAAAGAGCTAATACAGTCTCTCCTTGGTTGAGAAAAGGTGGAAAGCCGATCCACGCTGAGTTTTGGAAAATAATTTTGATTTTCGTTGTTGTTTTGTTTTTGGTCCTAGTTTGGAAATTTTATGGCTAAAGAAGTTGGTTTAGACAAAATTCGCAATATTGGGATTATCGCTCACATTGATGCCGGGAAAACCACGGTGACTGAGCGTATCCTCTTTTATACTGGAAAAACTTACAAAATTGGGGAAGTTCATGAGGGAGCCGCGGTCATGGACTGGATGGCTCAGGAGCGGGAGCGAGGAATTACGATCACTTCGGCTGCGACCACCGCTTTTTGGGAGACGAAGGAAGGCCCCAACGCTGGTGTCAAGCACCGCATCAATATTATTGATACCCCGGGGCACGTTGACTTTACCGCTGAAGTAGAGCGTTCCCTACGGGTTCTTGACGGTGGGGTGGTAGTTTTCGACGGCAAGATGGGAGTTGAGCCTCAAAGCGAAACAGTTTGGCGCCAAGCTGACAAATACAACGTCCCCCGAATTTGTTTCATCAACAAACTCGACGCCACCGGCGGAGATTTTTACATGAGTTTAGCTTCTATCAAAGAACGCCTTGGAGCCAATGCCCATCCAATTCAGCTTCCAATTGGCGAAGAGCAGGGTTTTAAAGGTATGGTCGACCTCATCACCCGCAAAGCAATCACCTACACTGAAGAAATGGCTAAAGAACCAACAATAGGTGAGGTTCCAGCGGAAATGAAAGACAAAGTTGAAGAGTTCCGCTCAAAACTGGTTGAAGCAATCGCCGAGCAGAGCGACGAGCTTTTGGAAAAATATTTGGATGGTAAAGAGCTTTCCGAAGAAGAATTAAAATCTGGTCTTCGTAGTGCGACTTTGGCGTACAAACTTATTCCCGTTATGGCTGGTTCAGCACTGAAAAATAAAGGAGTTCAGCCCCTGTTGGATGCAGTAGTTGACTACCTTCCTTCCCCATTGGACAAAGAAGCAGTTAAAGGTCTAAATCCGAAAATCGGTAGTGAAGAGGAAAGGAAAACCAGTGCCGATGAGCCTTTTGCTGCTCTCGCTTTCAAAGTCATGACTGATCCTTTTGTGGGGCGACTGACTTATTTTCGAGTTTATTCAGGGAAAATGACGGCTGGTTCTTACATCTACAACTCTACAAAATCGACCCGCGAACGAGTGGGACGTATACTGCTGATGCACGCCAACACACGGGAAGAAATTACCGAAATTGGTGCTGGTGAGATCGGGGCAGCAGTGGGATTGAGAGATACTTTCACTGGGGACACTCTTTGTGCTGAAGAGAAACCAATTGTTTTGGAAGCAATTAAATTTCCCGAGCCGGTGATTTCTTTGGCAATTGAGCCCAAAACCAAGGCTGACCAAGAAAAAATGGGACTTTCTCTAGCTAAACTAGCCGAAGAAGATCCAACTTTCCGCATGAAAACTGATCAAGACACCGGACAAGCGATCATTTCCGGAATGGGAGAGTTGCATCTGGAAATTATCGTTGATCGCATGAAACGAGAATTTAATGTTGAGGCCAACGTCGGAAAACCCCAGGTTGCTTACAAAGAGACGATTCGAAAGAATGCGCAGGGTGAGGGAAAATACATTCGGCAAACTGGAGGCCGTGGTCAATACGGTCACGCTTTAGTTCGAGTTGAACCAAAAGGGCGGGGCGAAGGTTACGAATTTGTTTCTGAAATAGTTGGGGGTTCAATTCCTAGAGAGTATGTTCCAGCGATTGAAAAAGGAATCAAGGAAGCTCTGGAAAATGGAGTAGTTGCCGGCTTCCCTACAGTTGATCTTAAAGTTGCGGTTTACGATGGGAGTTATCACGAGGTCGATTCCTCTGAGGCGGCCTTTAAAATTGCCGGTTCGATGGCGGTCAAAGACGCGGCTGCCAAAGCAGAGCCTGTTATCCTTGAGCCAATTATGCGTATTGAAGTCACAACCCCAGAAGAGTTTATGGGCGATGTCATTGGTGATTTGTCCAGTAAAAGAGCCCAGATTGAAGGTAGCGAACAAAGAGGCAACGCTCGGGTAGTCAAAGCGATTGTACCCCTGGCCGAAATGTTTGGTTATGCGACGGCCTTGCGCAGTATGACCCAAGGAAGAGCCAACTTCAATATGGAACCGTCCCACTACCAAGAAGTACCAGTAAATATTGGGGCAACTATTGTAGCTAAGGGTGCGAAATAGGGTTGTTTGAGGCTAAAAGCGGGTAAAGCAACCAGAAGAGAAAGAAGGGGCTAGCGTATTTGACTGAGTCTGCTAAAATAGTAAAACGTGCGAACGAGCCTGAAACGAAGCTAAGAGCAAATTGATTAGAAAGAACAGAAACTAAGTTTAAAAGGTCCTAAAGGAGGAATTAAAATGGCAGAAGCCAAAAAGTTTGACAGAAGTAAACCACATGTAAATGTGGGAACTATTGGTCACGTTGACCACGGTAAGACAACTCTTACCGCAGCCATTAGTAAAGTATTAGCTGAAAAGGGTATGGCGGAATTCCGCGCCTTTGACAGTATCGACAACGCTCCAGAAGAGAGACAGCGTGGTATCACCATTGCGCTTGCGCATGTGGAATACGAGACTGAGAAGAGACACTATGCTCACATCGATGCTCCAGGACACGCTGACTACATCAAGAACATGATTACAGGAGCCGCCCAAATGGATGGAGCGATTTTAGTTGTTTCGGCTGCGGATGGTCCAATGCCCCAAACCCGAGAGCACATCCTCCTTGCTCGTCAGGTTGGAGTACCAGCAATTGTCGTCTTTATGAACAAATGCGACACAGTTGATGACAAGGACCTTCTTGATCTGGTCGAAGAGGAAATTAGAGAATTACTCAACAAATACGAATACCCAGGAAAAGATATCCCAATTATTCGGGGATCAGCCTTGAAGGCTCTTGAGGGTGATGCTGAGGGTATCAAGAGTATTGAAGAGTTGATGAAGGCTGTTGATGACTACATTCCAACCCCGACTCGTGATCTCGACAAACCCTTTCTGATGCCAGTTGAGGATGTTTTCTCAATCAAAGGTCGAGGAACAGTTGTTACTGGCCGAGCTGAGCGAGGTAAGGTAAAAGTAAACGAAACAGTCGAAATCGTTGGAATTCGCGAGAAAACTACTACTACGGTTGTTACCGGAGTTGAAATGTTCCGTAAACAACTTGACGAGGGTCAAGCGGGAGACAACGTTGGACTACTTCTTCGAGGTATTGAAAAAGACGACGTTGAGCGCGGACAAGTTGTCGCCGCACCAGGATCAATCAAACCTCACACCGAATTTGAAGCTGAGGTTTATGTTTTGACCAAAGAAGAAGGTGGGCGTCACACTCCTTTCTTTTCCGGCTACCGTCCTCAGTTTTATCTCAGAACTACTGATGTGACTGGAGAAGCAACTCTGAAAGAAGGTACGGAAATGGTTATGCCAGGTGACAACACAGTGATGAAGGTTAAATTGATTGGCCCAGTTGCTCTAGAAGAGGGACTTCGCTTCGCTATCCGTGAGGGTGGACACACTGTTGGAGCGGGTGTTATTACCAAGATTGTTGCCTAAGAAGTCTTAAAAGCTTAGAGCACAAGGACTTATATGCCAAAAGGTCGTATTCGAGTACGTTTAAAGTCTTATGATAGCCGGGTCATTGATGACTCAGCTGAAGAAATATTAGATACAGCGATTCGCACAGGAGCGAAAGTAGCTGGCCCAGTTCCCTTACCAACGGACAGGGAGCGGTTCATAGTTACTACCTCTCCTCACGTGGACAAGGATGCTCGAGAACAATTCGAGATACGGACCCACAAACGCTTGATCGATATTATCGAGCCTACGCCAAAAACATTGGACGCGCTCATGCACCTAGAACTACCCGCCGGGGTAGACATCGAAATTAAGATGTAACAACTTGGTTGGTGTATAAGTGAAAAGGGCCGATGAGGCCTTTTTCGTTTGGAAAAATTGTTAAGAATTATGTTGAAAGCATTGCTAGGAAAAAAATCAAAGATGGACCGGGCTTTTGATAGCCATGGTCGGGCAGTGCCGGTGACCAAAATAGTAGTTGAGCCAAACTATTTAGTCGGTCTACGAAGCAAAGAAACAGATGGTTATAAGGCAGCTCAAATTGGTTCTGGTGAAAAAAAACACCTTACCAAGGCTCTGGCCGGGCACTTTAAAAAAGCAGGGATAGAAAAGAATCTTTCAAGGCTAGCAGAAGTGGCCTTTGAGGGGGATTTAAGCCTTGGCCAAGAGATCCATTTGGAAGAAGTTTTTCGCAAAGGCTCTTTGGTTGACGTGACTGGAACCTCAAAAGGTAAAGGGTTTGCTGGTGGAGTGAAAAGACACGGATTTCACGGGGGGCCAAAGACTCATGGTCAGTCAGATCGTCATCGGGCACCAGGTTCTATTGGTTCCGGTACGACGCCAGGTAGAGTTTTCAAAGGAACCAAGATGGCCGGTCACATGGGTCATGAAAGGGTGACGGTTCAAGGTTTACAAATACTTGAGGTAGACAAAGACAACAACCTACTTTTGGTGAAAGGTTCCGTTCCCGGCCCGGTTGGAAGTCAGCTAATTATCAAAAAATCCATCAAGAAGCCAAAAGCTTATCATGAACCAGAAATTCCGGCCGTGCCCAACTTGGGTGGGGAAAAGGAATCTGAGGAAAACAAAGAAGAAGTTTCTCCAGGACAGGAAGTAAAAACACCAGAAGTAACAACTGAAACAAGTCCAGTAAGTGAGGAAAACAATGCCAACTAAAACAATCAAGAAAGAAGTAAAAAAAGAAAAAACCCCTTCTCACAATCCTCTTTTGGTGAGCGTTTTTGATATTAAGGGTGAGAAGATTGAGGATATGGAGTTACCAAAGGCTATTTTCGGGGAGAAATTAAACAAAGCCTTACTCAGTCAAGCCGTGCGTGTTTTTCTCGCCAACCAAAGGGGTTTGGGAGCGGAAACCAAAACTAGAGCTGAGGTTGCTGGTGGTGGGGCCAAGCCTTGGCGTCAAAAAGGAACTGGACGAGCTCGAGCTGGTTCAATTCGTTCACCGCTTTGGCGGGGAGGTGGTATCACCCACGGGCCGCACAAGCGAGATTTTAGTTTGGACCTACCAAAGAAAATGAAACAAGCAGCGCTTCGTAACGCTTTGTCAGCCAAAGCAGCTGCCAAGGAAGTCACTGTTTTAAATAAGCTTGAATTGAAAGAACAAAAGACCAAATTGGCTGCCGAAGTCATCAAGAAGCTAGCTTTAAAAGAGAAAGTCTTTGTTGTAGTCGAAGAAACGAAAGCTTTGAAGAAAGCCTTCAAGAATTTACCGGAAGTTGAGTTAGTAGACTTTAAAAATTTAAACACTTACGAAGTTTTGAATCACAAAAACCTAATCTTTACAAAAAATGCCTTATTGGAGATGGAGAAGTTTTACAACCATGGGAATTAATGACGTTATTATCAGGCCGGTGATTTCAGAGAAAAGCCTGACTCAGGCTCAACTAGGGGAATACACTTTTGAAGTGGGCCTTGCGGCCAGTAAAGGGGAGATCAAAAACGCCTTCAAAAAAGCCTTCGATGTTGATGTCGTTACCGTTCGTACTATTACAACCAAAGGAAAAACTTCGAGAGTTTGGGGTCGACGGGAACGAGCGGTACAAAGCCCGGTCAAGAAAGCAGTTGTTATTTTGAAAAAAGGTCAAAAATTAGATTCGTTTGAGGTAAAGGCAAGCTAAAATGGCTATAAAAAGAGTCGTTGGGGGTAATTCTTCTCAACGCTTTATGACAAAAGTTGAAGATGAAACTACAAAGAAGAAGCCTTTGAAGTCTCTGACCACTATTCTGCGCAAGACCGGTGGTCGTGACAACAAGGGACACATCTCCACACGCCATATCGGGGGAAGACACAAAAGATTTCTTCGAGTCGTTGATTTTAAAAGGGATAAATTCAATATTCCTGCCAAAGTTGTTTCCCTGGAATATGATCCCAACCGCAGCAGCTTGATTGCTCAGTTAAACTATGTTGATGGGGAAAAAAGATATATTTTGGCTCCAGAGGGTTTAGAAGTTGGTGACAAAGTTGTTTCAGGAGAGAAGGTGGACGTTCGAGTTGGCAACAGTATGCCTTTGAAATCAGTTCCTTTGGGAACAGTTGTTCATGGTATTGAATTGATTCCGGGAAGAGGAGCACAAATTGTTCGCAGCGCTGGCTCAAGCGCAGTTTTAATGGCCAAAGAGGCCCCCTATGCCAACCTGAAATTACCTTCTGGAGAGGTACGCAAGATCCTTCTTACCTGTATGGCTACGGTTGGAGTTTTAGGTAGAGCTGACTGGAAAAACATGACTTTTGGAAAAGCAGGACGAAAGCGCCATTTAGGAATTCGTCCGACTGTTCGAGGAGTTGCTATGTCACCAAGGGACCATCCGCACGGTGGTGGTGAAGGTAGAAGTGGAATTGGTATGAGCTCCCCTAAAACCCCTTGGGGCAAACCAACCCTAGGTAAGAAAACAAGAAAAAAGAATAAACAGTCAAATAAATTTATTGTAGAAAGAAGGAAACGCTAAAATGAGTCGATCTTTATCCAAAGGTCCTTACATTGACAAAAAACTGCAAAAGAAAATTGTGAAAGCCAAGGAGGCCGGCGACAGAAGCCCAATAAAAACTTGGGCACGTGCCAGCAGTATTTCGCCCGAGATGGTTGGGCTCACTCTTAGTATTCACAACGGCAAAAACTTTATCTCCGTTTTTATCAGCGAGCCGATGGTGGGACACAAACTTGGAGAGTTCGCCCCAACCAGAACGTTTCGATCTCATGGGCGAGTGGTTGAAAGGACCAGTTCACCAACCTAGCAGTTAAAAAATATGTTGGTTACAGCAGAAGCAAACAATTTAAGAATTTCTCCCCGCAAAGTTCGTCTTGTGGCAGAGAGCTTGAAAGGGAAAAAGGCACTTGAAGCAATCAATTATCTTCGTTTTCTCGAAAAGAGTTCAGCTTCACCCTTGCTGAAAGTGCTTAAATCTGCTGTCAGCAACGCAAGCAAAAACAACAAACTTGATGAGGAGAAAATGTTTATCAAAACTATTGAAACTATGGAAGGGCCAAAATTGAAACGATTTCGCCCCCGAAGCCGGGGAATGGCTCACAAGATTATCAAACGAACTAGCCACGTTCGTGTGACATTGGAGGCTAAGTAACATATGAGTAAATATTTTCTAATTGAGAAGGAGATTTGTTGAAATGGGACAAAAAGTAAACCCAACCGCTTTTAGACTGCCGATCAATAAAGACTGGAATTCTCGTTGGATTACAACCGGTACCCGCTACAAGAATCTGCTCCAGGATGATCTAAAAATCCGAGAGTTGATTACTAAAAAACTGCGCCCAGCAGGGATTAGTAGAGTTTTAATCGAACGCTCTTTGAACAAACTAGACGTTACCGTTTTTGTTTCACGACCAGGTATGGTGATTGGAAGAAGCGGGCAGGGCGTCGAAGAACTAAAGAGGCAGCTCGAGGCTCTGATTGATCAAAAAGTTACCTTAAATGTCGAGGAAATAAAAAGACCAGATTTGGATGCTTTTCTGGTGGGTAGAAGTATCGCTGATCAAATTGAAAAGAGAATGCACCCGAAGAGAGTCATCGCCAACGCTGCTGAAAGAGTTATGCGTTCAGGAGCCAAAGGGGTCAAGATTTTGGTTAGTGGCAGGCTGGGCGGAGCGGAAATTGCGCGCAGAGAAAAGATCGCAATTGGCAGCATTCCTTTGCACACATTGAGAGCCAATATTAATTTTGCGACGGTTCCAGCCAAGACTGCTACGGCGGGAGTGGTCGGAGTCAAAGTTTGGATTTATCGGGAAAAAGAGGAAAAGGAAGGCTAATATGCTACAACCCAAAAGAGTGAAATATCGAAGAGGTTTCCGAGGTAATATGGGTGGAGTAGCGACCCGAGGTTCGAGTTTAGAGTTTGGTGACTACGGTTTGAAGGCACAGGAGAGTGGTTGGGTGAGTGCTCGTCAGATTGAAGCCGCTCGTCGAGCTATGACTCACTACACAAAAAGAGGGGGAAGGATCTGGATCAGAGTTTTCCCTGATAAACCGGTCACCAAGAAGCCACCTGAAACACGGATGGGTAGTGGCAAAGGTGCGGTCGATCGCTATGTTGCTGTGGTCAAACCTGGACTTATCCTTTTCGAGATGGGTGGGGTCAGCGAGGAAGTTGCCGCCGAAGCAATGAGGTTGGCGGCCAGAAAGCTTCCTCTAGGAGTGAAATTTATAACAAAGCACTTGATTTAAAAATGAACAAAACTAAATTTACGGAAAAAAATCTAAAAGAATTGAAGGTTTTGGCAGACGAAAGTAAAAAAACTTTAGTCAACCTGGGGGTTCAAAAACAACAAAGAAAGCTCAAGAATATTCATGAGCTCAGAGAAAAGAGAAAAGAGCTGGCCCGTATTTTAACTGCTGCCAGAGAAAAGGAAATCGCACAATGATTGGAAAAGTAGTCAGTACAAAAATGAAAAACACTGTCGTAGTTGAGGTTGAGCGTACTTTTGCCCACAGCGTTTATAAAAAACGTCTGAAGAGAACCTCAAGGTTTCACGTTCACGATGAGTTGGGGGTAAAACAAGGAGATACAGTGCGTTTCGAAGCAACCAAACCAATTTCGAAATTAAAGTACCACAGAGTAATTGAAGTCCTTAGTGAGGGACAAGCAAAAGAGGTAGAAAAGAAATGATTCAGAACCGCAGTATATTAAAAGTTGCCGACAATTCTGGCGCAAAGAGTTTGATGGTGATCGGCATACCCGCACGGTCAAGGCAACGCTTTGCCCGCATTGGGGATGTGGTAACCTGCGTGGTGAAAAAAGCAGATCCAAACGGAACGGTAAAAGATTCTGAGATTGTCAGAGCGCTTTTGGTTCGATCAAAGAAAGAAAAAAGAAGAGCCGACGGTAGCCATGTTCGCTTTGATGAAAACGCGGCCGTAGTGATTGACAACGCGGGCAATCCAAAAGGGACTCGTATTTTTGGTCCCGTCGCTCGTGAAATTCGAGACAAAGGGTTTTTAAAAATAGTTTCTCTTGCCCCAGAGGTGGTTTGAGAATGAACTATATCGACCAGAAGGTTGTTTCGGAGAAGCAGGGTGCAATTTTACAGACAGTAAAAATTAATATGTTGGTCGATGCTTTCTTTCTAGGAGCCCGAAAATGAAAATTAAAAGAGGTGACAATGTAATAGTTACTTTGGGAAAAGATAAAGGCAAGACTGGTAAAGTCGAGAAAGTTTTTACCTCTGAAGCCAAAGTAGCTGTTGCCGGTATCAATATGTACAAAAAACATTTGAAATCAAGAAAAGGCGTTGCGCAGGCTGGAATAGTTGATATCATCAAACCCTTGGCAATAAGTAATGTAGCTTTGGTTTGCCCTAAGTGCAATTTGCCTACCAGAGTCAGTTTTGAAGTAAAGGGGAAAGAAAAATTGCGAATTTGCAAAAAATGTAAACAGAGTTTTTAAAAAAATGTTAAAAGAAATCTACGAAAAAGAAATAAAGGAAAAACTTACCAAACAGTTTGACTACAAAAACCCAATGAGTGTGCCCAAACTCTCAAAGGTGACAATTAATGTTGGATTTGGTAAAGTAGCTGCCGATCAAAAAGCAGTTGAGGCGATTCAAACTGATTTGGTGAAGATCACCGGACAAAAGCCTTCTTTAAGAGCTGCTCGAGCAGCGATCGCGTCATTCAAAATTCGTAAAGGGCAGCTGATTGGAGCAAAAGTCACCCTGCGGGGAAAAAGGATGTGGGACTTTGTTGAAAAAATGACACGGATTGTTTTGCCTCGAGTCCGTGACTTCCGTGGCATCGCGGCTAGCAGTTTTGATGAGAATGGGAACTATACTCTAGGGTTTAAGGAAAAGACAGTCTTTCCTGAGATTGAGTACACCAAAGGGGATAGCCAATCAGGAATGGAAATTACCCTGACGACAACGACAAAAAATAAAGAAGAAGCGATGAGTTTGTTGGAAAACCTAGGTTTTCCATTCAGAAAGGTAAGTTGATGATGAAAAATTATTCAGACCGAGAGGTTGTCGCTATAACTGCTAAATTTAATGAGGATAGGACGTAAGGATATTTAGAAATTATGGCAAGAACAGCAATGATCGTAAAATCAAAAAGAACGGCAAAGTTTACAACCCGGCAACACAATCGGTGCTTGGTCTGTGGACGTTCTCGAGCCTACATACGAAAATTTGGCCTTTGCCGGATTTGTTTTAGAAATTTAGCTCACCAGGGAAACTTACCAGGTGTGGTAAAGGCTAGTTGGTAAATTTATGAGCAGAGATATTATTGGAGATATGCTGACAGCGATCCGCAACGGGTATTCTGCCTCTAAAGAAGAGGTGGTGGTACCGCATTCAAAACTGCGCGAGGAAGTTGCCAAGAAATTGGTAGGGTTGGGGTATTTGACTGGGGTCCAGGTAAATAAGGAAGGTAAGTTTAAAGAACTCGATCTTCAACTTAAATACGAAGACGGAAAACCTGTTCTGACCAAAATCAGAAGAGTTTCAAGACCAGGTTTAAGAACCTATCGAGGCAAAAAAGAGATTAAAAAAGTTTTGAGTGGCCTGGGATTTTCTATCATGAGTACCCCAAAAGGTATTTTGTCTGGAGCGGAAGCGCGAAAGATGGGTATCGGGGGAGAAGTAATTTGTGAGGGTTGGTAAATGAGCAAAATTGGCAAACAACCAGTGGTAATACCTAGTGCAGTACAAATAAGCCTTGATCGAGGTGGTGTTAGTGTTGTGGGGCCAAAGGGAGAGCTTTGGCAGAAAGTTCCTTCTGAAGTCAAAGTCGAGGTTGAAACAGGTGCTGCCAAAGTAAGTGTTGGTAGTGAAGAGAAAAGAGTCAAAGCACTTCATGGTTTGATACGTAGCTTGATCGCCAATATGGTTCAAGGGGTTTCTGAGGGTTTTTCAAAGACACTCGAGCTTTCCGGAGTTGGCTTTCGGGCCACCTTGCAAGGAGAGAAATTAGTTCTTTCAGTTGGTTATTCCCACCAAGTTGAAATAGACCCACCGGAAGGGATCGTCTTTTTGGTCAAAGAAAACAAAATTACTGTATCAGGGATAGACAAGCAATTGGTTGGTGAGGTAGCCGCAAAAATCCGCAAAGTCCGGCCAGCAGAACCTTATAAAGGCAAGGGAATTAAATATGAGGGTGAGCAAATCCGTCGTAAGGCTGGTAAGGCCGGAAAAGTAGGAACTGGAGCCTAAAGATGAGAAGCAAAATTGTCAGAAAATTAAAGAGAAAGACAGCTATCAGGGCAAAGATTTCTGGAACCGCCCTGGTACCAAGGTTGAATGTTTTTCGTTCCAACACACATATTTACGCCTCGTTAATCGACGATACCGTTGGAAAAACACTACTTTCAGTTGGAGATAGGGTCTTAAAAGAAGGGAAAAACCAGAAAAAAACTGAAAAGGCCTTTGCTGCTGGAAAGCTTCTTGCTGAAAAAGCTTTGAAGGAAAAGATCAAAAAAGTAGTTTTTGATCGCTCGGGATATCTTTATCATGGTCGGGTAAAAGCTTTGGCAGAAGGAGCCCGTGAAGGAGGGCTTGAATTTTAATGATGTACGAACAAGGTGAGTTTAGCGAAAAAATAGTTCGAGTAAGCCGTGTTTCCAAAAAAACTAAAGGTGGAAACAAAATCGGCTTCTCCGTCCTAGTCGTGGTTGGTGACAACAAAGGTAGGGTTGGAGTTGGTTTGGGGAAAGCTCCTGAAGTCCAGGCAGCGATTAGAAAAGGCGTTGCTTACGCGAAAAAGCACTTGATTGAAGTGCCAATGGTGGACGGGACTATTCCTCATGAAGTTTATATAAAAACTGGAGCCGCCAAACTACTTCTCAAACCTGCTTACCCAGGCACCGGAGTAATCGCCGGCGGGGCTGCCCGCGCTGTACTGGAAGCAGCAGGTATTCATGATATCCTTTCCAAGGTCTTGGGTACTTCAAACAAAGCCTCCAATGTTTATGCAACACTCGAAGCATTGAAAAGTTTGCGAGCAGTACCACAAAAAGAAAAGAAAGAAGAAAAGAAAACAGAGGCGGCTACGGATGTTAGGGAAAAAGCTGTTGTTCTTGCTAAAAGAGAAAAGAAAACCAAGAAAGAGGCAAAAAAATGAAAATGCATGAACTGGGAAAAGTAGTTTCCAAAAGAGCCAAAAAAGTGGGTCGTGGAGAGTCCTCGGGAAAAGGAAAAACCTCTGGTCGAGGAATGAAAGGGCAAAAAGCCCGGGGCAAACTACCGCTAAGTTTTGAGGGTGGTCAATTGCCAATCATCAAACGTCTGCCTTTCCAACGTGGTGTCGGAAACAAAAGACCGGGGTCGAAACTTGCAGTTAGCCTTTCTTCTTTAGAAATATTCAACAGCGGAGACAGTGTTAATTTAGACTCTCTTGTTGAAAAAAAGATCATAAGCGCAAGCGATGCGACAAAAAAAATCAAGATTGTCGCCGGGAAAATCAGCAAAGCACTAAACATTCAGTTACCGACTACACAATCAGCCAAAAAGGAAATTGAGAAGTCCAAAGGGAAAGTAGAGCATGTTTAGACTGCTGACCGACATTTGGAAAACTCCCGACCTGCGGCAAAAGATACTTTTTACTCTTGGGATCATCGTCCTATTCCGCCTAGCAGCCCACGTTCCTATACCCGGTGTTGATCTTAATGCTTTGAGAAGCTTGGTGAGTGGAAATCAAATTTTACAGCTGCTGGATCTTTTCTCAGGGGGTACTTTGTTTAACTTTTCAATAATCGCCTTGGGATTGAATCCGTACATCAATGCTTCCATCATAATGCAGCTCTTGGGGGTAGTCGTTCCACAAATAGAAGCTTTACAAAAAGAAGGCGAGTACGGACGACAAAAAATCAATCAGTACACGCGCTACCTGACGGTGCCAATTGCTATTGTTCAATCCTACGGAGTGATAGTCTTTTTGCAAAGATCAGGTGGCGGAGTTTTGCTGAACTTAAATCTAATCGAACTGGTGACTATCATGGCGACTTTGGTTGCTGGGACAATCATGTTGATGTGGCTAGGAGAGCTAATAACCGAACAAGGTATTGGAAACGGTATCTCAATTTTAATTTTCGCTGGTATCGTTGGTCGGTTGCCAGTTACTCTGCTGCAAACCAAAGAGATTTTGACGCCGGACAACCTTCTTACCATTGGCTTGGTCGTAGCTTTGGGAATCATTTTAATTGTTGGGGTTATCATTGGTAATGAAGGACAGAGGCAAATCTTGATTCAATACGCCCGTCGTATTCGGGGGAACCGACTCTACGGAGGCCAGACTACTCACTTACCGATTCGTATTAACCAAGCTGGTGTCATCCCAATTATTTTTGCAGTTTCAATCATTTTGGTCCCAGGGATGTTGGGGACCTTTTTTGCTACTTCTCAAAACCACCAGGTCGCGAATATCGCAAAGTTTGTCAGAGACTTGTTCAACGATAGCAGCTATTTTTATAGTGGTATTTACTTTGTTTTGGTCTTAGCTTTTACTTACGTTTATACCTCGATTGTCTTTAATCCAGTCAAAGTTGCTGACGAAATCAAAAAATACGGTGGTTTTATACCTGGAATTCGTCCCGGAAAAGCAACTTCAGACTACCTAAACTTTATTGCTACCCGTCTGACTTTGGTTGGTGGTAGTTTTCTTGGTGTTGTGGCGGTAATGCCTTTTATTATTACCAATATCAGTCACGTAAGTACTCTTGCTTTTGGTGGAACGGGACTTTTAATTGTCATTTCTGTCATACTTGAAACTTCAAAACAACTTGAGTCGCAGTTGATCATGCGATCCTATGAAGGCTTTTTAAACAGATAATGAATATTTTTCTCTTTGGCGCTCAGGGAGCCGGAAAGAGTACAATCGGAAAATATTTGGCAGGAAAGTTAAAAGTACCTTTTATTGCGACTGGAGATATTTTTCGACAACTCCGAGAGGAAGATTCTGAAACAGGAAGGCGCGTTAAAAGTCTTTATGATCGGGGTGGGCTGTCTCCTGATGATTTAACTATGCAGATCGTTAACAAAAGAATAAATGAATCAGATACGGAAAAGGGTTTTATTCTCGACGGCGCGCCGAGAAACCTGGTTCAAGAAGGGCTGATGAGCAAGCAACCAGACCTGATCATCATGGTTAGCCTTTCTGAAACAGAAGCACTCAAGCGCATGTTGGATAGAGGTCGTGTTGATGATACTGAAGAGGGTATCAAAAAGAGGTTGGGTTGGTACAAAGAAAAAGTGACTCCAGTCATCGAACTTTACAAAAATCGCGGAGTGAAATTTTTTGAAGTAGACAACACTCCAGCAGAAGCAGAAGTAGAAAAGGTTTTGGATGGCTTATTTGAAAACTAAAGAAGAAATAAAAACTATGGCAGAGGCCGGTCGAATTGCCGCCAAAGCTTTAGGTGAAATAGAAAAGCACATTAAAAGTGGTGTGACGGGTCTCGCTCTTGACAAGACCGCTCAGGAAGTCATAAAAAAAGAAGGTGCAAAACCCTCTTTCATGACCGTTGAGGACTATCAGTATAGTATTTGTGTGACTGAAAACGAATTGGTAGTTCACGGAATTCCCACTGCGGTAGCTTTTAAAGAGGGAGACATAGTAGGAATTGATATTGGAGCACTTTACCAAGGGTTTCACTCCGACATGGCAGAGACCTTCGCAGTTGGGAGAGTTTCAGCAGAGGTCCAGAATTTCTTAAAGACAGGAAAGGAAGCTCTGAACAAGGCAATTGCCCAGGCAAAGGTTGGTAACAGAGTGGGGGACATCAGCTCAACCATCCAAACAACTGTTGAGAAAGCAGGGTATTCTGTAGTAAAAGAGCTGGTGGGTCATGGTGTTGGGACAGCCTTGCATGAAGATCCTTTGGTTCCAGGTATTGGAAAGAAGGAGACTGGACCGGTTCTGAAAGAAGGTATGGTGATTGCGATTGAGGTGATTTACAACCAAGGGAAGGGGCCGGTTGTTCTTTTAGAGGATGGCTGGACTATTGCAAGCCGTGACGGAAGTTTGTCGGGTCTTTTTGAAAGAACAGTCGCGATTACCAAAAAAGGACCTGTAGTGTTGACCCAGTAGGTAGTTTTCTGCTAAAATACTCAGGCTAAATTATGGCTAGTGAAAATATTGAAATAACTGGAAAAGTAGTTGAGAATATGCCCAATACTCTTTTTCGAGTGGAAGTTGATAAGACTGCTCCTGAGGTGTTGGCAGGAAAAGTGATCACGGCTCATTTGGCCGGTAAGATGAGAATGCATTACATTCGAATTTTGCCTGGTGACAAAGTACGGGTTGAGATCACACCCTACGATCTAACCAAAGGCAGAATTGTCTATCGGGATCGTTAACATTGATTACTGTAAACCTGCCCGGGGTTGTTTTTGGAAAACTAAAAATTAGTATTACGGTCGATACTGTTAAACTAAATCATAGAAAGTAAGGTTGTTTACTGTGAAAGTGCAAGCATCAATAAAAAAACGTTGTATAAACTGTAAAATTGTAAAGCGTAGAGGAACGCTTTTTGTTATTTGTGTAAACCCTCGTCACAAACAACGACAGGGCTAAGTTACTATGAGCAATTATATCGACCAAAAGGTTGTTTTTGGAAAACTAAAAATTAGTATTACGGTCGATATTTTTAGACTAGAAGTTATAGAATTAAAGGTTGCTAAATATGGCCAGAATAGCTGGAATTGAACTGCCAAACAACAAAAAAATAGTTTTTTCTTTACCTTACATCTATGGTATCGGTCCGACGCTGGCCAAAAAAGTTGTCGAAACAGCTAAAATCGACCCAGACAAGCGAGTCAAAGATTTATCGGAAGAAGAGCTTTCCAAGATCCAAAAAGCAGTTGAGCAAATTCCAGTTGAGGGGGACCTGCGAAGAATGGTTGGGCAAAACATCCGCCGTTTGGAGGACATAGGTACTTACCGTGGTTTAAGACATAGAAAAAGCCTACCAGTTCGAGGACAAAGAACAAAAAGTAACTCAAGAACAAAACGAGGTAAAAGAGTAACAATTGGAGCGATGAAGAAAGAAGTTTTGGTAAAGATGGAACAGGCCGCCACCACAACGGCAAAAAAGGAAACTAAATAATGGCAAAAGCAAAAGAAAGAAAACAAGTCGGTTCAGCCAAAGTTTTTATCAGTGCCAGTTTTAACAACACTCTGGTGACTGTCACTGATATGACCGGAAACACTATCGCCTGGAGTAGTGCCGGGGCGTCAGGCTTTAAAGGAGCGCGAAAATCAACTCCTTATGCTGCTTCAACCGCGGTCGAGAATTTGAGTAGAAAACTAAACGAGGCAGGGGTTAGAGACGTTGAAGTTTATGTCAAGGGACCAGGAGCGGGCCGGGATGCAGCGATCAGGGCTTTGCGCAATAGTGGTTTGGCGATCAAAGCAATTGCCGATGTCACTCCGATACCGCACAATGGACCAAAACCAAGAAAGAGACGTAGGGTTTAAATGGCACGCTATACTGGACCAAAATTTAGACTGGATCGTCGTGAGGGCACAAACCTTTTCCTAAAGGGAAAAAGAAGTCTCACAAAGCATCCAATTTCAAAAAAAGGGGCTGTTCCTCCGGGACAGCACGGTAATAAATCTAGTCGACGTAAGGTTTCTGATTACGGTATCCAGCTGCGCGAAAAGCAAAAAGTAAAGCGAATGTACGGGCTGCTTGAAAGACAATTTCGACGCTACTACGAAGCAGCGGCCAAGAAAAAAGGCGCAACCGGAGAAACGCTCTTGCAAAACCTTGAGACCAGGCTTGATAATGTTGTTTACCGGCTCGGTTTGGCTGCTTCTCGAGCACAGGCTCGACAACTAGCTAATCATGGGCACATTCGAGTCAATGAAAAAAAGGTTGATATTCCTTCCTTCGCAACCAAAAGCGGAGATGTCATTAGTTTGAGCGAAAAGGCACAAAAGTTTGAATTGGTAAAAGAGGCTGTTGAAGCAACCAAAGACAGTGTTCCCGAATGGTTGGAACGCAAGGCCTTGGTTGGTAGAGTCAAAACTTTGCCCAGCCGAGAAGATATTGGTGCTGACATCAACGAACAGTTGATTGTCGAGTTTTATAGTCGATAAGCTTCTTTAAGCTGAGGCCTTGAAAGGTCGTTTATTATTATTTTTGGAGGTATAAATGGTAGACCAAGTTAAAATTCACCAAGAAGGTGGTAGCAAAGACGGCTCAATCGTTGTCGAGCCACTTCCACAAGGTTATGGTATGACCTTGGGTAACTCTTTGCGTCGTATCCTGCTTTCCTCGCTTCCCGGTGGGGCGATTACTCAAGTAAAAATAGCTGGTGTTGCCCATGAGTATTCGACTATCAAGGGTGTTAAGGAGGATGTAGTTGAGATACTTTTGAACTTAAAGAAAATCCGTTTGCAGATAGATTCCGACAAGCCAGTCAAGCTCACTTTGGAAGTAAAAGGACCCAAGGATATTACTGCTGCCGATATTAAATTACCGGCGGGAGTAAAAATTACCAACCCCGATCAACACATCGCCTCACTTTCGGATACCAAATCCAAAGTTGAGATGGATCTGACAGCTGAAAAGGGAATTGGTTACGTTCCGGTTGAGGATCGAAGGTCTTTGGGTATTGGCACCATTCCTTTGGACGCAACCTTTACTCCAGTAAGCAAGGTAAATTACAAAGTTGAGGCCACTCGTGTCGGACAAATTACCAATTTTGACAAACTGACCTTGAATGTCGCCACAGACGGAACTGTAAGCCCGGCAGAGGCAGTGAAAGAAGCTGCGAAAATCCTGACCAGCTACTTCAATGTTTTGGTTGAACAGAAGAAAAGTGCTAAAAAAGAAAAAGAATCTGCACCGAAACCAAAAATTGATCAAGAAGCTTTGATTGAAGAGCTAGAGCTTTCGACCCGAATTACGAATTCGTTGAAAAATGCCGATATTAATACTGTCGGCCAGCTCATTGAAACCCCCAAAGAAGAGTTGGTTAAACTCAAAAATATGGGCGCAAAATCAATCAGCGACATTGAACAAAGACTTAAAGAAAAGGGATTCTAAAGATAATGAGAAAGTTTGGCCGCAACACAAATCAAAGAAAAGCCTTATTTAGGAGCTTAGCTGTTTCTTTGATTCTTCATGAGAAGATCGAGACAACACAAGCTAAGGCTAAGGCGGTCAGACCAATCCTTGAAAAACTGATAACAAAAGCAAAAAAAGCAGACATTCACTCTCGCCGCCAAGTCGCGGGTTCACTAGGGAATCCCAACGCAGTTGCCAAAATGTTTGATCTGGTGGGACCCAAATTCAAAACCCGACCAGGAGGTTATCTTCGTATCACCAAACTTAACCCCCGTTTCGGGGATAGGGCAAAAATGGCAAAAATAGAATTTGTCGAAGAGGTTTCTGCTCCAAACAAAGTGAAGAAGACTGAGGAAGTGGTAGAGGCTAAGAAAGAAACAAAAACAACCAAGGTAAAGAAAACAACGCCAGCCAAAGCGCAGGTAAGCAAAGATGGAACAAAAAAAGAAAGAAAAACAAGTAAAAAGTAACGTTTTAAACAAAACGAGAGTTAAGAAGCAAGTAACCAGCAAACCAATAAACTGGTATTTGGTTAATGCTCAAGGAAGCATTTTGGGTAAAGTAGCGGCCAAAGTCGCCAGTATCCTTTTGGACAAAAACGACCCAAAGCGAAAAAGCTATGAAATCCCACAATCCAGAGTCGTGATCATCAATGCCGGAAAAGTTGAAGTCAGCGGTCGAAAAGAAGAAAACAAAAAGTACTATCGTTACTCCGGCTACCCCTCAGGATTGAGAGAAAGGACCCTAGCTCAATTGAGAAGTCAAAAACCTGAGGAGATAATTAATCACGCAGTTTTTGGTATGCTACCAAAAAACAGAATGGGCAAATCTTTGCGAAGACATCTGTTTATCTACTCTGGATCTAGTCATCCACACGAGGCGCAAAAATTTGAAACACTTGAGGTTTAAAATATGGCAAAAGCAAAAAAAGAAGCACTAGAAAAAACAACTGAAGAGCCGGAAAAAGAAAAACCAAGCAAGAAAGTTGAGTGGTTTGGTGCGGTGGGAAGACGAAAACGAGCCGTTGCTCGGGTGCGGATTTGGCTAGAAAAGAATGGAAAAATCACCGTCAATGAAAAGCCAGCCGAAGACTATTTTAAGGGTCAGGCTCTGAAAGCAAATTTAAAAGAACCACTCAACGTTGTTGATAGAGTCGGTCAACTTGGCGTCTCAGTAAAAGTACGCGGTGGGGGTATATCCAGCCAGCTTGGAGCAACTGTCCATGGGATTGCCAATGCTTTGATTACTTTTGATGAAACCCTTCGTGAGCCTTTGGCAAAGAAAAAACTTTTGACGCGTGACCCACGAGAAAAAGAAAGACGCAAATACGGTTTTGCTGGAAAAGCTCGCGCCCGCAAACAATCTCCAAAACGATAAAGTTAAGTTGGAATAGGTGTAATAGAGGGTTGGACTAATACTTGTTGTGCCAAATGGCTTGGTAAACCAAAAGGCCCCCAATTACTAGAGGAAGGATTGCCAAGAGTTTGAAAAAACGCCAAGGTATTAGAACCAACAAAGAGGCCAGGGCAAGAAGTAGAATTCCCCAAAAAAGTGGGCTAATTCGTTTCAAACGAACTAGAGGACTATCAGCCCGGTTTGTTTCAAACATGTCTTAATTCTGACACAACAACAGGTTCTTTTCAAACCATGTTTCATTTTCCCAACTCAAGAAGCGCGAACCTGAGCAAGCTGAAAGTAGTTTCCATCTGGATCGGCAAAAGTGGAAATCAAACCGTAACCTTCCATATGGTAGACAGGTTCGATTTGCTCTACTCCAGATGATTTGAGACGGTCAGCTTCTTTTTCGGCATCATCGACTTCGATATTAAGCATCATTCTTTGCGGGTCCTTTGCTTTACCGTTTACTTCTGAGCTAGGGTTGATATAGAGCAAACCACCATCACCAATTTGCATTTCAAAGCCAGCCGCTCCATCTTCGGCTTCGAATTCTTCTTTTATCTTTAGACCCACCTTGTCTTGATAAAAGTTGGCCAATTCTTTTGGGCTCCCACTAAAAAGCATGACGGATTCTAAACCACGAATCATAATAAATACCTCCTTTGGTCAGTTAAATATAGAAACCAGTGTAGAAAAAGTCAAGTTAGGTAGCAAGGGCTAGAAAATATGCTAGAATAGCAAAAAACGGAAAGTAGAGGAGGTTGAACTGTGTCTAAGGTAGTCTCGAATCTACCTAGTCTCGAGGACATTATTGTCCTGGTACCACTTATGTTCATTGAGTGTGAGATTGCCCTGGCTGGGGAAATCCTCATGTTGGTGAACAGAAGCTCAACGATGTGGAACTCGGGCGTGGTTTTGTTCACTATTGGAATAGCCACGTTTCTTGGTACTGTTGGGTGGATGAAGTCGTTATCGAGGTAGGCGTGAAGGGGAGAGTGCTGCTTGTGGAAGGGAGCCTCTGTGAAAGCACGCTCCCTCCCCATCCTAAACTTTGTTTAATCATTTACCTAAATTCACTCTCACAATCAACTCAAGATAGAGAGATCTTTAAACCAGAGAAGGTTGGGCATGAGCTAGATTCAGCGTAAGCTAGGTCACAAAAAGAAAAATAGTTTGCTAAATCCTTGTCTTCGTGTAAAATTTAGATCATGGCCAAAAGAATTCTCTTTGTAGAGGACGACAATATTGAACGCGAGGCCTACCAGCATCAACTTGAAAAAGCCGGATTTGCTATTTCGGTTGCGGATACCGGTCCGAAAGCGGTTGATATGCTAGGAAAAGAAGAAGTTGATTTGGTGGTTCTCGATATTATGATTCCAGGGTTTGACGGCTTTCATGTTTTGGAGAAGATCAAAGCAAATCCAAAAACCACCGAGACGCCGGTAGTAGTTCTGACGAACCTGGACGACGACAAATTTTTGCGCCGAGCGATTAAACTCGGAGCGACCGAATATTTAATTAAAGCCAACACACTTCCGTCTCAGGTCGTGGCCCATATCAAAAGACTTTTACCCAACTAAAAGCCAAAAAAGCTCTTGACAAATGCAAGTGAGTTGCATATATTGTTGCAAGTAATTTGCAACATGAGAAAAGATATCTTGGGATTTCTAAAAGAAAACAAAGTCAAAATTACTGATGTGCGCCAGGAAATTATTGCCGTCCTTGAAAAAACGAAGCTGCCTCTCACCCCGGCGGCTGTTTTTTTCGGAATAACTACCAAACTTCCGAAAGCAAATTTGACGAGCGTTTATCGCAATCTGGAGATGCTTGAAGGACTAAATCTGGTTAAACGGCTTAGCTTTGATAAAAACGGTTTCTCTTACGAGCTAGTTAGTGATCGACCCCATCATCACCATGTCGTTTGCCGCAATTGCGGAAAGCTTGAAGATTTGAGTAGTCTGGCGGCCGAAGAGTTTGTAGAAAAAACTGCTCAAAAAACTAATTTCAAAATCGAAGACCACAATTTAGAATTCTTTGGTCTTTGTAGGGAGTGTAAAAATGAGTCTTGAAACAACTATCTACGTTTTGGTCTTTACCTTCATTGGCAGTATTTTGTCTTTGGCTGGAGGTTTAATATTGCTGAAACGCAGGCTTTGGGAAGGAGAAAATAGTGTGCTTTTACTTTCCTTTGCTGCGGGTGTTTTGCTTGCGACTGCCTTTTTGGACCTTCTACCAGAGGCTTTGAGAGAAACAAAGCAAGACCCAAATATATTTTTGGCTGCCTTGCTGGGGCTGGTTACCTTCTTTTTTCTAGAGAGGTTTTTCGTTGCCTTTCATCCTCATGAGCAAGATCAAGAAAAGTTGGAGGGTTCAAGAAGAAAATCCATAGTTAGTTTGATTTTGTTTGGTGATGGCTTTCACAATTTTATCGATGGTTTTGCTATCGCCAGCAGTTTTTTGGTAAGTGTTCCTATCGGGATTACTACTTCTTTGGCTGTAGCTACTCATGAAATTCCTCAAGAAATATCAGATTTTACTATTTTGCTGAGAAGCGATCTCGGGGCGAAAAAAGTGATATTTTTTAATATTTTGTCGGGAATGACGGCGATATTAGGGGCCTTGCTGGCTTTATTTCTATCAGAGCTTATAAGCCCTTATTTAGGCCTTATTCTGGCTTTTACTAGTGGAATGTTTATCTATATTGCCGCTTCTGACATTATCCCCGAGCTTCAGCATCTTTATTTGCGCGATCGGAAATTCCACCAAGCAATATTTTTTGTTGTTGGGGTAGTGGCTGTGTATGCAACTATCAAGCTTCTACACGTTTAACCCCGAACCTTCTGCTAGATCAAGATAAAAGACTTTCCTATCCTTGACAAGAAGTGTATAGTTAGGGTATAACCCCCATGGGGGGATACTAGAAGATGGTTTAAATTTGGTAAAAACCTATGAACCAAGAAATTAAAGAGCAAGTTTTAAAAAGACTAAAGAGAGCTCGGGGACATTTGAGTCGAGTTATTGAAATGGTTGATGATGGTGAGTACTGCCCGGACGTGCTCTTGCAATCGTCCGCGGTCCAGGCAGCAATAAAAAAATCTGATGAGGTCATTCTGAACTCACACTTACATACCTGTGTAGTACCAAAGTTGGGTGGAAAGAGTGACGAGAAAGCCTTAGAAGAGCTCTTAGAAGTTTTCAAAAGGAGGTGAAAATAAATGTTTGGCCCTATGTTTTATCGAGCAACCGACTCTGCCGGTCCAGTTTACTTTGATCATATGTATGGAAGCTCACCCTTTTTCTTTGGGTCGATGATGGTTTTTATGTTGCTAACCTGGATCTTGGTAATTATTGCTTTGGTCCTTGGGATAGTTTGGCTTTGGAAGCAGATTCAGAAAAAATAATTCGAGGAAGACATGAAATTTTTTAATTTTAGTAAATATTTCGCCGCCGAAAAAGAGATGGCCAGCGATCCAGTTTGCGGAATGCGAGTTTTGCGAAACGAGGATTTGAAGGCAAGTTTCAAGGGCAAAACGTACTATTTTTGCTCTGCAAACTGTCTTGAAGAATTTAGAAAAGCTCCAAGCGAATTTGCCACTGAAGGTTAAAATTTATGCAAGCACTTCTTTTTAACACCTCCGCAGTAGCCGCTTTTTTTGGCGGGATGTTAGCTTTGATCGCTCCCTGTTGCATCACGTTTATGTTGCCATCGTACTTTGCCCACGCTTTCAAAAGCCGAGTTGATATTCTCAAGGTAACAACTGTTTTTGGCGCTGGAGTCGCGGTAGTTCTGGTACCGATCGGAATTGGTGTAGCAGCTCTAGCTCAGGTTTTTAGTAGGTTTCATCAAGAAATTTTTCTGCTTGCCGGAATCTTTTTGGTATTTCTAGGGTTATTTTCCCTGTTAGGCAAAAGTTTTGAACTACCTTTTGCTAAGACAGCAGTGAAATGGAACCCACAAAACTACACCTCTGTTTTTATTCTGGGGGTTTTTTCTGGGGCAGCTAGCTCTTGCTGCGCTCCGGTTTTGGCCGGAGTGCTGACGCTAACTGCGATTTCAGCTAGCTTAGTTCAAGCCCTTATTCTCAGTCTGATCTATGTTTTTGGAATGGTCTTTCCTCTTTTTGTGATGGCTTATTTCTGGGATCAATTTGAATGGTCCAAAAGCCCACTCGTCAAAGGCAAATTATTCTCTTTTAAAGTCTTCGGAAAACAATTTCACTCTCACACCACAAACCTTGCTTCTGGAACAATGTTTTTGTTGATGGGTATTTTCGTGCTTTACCTAGCTTGGGTAGGTAATGAGTCTTTGGCTCCGAGTTGGCAAAAAGCCCTTTCAGGTTATGCTAGCTCCCAAATTGAGAGCATTGCGCTTGCCACCAAAGGCTTACCAGACTTTATCTTTTTAGTGATTTTGTTTGTAATTGCGGGCTTGTTTATCTACAAAGGCTTCTTCTCAAAAACACCAAAGAAGGAGGTGAAAACTGATGAATCAGAAACAAACTGACCTGTCAGCGCTGTCAAAAAAAGAAAAACGCCAGTTTCTCAAAGATTTTCAAGAGCAAAACAGAAAATCTGAGAAAATAAAATCGTTGACTACAAAATTGGCCTTCGGTTTTAGTTTGCTGCTGTTGATTCTGGGCCTAGGTTACCTTTGGTTAACAGCCAAACCTACTGAGCAAGGTGGTTCAGCTACGTCTGGACTAGCGCAAACTAGTAATTTGAAGCTTGGTGCTTCGGCACCGAGCTTTAGACTGCCAGCGGCCGATGGTAGGCAAGTGTCTTTGGCCGATTATTCAGGAAAAAATATCTTGCTTTATTTTCAAGAGGGGTTAATGTGCCAACCCTGTTGGAAACAAATTGGTACTTTGGAGAGAGATTTAGCTTCTTTTGAACAAATACAGACGGAAATTGTTACCGTTGGTGTTGATTCTGCTGCTGAGTGGAAACCAATATTGCGAGCAGAAGGAATCAAGGAAATACCTATCCTGATAGATGCGGACCGAGAAATGTCGCAAACCTACGGAGTGCTTTCAATGCCATCACAAATGCACTCAGATCGTCCGGGACACACCTTTGTTTTGGTCAACAAGGAAGGTAAGATTGCTTGGATAGCTGACTACTCGACAATGCGGGTGAGTAACGAGGAGATTCTCAGCTCTGTTGAAGAGGCTCTGAAGAAAGCGCTTTAGGAAAAATTAACACAGTTATTTTTATTTTATGAGCGAATCAATTCGCAAGATTACCTACGTCTGTCCGATGCATCCTGAAGTTGTCTCCGACCAACCAGGAAGTTGTCCAAAATGTGGGATGAGGCTGGAGGAAACTAAGAAGTCAGAGGTCAGAAGTCAGAATGAGAAAAACGAAGGGGAAATTCACCGTCATGATCATGCTGATCACGAAATGAAACCTACCTTGGAAATGGGTTGGTGGGAAAAGTTCAAGATGAGTATGACGATGAGTATGGGGATGGAACACACTGGCTTGGCGGGTAGAGAGATGGCCAGACTCATGGAACTGGACATTCGCAACAAATTTTTCTTCGCTTTGGTTTTGTCAGGTCCAATCATCGCTTACTCACCATTAGGTACTGAGTTTTTCAAATTGAGCTTGCCTGAGCCTATTCCAGCAACCTGGATACTGTTTATTTTAACGACCCCAGTCTTTTTCTATTCCGGCTGGATTTTCCTCTACTCCACTTACAAAGCCCTGCAAGCAAAAACTCTCAACATGGCCGTACTAATAGCAGTTGGTATCACGGCCGCCTATGCTTTTAGTGTTTTACTTAGCTTTTTAGGCAGTGCCGACTCCTACTACGAAGCTGCAGCCCTTTTGATTACTTTTGTACTCTTTGGTCACTGGATGGAAATGAAATCCAGGCGCGGTACAACAGATGCACTTCAAGCTCTTTTTGCCCTCGTTCCTCCACAAGCAAGGGTAGTTCGTGATGGAAAAGAACAATTAATTCCAACTTCTGAAGTTAAACTTGGAGACATTCTGGTTCTCAAACCCGGTGACAAGGTACCGGTTGATGGAGAGATTACGGAAGGTGAAACCGCCATTGATGAGTCATTGGTTACCGGTGAATCTATTCCCGTTGCCAAGAAAAAAGGTGATCAAGTAGTGGGCGGTTCAATAAATACCAATGGCTCAGTTAGATTTAAAGCAACCAAAATTGGCCAAGATACTGCGCTTGCACAGATTGTCAAAATGGTCGAGCTTGCCCAGAACTCCAAGGCTCCGGGGCAAAAACTAGCCGATCGTTTTGCAAAATACTTAGTTATTGTTGCCGTTGGTGGAGGACTGCTCACCTTTGCGGTTTGGTTCTTCATCATCGGCCAACCACTTCTTTTTGCCCTAACCTTTGCTATATCAACAACTGTAATTGCCTGTCCTGATGCTTTGGGGTTAGCGACCCCAACCGCAGTAGCAGTTGGGACTGGACTTGGCGCCAAGCACAACATTTTGATTAAAGACGCCCCAACTCTCGAACAAGTTTCAAAGATCGAAGCAGTGGTTCTTGATAAAACGGGTACTTTGACGGAAGGAAAGCCAAGGGTAAACGCAGTTGCGACTGTGTCAGCCTTTGATGAAAATGAGGCGTTAAGGTTAATCGGAGCCGCAGAAGAAAAATCTTCCCACCCACTGAGTGAGGCAGTGCTTGAAGAAATTAAAAATCGCAAACTTTCTCTGCCAACTAAGGTTGAGGGATTTGAAAATCTTTCCGGTCTAGGCGTGAAGGCGAGAGTTGACGGTCAAGAAGTCTTGGTGGGGACAGTTAAATTAATGAAAGAAAATCAGGTTGAAATAAACAACTTGGAAAAGAAGATTGATGAATTTTTGGAAGGTGGTAATACGATTATGATTTTGGCCGTAAACCGTCTGGTAAAGGCAGTATTGGCAGCAGCCGACCCAATTAAACCTACCGCTAAGAGAGCAGTTGAAAGACTAACTGAACTTGGTATAGAAGTGGCAATGATTACTGGGGATAATCAGAAAACCGCTGAAGCCGTAGCTAAAAAGATTGGAATAAAACGGGTCTTCGCTGAAGTACTTCCGGGAGAAAAGGCTAATTATGTCAAGAAACTACAGGAAGAAGGAAAGTTTGTGGCAATGGTGGGGGATGGGGTGAACGATGCTCCGGCCCTCGCCCAAGCGGATATCGGAATTGCTATTGGTGCAGGGACTGATGTCGCGATTGAAACTGCCAAGGTCGTCTTAATGAAATCCGATCCAGTCGATGTGCTTCGGGCAATTCGTCTTTCTAAAGCAACCGTAACCAAGATGAAGCAAAATCTTTTCTGGGCGTCAATTTACAACTTGTTGGCGATACCGGTTGCGGCTGGCATCCTTTATCCGAATTTTGGAATCTCACTGCGGCCAGAAGTCTCGGCGTTGCTGATGAGTGCTTCGTCAATAATAGTGGCGACCAATGCAGTCTTGCTCAATAGGGCCGAGAAAAGTCTGGTTGAAGTGTGAAAAACTTCTCAGGACTAGGAAACTTTGTCTCTTGGATTGCAACCCCCTTGGTGGCAATGTGTCCACTTTGTACCTTTACGGCCGCTTTTATAGCGGTTGGTCAAGTTAGCTTTCTTTTCGCTTTAGCGAAGGTACTCACACCAATTTTAATTGGCTTGATATCGATCAGCGTCTTGAGTTTTTATCTCAGCTACAGGGGCCACCATAATATTTATCCCTTAGTACTTTCAATCACTGGTGGAACAGGTGTGATCTATGCAAATACAGCCCCCGGAGTGAGTATCTTGTTTCTGGTTATGGGTATTCTATTCCTAAGCTCTGCAGCTCTAATTGATTTAAACATAAAGTTAAATAGGCGGGAAAACTGCGAAGCCTGTCAAGGAAAGGCCACTGTACATATTCATTAATAGGGCCGAAAAAAGATCTTGTGAATGTCTGAGTAAGTTACTTTTCAAATGGTTGGTTACAGGTGTGAGAGGCGATTGGTCCCACACCTGTAGATATGGTTTCCGCTTGGGAAGGCTAGACTTCGATTGGTTCGGTGTCGAAGATTTCCGAATCGTAATCTCCCTTCTCCTGAACCTCAAAGACCAGACCGTTTCCCCCGTAGCGTTTCAGAATCCCGTCGTATTCGTATAGGAAACTGGTTCGGTCTTCTTCTGGTAGGTAAATGAAAATCACCCACCGCTCGTCGTTGAATTCGGAAGCAATTCCGAAACGGATGTCAGGACGAACGTCGTGCAACCAGGTCGTGGCTAAGGTTGCTCTTTGTGCGATCGAGGGCTCCTCGGCTTCGAGTTGGTCAGCGAAGCTTCTCAATTCCTCCCGGTGGTTTTGGCCGGCCTGTCTAGTTGATGGGCCGGCCTCGGCTGGTGTCGAAAAGACGATCGGTCCAGCAAATTTCACGATCTCACCTCCAAGGTAATCTTAATCTTCTTTAGGATTTAGTGTCAAAGTGCTAAAATGCCAGCAAGTTAGATTATGACGGAAAAAGATTTTCAGAAAAGAATTGGCTATGAAGGCGAGATTGAACCTTTGCTCAAGGAGGTCTGTCTATCCTATGGTTTTGGTCAATACTTTTCTTGGAAAACTTTAACCTCTGGGTATGAAGATTTTAACCTTGTTCTAGAGACCGAAAAAGGAAAGTTTTTTGTTAAAATTTTCGCCACTTTTCGTGATCTCGACAATTGCCTACGTTATTTGAAAATCATTGAAGAAGTGCTGGAAGCTGGGGTAAAGCATCCAAAATTGCTCGGTTTTGGTGGGGATTACTTTTTTCAAAAGAAATTTGATGGGGTAGACATACGACTTTGTGTCATGGAGTTCATTAACGGTGAGAGTTTCTACCAGTCAAAAAGTGTACCCGACAAGGAAGAGTTAAAAATCCTGGTTCGTGAAGCAGCCAAGATAAATAATATTCATCTCAAACCCGCGTTTATTTACGACAGTTGGGCGATAACGAGTTTTCCAAAAGAATTCGAAAAAATCGAAAAATTTCTTGAGAAAGAAGACGCTCAATTAATTACACCGCTCTTAGAAAATTTTGCGCGGATTAACCTAGACACACTACCCCATTGTCTTGTCCATGGAGATATCATCAAAACTAACGTGATCAGAGATAAAAAAGGAGAGATTTTCCTAATTGATTTTTCGGTTAGCAATTACTACCCAAGGATTCAAGAGCTAGCGGTTCTTCTTTGCAACATCCTTTTTGACGAAGACAAGCTAGAGGCATTTCCGGATAACTACAAGTTGGCATTGCAGGAATATCAAAAAGTTGTGTCTCTTACCAAGGAGGAATTGGAATACTTACCTTTATTTGTGAAGATCGCTCACGCGACCCACATAATTGGGGCTACCAAAGAAAGAGAATTTAACCAAAACACCTCCGAGGAGAACGATTATTGGTTACACCTTGGTAAAGTAGGTTTGAAGTACACTAGTGAAGCATTATAATTCTGGAAGAATTTATGGTAGGAAAAATAGTTTTTGAAGGAAAAAGTAAAAAAGGTCGAAATTTTCTTATTCGATATATCCAAGACGGAGATGCAAAGGCAATGTGTGACTACATGAACGTCATCTCCCAGGAACGAACCTTCATCAGCTATCAGGGGGAAGAGTTGGTGCCTGAGGAAGAGAAAAAATATGTTGAGCGGAAAATCGAGGCGGTTGAGGAAGGCCGGTCGGTAGAGTTACTCGCCTTTTTTGGAGAAAAATTGATTGGAATTGTGAATTTGGATTTGGGTGTCAGAACCAGTCAACATATTGCTGGCCTGGGAATTTCCATTGCTCGCGGTTTTCGCGACGAAGGGATTGGCTCGAAGTTTTTTGAAACTGTCATCTCGGAAGGGAAGAAAAATCTCAAGGGGCTTGAAATAGTTAAACTTTCAGTCTTTGCCAAAAATGAAAAAGCCAAGCAGATTTATGAAAAGTTTGGCTTTTCCGAATATGGCAGACTTCCCGACGGTGTCAAGCTGGAAAAGGGCCACGACGACCATATTCTCATGTACAAGAGAGTTTAATTTTTCGGATTGAACTTGATACTAAGATAGCGGCCGAACCGCGGGACCGCGAAGTCGAAGCGAAGAAGTCTCACACGCGAGCAGTGAAAAGATTTGGTTTGACTTAGAGTAAAAAAAACGCTAAAGTAAAGATAGAAAAATATGAAATTTTCAAACCGAAAAACTTTGCTTTTAGCATCCTTCTTTTGGATTTTTTTACTTATTGCACCTCCTTTGTCTTCGGCAAACCACTCTTGGGGTAATTTTCATTGGGCACGAACAGCCAATCCTTTTACTCTTAAAACTGGAGACAACGTTTCCCTAGCTTGGGACCAGTATTTGCGGACTACCGCCTCTGACTGGAGTCAGTCGTCAGTTCTTGATCTAGCGGTTGTAGCTGGATCGACTAATGCCCGGCGCTGTCGGCCGACAGCTGGGCGTCTTGAAGTTTGTAGCTACACCTACGGTAGAAACGGTTGGCTTGGGCTTGCTCAAATTTGGGTGAGTGGGGGTCACATCACTCAAGCAGTAACCAAACTGAATGATACCTATTTTAAAACTTCTACCTACAACAGTCCTGGCTGGAGAAATTTGGTAATGTGTCAGGAGGTAGGACATACCCTGGGACTTGATCATCAGGATGAGGACTTCTACAACTTACCCCTGGGAAGTTGCATGGATTACACGAGTGAGCCGACGCCTAACCAACACCCGAACCAACACGACTATGATGAGCTGGAAACCATTTATAGTCACCTTGATAGTTTCACTAGCCTCAAAGCTACCAGCCAAAAACTTCCACAAGCCCAAGGAGAAAAGAACCAGAATTTTGAGACTCGAAAAGAGTGGGGACGCGAGCTGAAGAAAAATCGAAGGGTGGGTCTTTACCAGAGAGATTTGGGTCAGAAACACAAGCTAGTTACCTTCGTTGTTTTCGCTGCCGACTAGAAAAAAAATAATTAGAGCTAGAGCTTTTGTAGACAAAAATTTTCCGAAACCTCTCGAATCCTCCGTCCTTACAAGTTTAGAAGCTTCAAAACTTCATAGAGAATAACTGCTGGCCAAAAAACAGCCTTTGCAATTCCCAGTAGCACTGCCCAAAAGCTGTCAGCTCGTTGTAAGAAATAAATCAGAGCTCCAATGATGCCCAAACCGTAAATAGCCCCCGAACCAGTGTTGTTGATTACCTTTTCAACATGTTGAACTTTGAATAAATTATTTTCTTCTGCCATCTTTGTGAATCACCTCCTTGATTTGAATATACAACAAAAATAGCCAAAAGGCTTTAAAGAAGTTAAGTGGTCGAGTTTGCAGGATCTACTCGACCACTTTACATACCTCCTTAGCTCACTCCAAGACGTTCGCGGCGAGGTTTGGCGTAGAAGCCGGCGTACTGCGGGTGACCGTTTTCGATCATGAGTCGAGCAATTCGGCGCATGACCAGATCGCACAGGGCTCGATCCTCACTGACACCGTAGCGTTGGCTGATCTTTCGGGCACGAGTCTCGGCTTCCTCAGAGCTGATCGGTTCACCAAAGATGACCGTGATTTTGCTCAGCGGTTGAGGTCGCCAACTCCCAGGCTTCCACATCTGATCCGTGCCGATCTGGGCTACGGGCAGAAGGTTCGTTCCCGGGTGTCGCAAGGCAGTTGCCACTCCGTCATGGACTTTTTTCATTCCCGGCTCCAAGACACGAGTTGCCTCGGGGTAGAGGAGAGTCCAGTACCTCAAGCCAAGGAACTTTCGCATCAGTGGGAAAGCTGCGGAATTGATGCGCCTAGCGTTTCTCAAATGCGTTTTGCGTTCGGCAGGGGTCAGGGTGCGCAGGAATTCATTTTCGAGCATTCGTTCCGGAACAATGGGTATGTAGTCCCCACCTTCAAGAACTTTGCTGAGTATGGGTCGGCGGTTGACGAAGACCATGCCGATGACAGAGCGAAAATGGTCTTCGGCGAGTCGGACATGCCCGAGAAACCTGATGGCAGTTTGGGGAGTGAAGGCATCAGGTATCGCTTTGTGGTTCCCCACTACTTGGGTACCCTTGCGGCTGGCAATAGCCGTCTCGACGTTTTCTTTACCCCTTACTTCCAGAGTGCCAGTCCACCACTTCAGGTAACCCAAAGGAAGAATGACCGCCTGGGCAAGTCTCCAGATGATTTCGTCACGAGGATGAAATCCCGCAGGGTCATCGTCATCAAGCTGCAGGCCACTCTTCGTATCCTTGAGCCAGTGACGGAGTCTTTCACCAATAGCGATCACGCCAGTAGCGACTAAAAGTACCACTAGCTTGTATCCTCGGTCCCTCTTCAAGATCAGTCTCCTTCTTTTGATCTGTCAATTCTTAAGAATTCGGGATTTTACAATTATACGTCTAGATAGCAAAAATGTTAAAAAGTTGACCAAATATAAACCCAATTTGGAGAGTCTAGCTGCTTTAAAAGGCAGATGGTTGCAAGCAAAGAAGCGTTTTGAATATGTCGAGGCGAGTCAAAGTTTAGTCGTTGCCCAAGGTAAATACTTCTTAAAAAATAAATTAACCCTGTTGGCATTTTTGAAAAAGACAAACCACAATATTAGCGTCACTGCAAAGCTGATAAGGTAGAAAAGAGGTAGTTCAAAAGGTCCAATTTTAATCCAGTTAGGCCAGGTAGCGTCAGTACTATTCCACTTTCCCAGACCGTAGTATGGATTAACAACGAACCAGAAAAAATCTTCAACTACACTGCCAATGACGTAAGCAATGGCAAGTGTTCCAACTATTCGTGATTCAAGACCGGCAACAATTATTACAGGAAGCAGAAAGAGTGGAACCATTACCCGAAGAATCCAAAAATCTGCCGAGAACCCGAAAAGCATCCTTTCACCAAAGACTCCACCGGTTTGACCTTCCATGGCAACTGCCATAGCCGACATCGCCATAAAGGCAAGAAGGATGGAAACAAAAATTGCCATGTACTTGACTCTACCAATCATATTTTATTTTCTATCTTAACACCAAAGTGCTAGAAGGGTAGCCTCTAATTGCTTATATAAGCTTTAACTTTAGGAACCAGATCGTTTCTTTTTAAATATCCAGATCTTATAATCAAAGCATGAGTGAAATTGAGAATTCCGGACCAGAAGCAATTGATTTTGATGCTAAAAAGGCCCAAGAGAATTTCCGGGCTGGAAAAGAAAAAGATTTTTCCAAACCACCAGCTGAAGCTGCTTTTGGAGTCAAGCTTCTGTTTTCCAAAGAGGACGAGGGGTTTAAATTTACTCCACAAGAGGCAATTGATGCGTACAACGAGTTTGCGATCCAGGTTTTGGAAGCAAACGAAGGTTGGAATCCGGAGGAAGTAAAGGCTAGAATTCTTGAAGCAGAAAAAAAGTATAATCATAAATTTTTTGGGGTCCAGTACTCTTCTGAATCGAACAGAGTATTGGTCAGTGGAAGACACCGTTTGGCATCTCTTCGGGAGTTGAGCCTAACAACAGAAGAAGAAAATCAGAGGTTAAACTCTTTGGAGACAGACTTCCGGGCGGTGGTTGATGATATTGCTAATAAGATTCCTGATGACAGAACAGAAATAGAGGTTGGGGTTGAGTCAATTCTAGTCAATAATATGGCTCAGAACTACGAAGAGGCGAAAAGACTGCTCCTAGTCGGGCCAAAAATTGAGGGGTTTGGAACTACCGAAGATCCAAAAATTCCCAATGAGAAAGTTCTGCAGTTTTTGCAGGCTACCTTCAGCCCTGAAGGAGTTAGAAAAGCAAAAATTGCAAAGATTTCGAAAAATGATCAGTATCAAATATTTATCGGGGAAAAGGATATTCAAAGAGGAAATGAACTGCACCAGAGAAATATTGCTCACTGGGAGGGTGTAGTCTTGATCGCAGATGACAGAGACCGCTATCTTCAAGCTGCTATGTTCCTTGAAGGAGTAGATGATCCAAGTAAAGTCAAAAACCTTTACAAGGTTCGAGCTACAGCCGGTGACCACGGAGGTTTCCATCATATTGAGTTGAGGGCCTTTGGGGTAGAAAAGCCAGGAGATTATGATTATTTAGCGGACATAGATTTGGAGTCTGACGAGGATAAAATGAGGGCCTTTATTTTGGGTACGGTCTCACATGAGTTTGCCCATCGCTTTGGTTTTCAAGGAGATCAAGAAGCTCGAACACAGTATAAGAATATAGTTGAAACCGAGGCATCATCTTTAAGAAGAAAATTTGTCAGTGATTACGCTTTAAGGCACGCTGATATCTATGGAAGTGGTGAGGACACGATAATGAGCGAGGACTTTGCTGAATCTGTCAGAATTTACACTACCAACTCGAGATACCTGCAAGAGAATTACCCCAGAAGATTCGCTTTTATCGAAGATCGCTTGCCATTTATAAAACCAGATAACGCAGTTGAATTTGCCAGAGCTTCCTAATAGGACAAAAGGTTTGTTCTCAACCCACTGCTTTTTTCACGAGCGCGGTGATTTCTGCTTCTTCGGCATCTGTTAACTTCGTGATCGCGAAGGAGGTCGGCCACATGTGGCCTTCGTCTAGCTTCGCTGTATCATTGAAGCCGAGCGTCGCGTACCTTGATTTGAACTTTGACGCAGCTGTGAAGAAACAGACGACCTTGCCGTCATTATTAGCATACGCGGGCATACCGTACCAGGTTTTCGGCGAGAGCTCTGGCGCGCTTTCTTTAATGACAGTATGGATCCGATTGGCCATGGCGCGATCCGGTTCCGGCATTTCGGCGATCTTAGCGAGCACGGCGCTTTCACCGTCCGCCTTGTTTGCCCGCAGTTCCAGGGTGCGCTCCTTCATTGCGTCTCGCTCTTCGTCTGAAAATCCCTTGGTTTTCTTCTTGTTCGCTGTCATAGAGGATTCCTTTCTATTGTAATTAAATAGTTTTACTTCAGTCACAATAGCCTAAACTGGTTTCTTAATTTCAGTACAACTAAATTTTCGAGTAGGCCTACTCTTTTTGTTTAACCAATCTTTTCTTCTATTCTAGACAACTTATCCTCTATTCGTCTCAAAGCTTCCATCATCTCCAAATGATGTGGAGGTGGTCCGTGATGAGGCGGAGGCGGTGGAGGACCATGATGCCCCTGTGGCGGGGGTAGTGGTCCTGGTTCATGTGGTGGGTTAACTGGTATGTCTGCCATTCTTGTCACCTCCTCTCGTAGAATTTCAAGTTTATTTAATAAATCTTCTTCTGTTTCACTTTCTGTATCGGCCGCTATTTCTCTGCCATCAGGAAACCCGTAAACTATTATCTCTTTACTATCGGTATCCCTAACCTTTAGTGGAAACCTAGTCACCCAAGGATATCTATACCTGATTCGTTCTACCAGTTTGTTAAGAGCTGCCAGAGTTAATTCAGCACGGGAGAAATACAACACACCACTGACTTGGTAAGAGTTTATTTTGCCGTCTTCAGCAAGTCGATATATTCCCTGTCTATAAAAGTACTTCTTCCCGAGAAGTTCTTCCAATTCCTGAGCTGTGTACAAATTAGCTACCTTTTCCATAGAAATTGTTACAAGTCTAACTGGAATTGTAACAGAACTGGCGTATATGTCAAGTTTTGGGGTTTTATAGAAAATGCTAGAATATCGATCAAAGGGAAGTTTCCGAGAAATACTGCATTTATCATTATTACGATCGATATTTTCTCACTACGTGTTAAAATGGCAGCTGTATGTTGTTACTAATTGATAAGTCAATCTCAGAAGAAAATCTCAAGAAAGCAGCCGAAGAGTTTGATGGCTATATTAAAGTAGTCGTCGATATTGAAAAAGAAATCCTAACGGCCGGAGGTAAAAGACATTTTGACGGAGAGCAAATGTTGTTGCAAAACGGAAGTAAGCAAAGCAGTCTTTGGGGTGGGGGTTTAGATTTAGAAACAGGTGAAATTGATTACGACTCAATGATAAACTTAAGACCTATTCAGAACAATAATAGTCGTGAGGTGTTGGATGAGGAAACCCGCTCGGCAATGACAGAAATTATCATTAAGCTACTAAAATGACTGCACAAGAAATAACTTTAAACATTGCTGTAAATTTAGGGAGACTGGGTCGTTGGGCAGATGAGGGAAAGACAGCACGGATCCCCGCCTTTATTAGTGAGACTCAAGATTATTTAATTGAATTAGAAAATGTTAAGAAGAATTCTCGGTTTGAAAAAACAATTCAGGATTTCAAATCTGCCTTTAACGAATTAAAGAGCAAATCTTCATACGACGAAGTTTGGGCCGAAGAGGCCTTAACATGGGCTAACATTCTTCAACATCGAGCAAAACTTGCCTAAATTTGGTCGTCCTTGTTGGACTACACTTCGCTAAAGCTTCGCGCAGCAGGCAATTTGAGAAATCTCTGGACTTAGGAACACTTCTTTAGATCTTTTGGATTTTTAGGGTGACAAAGAACTTTGTAATTTCCGCATCTGTTCCCAGTGTTCCGGTTGTGATATTTGATTCAATAGTTGCGGTTGAAGAGGTTGTGTAGTTCACCTGCCATTCTTTGAAACCTGGGTCAGTTTTATAGTTAGTCGGAACTAACGTAATTTCCCCGGTGGTCTTTGGTTCTGTTTCTGACCAACTGTACTTGTTTGACAACCTCAGAAAAACTTGTTGGCCATTACTTATGGCAAAGAACTGACCAAAGTCTTTTTCAGTAATAATTAATTCCCCCTCTTTCTGAGTAGTAGCACCCTCCTCGACCGTTTTCGTATCTTCTTTAGTATTTGCTGCGGTTGAATTTTTTCCAACACTTTTTGTTGCCGTTTTATTATCGGCCTTGTTCGTATCAGTTGTCTTTTGGTTGTCCGATACAAAAGTTAAGTACAATACAACAGCTAATATTATCAGGGCAATTATTGAAACCACCCAAACCAGTTTCCTTTTAGACAAACTACTCACTTTATTATTGGGAGTGTTTGGTTGGTTTGTTGAATTTGGATTCTCGACCATTGAGTAAATTATATCCTTTCTTGTAAGTATCGCAAACTGGTTATTTTAATAAAGGAATTGTGGACGGGTATATTTCGTTTTTGCTCGGCTTTGGAGCTGTAAGACAGGTAGACGATGTAAAATTCTAAAGAATCTTGTGTTAAGAAACTTCAGGCACCTCTGGTCTCAATTAAATTCTTTTAATTTCTCTCCTGCAAATTTAAACCGTTTTCAGTCAGGATTTTAATTTTATGTGTTAGAATAGCTTTAATATGAAAAAAGTGGCGATTATTTCAGCTGGCGTAGTAATTTTGGCATTAATCACCGTAGTTCTTATCCTTTACTACAACAATATTAAGACAGGTGAGGACACAACATCTTCACTAACTTCTTCTACAAATTCAACAGACGAGGCTACCTCAACAATCCCTACAAACACAGAGTTTATCCAGGAAACTTTTCAAAACATTAAGACGCCCCATTATGTGTCTAGCGCCCCAGCCAATAATGAGCTGTTAACCACAAGTTTAAATCAGGTATCAATTCAGTTTAACTTTGACCTGGCGAACAACTCGACTATTGAAGTCACACGCGATGGGGTTAGTGTTGTTACCGGAGAAAAGCAAATAAGTTCCGATAAGCTTAATATTAATGTACCTATAAACACCTCTCAAACTGGAAACTACTCCGTTTCTTATTCTGCTTGCTGGCCAGATGGAAGCTGCCATCAAGGTTCTTTTGGCTTCTCAGTTAAGTTATGAAACGAACTTATATAATTTTAACTGGGATAGCTGCTACTTCTTTACTGATTGTGGTTGGAGTGGTGTTTTTTCTCAACCAAGACAAAACTTCCTCCAAGGGACAGAAGAAAACCCCTCATTTCCTGGACTCAACCCCACTACACAACGAAACTTATGCAGCCCAACCAATAAACGTGACAATAAACTTTGATTTTGACCTCTCAGATAAAAGTAGGGTATCTGTTACTGATAAATCTGGGAAGGAGTGGTCAGAGGGAGAAGTTTTAATTGAGGATTCCAAAACAGCTCTGAAGAGGATGCTTAAGGGAGAGATGCTTAATGGCGAATATTTAGTAAAATATACGGCTTGTTGGCCTGACGATAGCTGCCACGAGGGTAATTTTTCCTTTACAATTGATTTTTCAAAAAAAGCCTCATACAAAGATTTAAGAGGTCAAACAGAAGTTGCGATTGAAATGAAAGATATTAAGTTTGGGGAGGATAAAGTAATTATTTCACCAGGAACTAAAGTTGTTTGGGTAAATCAAGATAGTGTTGGACACTTTGTTAATACAGAAACTCACCCAGAACACACTTATTTTCCACAACAGAACTCAAGAGAGTTAACTCAAGGACAAACTTTTTCTCAAATCTTCACGACTTTAGGTCAATATAATTACCACTGTAGTGCTCACGCTTCAACAATGTCTGCAAGTCTAATTGTATCTAATTGACGTGCTTATTAGCCTCAGAGGTTAGATAACACTTCAGCCTTGATATATTATGATATAGAGTAACTCAGGCACAAATTGTGTTGGTCGGCCTTGTTGGACGTATCAGGAAACTTTGTCCTCAGACGAACTCTTTAGATTTCAGCCCCGCGAACCTAAATAGGTTTTTCTTGGCTAGTTAAAACAACCAATCGTAAATAAACTTCAAACCAATCAAGAGAATTGCTACCAAAACAACTTTCTTAAATTTATCTTGGGGCAAACGTTGAACGATTTGTTTTCCAGTAAACGAGCCCGCAAAAGCCAAAACTACTAACACCGGTAAATACCAGTAATACTTTTGGTCTAAGAAGCCTTGTTGTAGGTAGACCGGAATTCTTGTTAAGTCAACCGCAAGGGCGATAGAAGCAGCGGTGGCAATATACTTTTCTTTTGGTAACCCAAAGGCAGTCAGAAACGCTCCTCTCAAGGCCCCTCCTGTTCCAATGAGTCCGGCCAGAAATCCAGACAGACTTCCACCAATCACTGCATTGGTTGTTGTAGCACTAAACTGAAAAATTTCCTTCCAAAGAGAGTAACTGGCGTACATTATTAAGAAGGTACCAAGAATACCTTTCAAAACCTCTTGGTTAAGTTGAGCAACAAGTAAAGCCCCGACCAAAGTTAATACAACGCTAGGAATCCCGAACTTAATAATAAGATTTCGGTCTAACCCGTATCGGAAAAAACTAATCCTGCCGATACTTCCGGCAATATGAAGGAAAGCAACTAAGACTAAAGCTGTCCGAAAATCAAAAAACAGTAACGCTAATGGGAGAAAAACAGTGGAGGAGCCAAAACCAGCAGTTGTGCCAATGATTTCAGCGACATAGGCGGAGAGAAAAAACAAAATATTCACCCCTAAATTCTAGCATAAGGTTCGATTAAATTTTAGGGTTGAGAAGGGTTTTAGCTTCAAAAACCTTGGTCGGGGTGATAGGAATCGAACCTACGACATCAGGACCCCCAGCCCTGCGTTCTACCACTGAACTACACCCCGATATTATTAATTTGTGAAGTGGGAGGACCAGTCGGTAAGACTAGCCTACCACTGAACTAAGGGCTTTTAAAGCCCGCAGGATCTTTTTTGATATAACTCTCAAAAAAGTCCTACTCCCCGAACTAAAGGAGTTAGCAGATTATATTTACTTTGCGGTCAATCTTCAATGCTAGAAAAATTTTAAGATTTGTTGGTTAGGGAAAAGATAAATGAAATGGCAAGGGAAGCGATTGCTATCACTCCTAGGACCTGCAGAGTTTTTGAGAGTGCGGTGCGAAGTTCCTCAGAAGGAGCAAGATCAAGAATCAAAGCAATGGCGAGCAAAGCACAGACCAAAATACTGATGAAGGCAACTAGAGTGAGTACTGACCTAAAGCTTTTGTCCATTATCTTTATTTTAGAGCAAAGCAGGATTTAAAAGCAACCATCCAGAAAAATCCCCAAAAATGATCGCTTGTCACACCCCATTTCTTATGGTACGTTAACGATAATATCTACTCTTATAAGACTAATTTTTAAGGAGGAATTCACATGTCTACAGACGGAAAACTAGAAGCCATCAAAACTGCAATGGCGGAAATCGAAAAACAGTTTGGTAAAGGCGCGATCATGAAGCTCGGAGAAGCTGGGGACAAGATGAATGTAGATGTCATTCCGACCGGGTCTTTGGGTTTGGACATGGCTCTTGGAGTCGGGGGTTTGCCAAAAGGAAGAATTGTGGAAATTTTTGGCCCGGAAGGCGGCGGAAAAACGACTCTTGCTCTTCATGTCGTTGCTGAGGCTCAGAAAAAAGGGGGAACTGCCGCTTTTGTCGATGCTGAGCATGCACTGGACCCACAGCGAGCGGAAACAATCGGGGTTAACATCAAAGAATTGCTTATTTCCCAACCAGATACCGGTGAGCAAGCTCTCGAGATAGTTGAGACTTTAGTTCGCAGCGGAGCAATTGATATTGTGGTCATTGATTCGGTGGCGGCTCTAGTTCCTCGCGCTGAGGTTGAAGGGGATATGGGGGATGCGGTCGTCGGTCTTCAGGCTAGGCTTATGTCTCAAGCAATGAGAAAGCTTACTAGTGCAATTTCCAAATCAAACACTTTGGTAGTTTTCATCAACCAGCTGCGGGAAAAGGTGGGAATCATGTTCGGCAATCCTGAGGTGACCCCGGGTGGACGAGCCTTGAAGTTTTACTCCTCAGTACGTCTTGAGGTCCGTCGGGTTGAGAGCATTACCGATGGAGACCGAGTGGTGGGCAACAAAGTCAAAGTCAAAGTCGTCAAAAACAAAGTTGCGCCGCCCTTTCGAACAGTCGAGTTCGACATTATGTTTGACAAAGGTATTTCCCGGGAAGGCTCGATGCTCGATGCCGCAGTTGATACTGGAATCATCCAAAAAGCCGGAGCTTGGTTTGAGTATGACAAACAAAAAATTGCTCAGGGACGGGAAGCAGCCAAAATGTATTTAGCTGAAAACACCAAGATCTATGCTGAGATTGACAAAAAAGTTCGAGAAGCAATGGCGAATGGTAAAACTCCGATGGTTGTAGGTCCAGAGGAGGACTAAACCAGTCGGAAAGAGTTTCTCTCCGACTGGGTTTGAGCAGTCCGTGGCTGACGTCTACTTCACGATGCCTAGTGTTTTCAGTGGGCGCTTCCAGAGAGAAGGTTTTGTTGCTGCAGCTGGGTGGGTTTCTTCAATCTTGATGATGACGAAGTCGTTGTCAGGGACCTTGACCTTGGCCCCACCATCCCAGAACTCCGGACTCTGTCCCCAGCGTGGAACAACTTTCAGGGTTCTCCCCTCGTAAAGGACGGGATAGAGGCCAGTGGCTTCTCGGGCGCGGACAAGCTTGTACTTCGGTTGGGGACTAGCCTTCCTCGAGTTGTACTTGGCGATTTTGTCGCGCGGCCAGATACACACTCTTCCCTCGTTGATGAGTTTCGGGTGAACTGCCCAGACCTTACTCTCCATGAGCTGAACAGTGCAGACGAGATCTTTACCATGTTGGGTAATCACGACCTGTTCGTCAGCAACGAGGGTCTCACCTTTCACTATGACAACACCTGGAATCGGCATGATCAGACTCCTTCTTTGAATTCCGCTCAGTTACGGCGTATTATACTAAAAAGTAACCTCAAAATCAATTTATATGGGCTTAATTACTGCTGTAGAAAAACAAAAGAAAAGAGCTGACCGAGTCAATGTTTTCATTGACGAGGAGTTTGCTTTCGGAAGTTCAGCCGAGATTGCTTACCTCAACAAGCTCAAAATCGGTAGGCAAGTTACTGACAGCGAAATTAAGGATCTCATTCACAAAGATCAAGTTGAAAGACTACTAAACAAAGCCCTGCGTTTCCTCGGCTCCCGACCTCACTCGGAAAAGGAAGTCAAAGACTATTTGACCTACAAGGGCAAGCTCAAAGACCTGGAAACCGAAGAAGAGAAGCAGGAATACTTAGGTTCCATGGACCAAGTTACCGCTAAATTAAAAGAACTTAATTATTTGAATGATACTGAATTTGCTAGTTGGTGGGTGAAAGAAAGAGGGGAAATAAGAAGTATTTCAGAGAGAATCTTGAGAAGTGAGCTAGTCATGAAGGGGGTCAACAAAGAGGTTGTTAACGAAGTTTTGAACAAAGTTGAATCAGAAGAAGAAAAAGCAAACAAGATTGCGCAGAAAAAAGCAAAAACCTTGAGGGGTTTAGCAAAGGAGGAATTTCGGCGAAAACTTAGTCAGTTTTTGGCCCGCCGTGGCTTTGCTTGGGACCTAATCAAAAAAATCGTTGACAGGCTAGTGCAAAAAGGCTAGAATAGTGGAACGAAAAGATAGAGAACTTTTCATTGTTATATCAAGCAATTCTCTTACACGTCTCGGAGACGAGGCGAACTTTGCCCAAGGAAAGGTAAAAAGGTGAAAATAATTTATGGATCCAATCGCAATAGCAGTGATAGCCCTCTTGGTCGGAGGAGGGGTTTCCTACGTTTATCAAAATAAAATTCAGCCAAACAGCAAAAAGGCCGCGAAGCCAGAAACTGCTGCTTCGGAAATTGTTCTAGAGGCGAAAGAAGAAGCCCTAAAAATCAAAAAAGAAGCTGAGGAAGAGGCGCGCAAGATTCGTTCCGAGGTGCTCGGACTAGAGTCTCGTTTGGCAGTCAAAGAAGAATCAATCGAGAAAAAACTGACTGAAGTGGAGAGCAAAGACAAAACAATTCAGGACAAGGTTGACGATCTAGAAAAAACCAAAGCTGAGCTCGGAGCCAAACTCGAAAAAGTCGCCGGCGTGACACGAGAGGAAGCAAAAAAGCTTATTCTTGATGCAACTGAGTCACACCTTAAAGAAGAAATCGCCCGTCGGATTCGAGAAGCAGAAGACCAAATCAAGCGCGAAGCCGATGAAAAAGCCAAAGGAATTTTGATTGACGCGATGAAGGCCGGAGCCACCGACTATGTGGCCGAGTACACGACTTCCACGGTGAAACTTTCCGATGAAGATATGAAAGGTCGCATCATTGGTCGAGAGGGGCGAAACATCAAAACCTTTGAGGTAGCGACCGGAGTCGACGTTGATCTCGATGATACACCGGGAAGTATCCGACTTTCCTCTTTCGATGGGGAGAGACGAGAAATTGCTCGGGTTGCTCTTGAGCGCTTGATGGCTGACGGACGAATCCAACCAAGCCGGATTGAAGAAATCGTCGAGCAAGTGCGCAAGAACTTTGAAAAAATCCGCCGTGAGGAGGGCGAAAAGCTTTTGACTACAGTTGGGGTCCACAACCTTCCGGCCGAAATTGTCGAAACACTCGGCAGATTCAAGTGGAGATTTTCCTACGGACAGAACTTGATGCTGCATACGATCGAAGAAACGAAAATCGGCATGGCAATTGCGCGCATGGTAGGAGCTGACGTCAACATCGTCCGCTTGGGTTGTCTCTTCCACGATATTGGCAAGGTTTTCACCGGTGAGCAAGAAGGAACTCACGTTCAACTTGGAGTCGATTATCTTAAGAAATTTAACGTCGATCCCAAAGTCATTGCTTGTGTAGCTGAGCACCACGAGGATATACCCTTTTCTCAGGTTGAGTCAGTCATCGTTTGGATTGCGGACGCCATTTCCGGTTCCCGCCCCGGAGCGCGCCACGAATCAGTTGAAGACTACATCAAACGGGTGACTGAAATCGAAAATGTGGCGAGCTCTTTCCAAGGTGTTGACCGCTCTTTCGCGATCGCGGCGGGTCGGGAAGTCCGAGTCATTGTTTTCCCAGAACAGATGGATGATGCCAGCATTGAAAAGTTGGCTCATGACATTGCTGACAAAATTCATGACTCGATCACTTACCCGGGACAAGTCAAAGTTACCGTGATGCGAGAAACAAGAGCGGAGGCAATAGCTAAATAGTTATAAGATTTATGATGTCAGCTTTAAGATATCTTAAAACTTAAACCTTAAATCTATGCGAATATTAATGATTGGGGATGTAGTGGCAAGACCAGGTCGGCGAGCAGTCGCCGAGGTTTTGCCGGACCTAATTAAAGAAGAAAAAATCGATCTTGTGGTCGCCAATATCGAGAATCTCGCCCATGGCAAAGGGGCGACTAAAGATAAGGTTGACGAGCTGCGTGGCTACGGGGTTGACCTTTTTACTTCTGGAAATCACATTTGGTTTAAAGAAGAATTTGTTTCTGAGCTCAACAACGATCCGACCGTGATCCGGCCGGCGAACTACCCGGCGGACAATCCTGGTTTTGGTTTTACTTACGCTAATGTCGGGAAGGAAAAGGTGATGCTTATCAATCTCATCGGAAAACAGTGGATTCCCGAGCCAACAGACGAGCCCTTCCGAACTGTGGATAGCATTCTGCTCAATGAAGTTGAAAAAGAAAAGCCTGCTATCATCCTCGTTGATTTTCACGCCGAGGCAACGAGTGAAAAAAATGCCATGGGTTGGTTTCTTGACGGTCGGGTGACTGCTGTGGTTGGAACTCACACCCACGTGCCAACGGCCGATAACTGGATCATGCCAAAGGGGACAGCTTACGTTTCTGACATTGGTATGACCGGAGCTCTCCACTCAGTTCTTGGAGTGGTCCCAGAAATAATTATCAAAAAACAAAAAGACACGGCGCCCGCGAAGTTCGAATGGGTTGATTCAGGCCCGAAAGTTTTCCGTTCGGTACTGATCGAAACCGACAAAAAAGGGGCTGCCAAGTCGATTTTAAGAATAGATCGTAGTGTTGACTGAAAGGAGGTGTTGTCATGCTCAAAGCAGATATAATCGAAAAAGTTTCCCGAGAAGCTCACCTGACCAAGAAAGCTGCCAAAGAAGCAGTTGACTCTACTTTTGATACGATTGAGGAAGCCCTCAAAAAAGGGGACAAGGTCGTCATTTCAGGTTTTGGTACCTTTATCATTCGTGGTCGAAAGGCTAGAACTGGACGCAACCCCAAGACAGGACAAAGTTTGCAACTTCCGCAAATGAATACAGTTGGGTTTATTGCTGCCAAAGGGATTAAGAAACAAGTCCGGAAGTAAAGACCTGCTGGTTCGCAGTGAGATTAATTTACTGCTTACTGCGCAGAACTTTGCCTTTTGCGCAAGCGTAAAAGGTGAATTTTGGGTTTTGCTCTTAATTCGTCTATGAAATACTTCATTACCACCTTTGGCTGTCAGCAAAACTTCGCTGACTCGGAGCGGGTTGCCGGCGCTTTCGAATCGCGTAATTTTACCCCCGCAAAAAATCTTGAAGAAGCTGACCATGTTGTCATCAACACTTGCATGGTGCGGCAACACGCTGAAGACCGTGTCTACGGTATGATGCAGAAACTCGGTAAAATCAAAGAGGCCAAACCCGGCTTCAAAATTACAGTCACCGGTTGTCTAGTTGGGGCAATGGTGCGCGATCCCAGCGGCAAAATGTACCGGGTGATGAAAGCACGACTCCCACTTGTGGACGAATTTCTTCCTATTGATGAGGTCGGTTTCAACACCCCCATCCGGCGGGAAGATCGGCAGCACGGCTGGGTAGTCATTTCTCAAGGCTGCAACAATTTTTGTACTTTTTGTATTGTCCCTTTCACGCGCGGAAGAGAGATTTCCAGACCCTGGAATGACATTATTCACGAAGTTGACGATCTTCAGACCGCCGGTTACAAGCGGGTTACACTTCTCGGACAAAACGTCAATTCTTACGGAGCTGATTTCATCAAAGAAAACCTTAAGGACGGTCTGTATCCCCTGCCTGCCAGCCTTGACGAGAATGGCAAATCGAGGCAGGACGGCCGTTCGTTACTCCCAGTCATGGTAAAGATGAGTATGGGAAGAAAGCGAATCCCAACCATTTTTCCGCAACTGCTCGAGGAAGTTGCCAGAAAAGGCTTTGAAAAAGTTTCTTTTCTTTCTTCAAACCCCTGGGATTTTTCTGATGAGCTAATTGGCCTTATTGCCAAGTACCCCAATATTGACCGCTATATTCACCTGCCGGTGCAATCTGGTTCTGACTCAGTTCTGAAACGAATGAACCGCTATTACACGCAAAATGATTATCTAGAATTAGTTAATAAGTTAAAAACAAAAATTCCCGAAGTGCAGATTGGAACTGATATCATCGTGGGCTTTCCCGGAGAAACGCAGGACGAATTTCAGTCGACAGTTACACTAGCAAAAAAAGTCGGTTGGGTTGTCGCCTACATTGGCATGTATTCTACCAGACCGGGGACAGTAGCGCAAAAAAACCTTGAAGATAACATCTCAAACGAAGAAAAACACCGCCGCTTCCACATCCTCGACAACCTTATTAATAAGCAGAAAGTTGGGGTATCAGGGTGAAAAAAAGAGCCGTTCTTATTCTTGGAGGTACCCTTGTTCTTGCTTTAATTGGAGCCGTCTCTTTGTTCTTTATTCCTAATTCTGCGTGCAAAAAAGCTCAGGAACGGATCTCGATCGGGAACAAAAGTCTGAAAAACGGTGAGGAAAGGTATGCCTTGATTCAGTACTACACAGCTAGAAAAGAGTGTGGGCTTTTGTATCTAGACCCCCGACTTTATCCAAGCATCAGTAAAGGCGAAGAAGCAAGAAAACAAAGAGCGCAAGTCATTGCCTTTCTTAAGGGTGAGGCAAGCACTGAACAAGAAGAAAGTCTTAAGAATGAGATTGAGAAGGTAAAGGGAGTAAGGGAGGTAAAAATAATTTCACAGGAGGAGGCTTTGAAAAGATACAAGGAAAGAAATAAAGATTATCCTGTATTGACAAAGTTTGTCACAGAGAACATTTTCCCAGCTACTATTGAAGTTTATTTTGACGACTTTTCGATCAAACACAAGGTCGCGGAACTAGCCAAGAAAAAAACTTTTGTTCAGGTTGTAACAGAGGATACGGTTTTAGAAGACTACACGAAATAAATTTCATAAAAGAAAAACGACCTCTTGCGAAGTCGTTACCAACGAAACTGTTAAAAACAACTCTTACTCTGAAGTCTTGGGACCCTTTAGTCTTTCTCGAGCAGCTTGGATAAAATTGTCCATAACCTTTGTTGTACTCTGGTAGTCTGGGTTTCTCTGTGCTCTCACTATCTCCTCATGATCAATAGTATCTTTAAGAGAGGATCCCAAAGATAACTCCAATATTCTTAATATCCTTTCCATTTCTTGTGCTTTGACTCTGTCTTCATAAAGATTTCCTTCAACGTCGCTTCCCATCACACCTTCCACGAACTCTCCAGCCCGTGATTGTACTATTGATTTTAATTCAGGGTCTATTTTATTAAATTCTGGTTTAGGTACTTGTTGCCCACCTTCAAGATCGATTTTTGGTTCTGGTCTCAAGCCCATCTCTTCGGGAGATGGCCCCATAGTTTCACCCATGGTTTAAGTTTAACCCCCCCCAATTTTGTTTGTCAAGTTGGAAGGAAAAAGACCTCACGTTTGCGTTTGAAATCAGTGGCGACGTGTTCGGCAATATCATTAATTGCCGCATGATAATCATGACAGGCTCGGCAGTAGCCGACATCTGTGGTACAAGCAAAATCCTTGCTATTCACAGCCTTTTGCATTTCTAATGCTTGTGTTTTTACTTCATCTAGAGTTCCCCCCAAATCCGGAAGAGTCATCTCAACTGGCTCATCGTCTTTGTCGAGATACCAGTAGCTGACTTTGGTCACCGGTTTCTTCAGTACGTGCTCACCCAGTATCGCGTAAAGTGGAAGCTGGCGGGAGCCCTCCTCTTCTTCGTTCTGGCCAGTTTTGAAGTCTAGTATATGTAGCCCGGATTCATTTTTTTCGAGCCAATCAAAATTGCCTACGAGAATAGCCTCATCCTGACCGATCAAGGGAAGCTTTGGAAAATCGACTAAAATTGGCTCACTATTTTTGAAATGCTCGTGTTTCCAAAAGCGCTCGAGCATGGCTTCTCCACGAGCCTTGAATTCTTTTTCCTGAGACTCTGATTGAAAGCCACCCACCTTGCCTGGTTTTAGTTTCCAGCCTCGGTTAAACTCATAAAAGAGCTTGTCCTTGCTTCTTTCGCCTTTTGGGTAGCGCTTGATCAATTGGTCAATGGCGTCATGCACCGCTTCTCCGAGACTTAAATAGGGTGAGGCGACTTGAATTCGAAAGTTATTACCATACTTTTGGTCGCGATAAAGACCGCGCAAATAGTAGAGCTGTTTGCATTTCCCAAAATCATTGAGGCTGGTGTGTGAAACCCAGATGGTGTTCGGATTAAAAGCCATATCAATAGTTTAACAGGCAGGACAAGGTTTAGCAGTTATGTCATTCCGAACTTGTCCACCTTGTCGCGAGAGAGGTTTCGGAATCCCTTAGATCCTGAACCGAGTTCAGGATGACAATTTCGCAAGTTTAACATTTTTGTTCGTGTCATTCTGAATGAAATGAAGAATCTCCGACCTGTCCTAAGCTTGTCGAAGGAGATCCTTTGCTAAGTTCTCAGGATGACACAAAGTAGCAAGTCTAGCGCTGGCACTCTATTTGCATTAAACTAAAAATAATATCGACCTAAAGAGAGTTTTTGAAAAACTAAAAGATTATTAATATGCGGTCGATGTTGCTCGCAAGCTCGCAATGAAAATCCCTGCCCAGGATGTTATAGATAAAGCCAAGCAAGTTATCTACGGCAACCTCAAGACTGGCTACTCCAACTGGGCCAAGATGGAGTACAAATATATTTGTCCTTCGCGCCATCACTACTCTCACCAATGGTTTTGGGATAGCTGTTTTCACGCTATCGTTCTTTCCCACTTTGATCCGGAACTAGCTAAAAATGAGCTGCGCAATTTGACGAAAATGCAGCGAGAGGATGGTTTCATCCCACACGTCATTTTTTGGGACCCACCGCTGCTTTCCTTACACGGAGCAGCTCTTGAGTCGAAGTTTTCTCTTTTTCCGAAGACCACGGAGTTGATCCAGCCGCCACTTTTGGCAGAGGCAGTGAACGCAATTTATCAAAAAGACAAAGACCGCTATTTTTTGGTAGAGATGCTACCTAAACTGACTGATTATTACTCGTGGCTTGCGGACAACCGCGATCCGGATCGCGACGGCTTACTTTCCATCATTGCTCCTTATGAATCAGGTATGGATCAGTCGCCAAGCTACGATGAAGTCTGTGATATTCGTAGCAAAACCAAGTTGGGAGTTGCGATCGGCTGCCGCAAAGTGACCTTGCGCCACATGCTTCACAACTATGACCTGAAGAAAATTTTTGCCGAAGACTATTTCAACGTTGAGGATGTTTTTGTAAATTCTATTTATATTAAAAACTTAAAAGTTCTAGTTCGACTACTTGAAAGTTTTGGGGAAGAAAAACAAGCTAAAAAGTTTTCTTTAATTGCCAAAAAAGCTCAGGACAATCTAATTGCGAAATGTTTTGATGAAAAAACAAACTTTTTCTTCGATACCTATTCCAAAGAAGAGAAAAACACAACCGCAAAAACGATCAAAGGACTGATGCCTTTGATTCTGGGTATCGATGAGAAAATTGCTAAAAATTTGGTGACAAAACACCTGTCCAACAAAGATGAGTTTGACCTACCTTATCCAGTTCCAACAGTAGCCGCTGATGATCCTGATTTTCGAGCCCGACCAACCATGATTTTTGGAGAGCCCTTGATTTGGCGCGGACCAACCTGGATCAGCACCAACTGGTACCTAGTTAATGGGTTGAGGGAACACGGTTTTGGGCAGCAGGCAGAAAAAATTGTTGAGGCCTCAGTTGGGCTAGTGCGACAGCAGGGTTTCCGAGAATTTTTCGATCCCATCAGCGGCAAAGGCTTTGGAGCTGAAGATTTCAGCTGGTCGACTTTGGTGGTGGATATGATTCAGAATTAAGAATGCAGAATGATGAATTTAGAGTCGGGAAAAAACAGTTAAACTACGAATTTAGTTGAACCCTCTGTTAAACTAAACCCATGAACAAACTACTAGTCATTGTTGGTCCGACCGGAACCGGAAAAACCAGTCTCGCCCTGGAACTAGCAAAAAAATTCGACGGCGAGCTAGTCAGTGCTGACAGCCGGCAAATTTTTTCTGGTATGGATGTTGGGACAGGTAAAGTTGAATTCAGAATGAAGAATGAAGAATTAAACTCCTCGCAAGCTCAGAGACTGCTTTCTTCGAAAGTAAGAATTAACGAGAGGTTTGAGAAGCATGACGGTTTTTGGCGAGTTGAGGGAATACCAATTCACCTTTATGATGTAGTCGATCCAGATGAGCGCTTTTCAGTTGCGCAGTTTCAGCAGTTGGCTTTAGAAAAAATTGCTGAAATCATTTCCAGAAAGAAACTACCGATTTTGGTTGGTGGCACCGGGCTCTACGTCCAAGCAATCACGGAAGGGCTGAAAATTCCCAAAGTTGCTCCGGACACGGCCCTGCGTGAATCGCTAGAAAAGAAATCTACGGAACGCTTGCTAGGCCTGCTTCTCGAAATTGATCCGGCTAGTTACAAAAAAATTGACCAAAACAACCGCCGCCGCATCACCCGAGCTTTGGAAGTTTACCAGGCAACTGGAAAACCCTTTTCGGAGCTTAGGGAAAAATACAAAGTTAATTTTGACTTACTTATTCTCGGTTTGACCGCAACCCGGGAAAGGCTTTATGAAAACACTGATCAGCGCGTCGATGAGTGGTTCGGCTCAGGAGCTTTTCAAAAAGAAGTTGAAGCTTTGTTGCAAGACTATCCGCAGGATCTACCAAGTTTTACTTCTTTGGGTTATCAAGATGTCATTGGTCTTTTGACAAGTAGGTTGACTCTAGAGGAAGCAATCCAAAGAACAAAATTCAAGCACCATGCTTATATTCGCCGACAGCTGACCTGGTTTCGAAAAATGGGAAAAATCAACTGGTTCAATATTGAGGCGCTGGACAAAAAGGAAATGAAACGACTCATCCAAAGCTGGCTTACCGTTTCTGAAGAAACTCCTACTACTTGAGAATAAATAACGTTATAATCAAATTAATGAGATCAAAAAGCTGGTTGTTTATCTACTTTTTGCTCGGTTTACTTGTCCTTGCTTATCTAATTCGGGATATTCTTACCCCCTTCATTCTAGCTGGGCTGCTTGCTTACGTTTTGAACCCAGTGGTAAAACTCCTGGAACGATATTTGAAGATACATCGAGTGGTGGCCATCTTGCTGATCTACTTAGTTGTTTTTGGACTGGTGATTTACACAGTCACTTGGCTTGGTGGAAAACTGCTCTACGAAATAAGTCAGCTACAAATTGAAGTCAAGGATATCAACTATCTTAGTCAGAACGCAGTGGCGCGCTTGCCCGAATGGACGATCGCTGGACAAAGTGTTGGTTTTCAGTCAGCCGCAAGAGCGGTTCTGATTGGTTTAAACACTGCTATCAGTCACACGCAAGACTCACTCCTGACGATTTTTACCGGGGCTTTGTCCAGGGTTTTGCAAGTTTTAGTTTTTCTGGTAGCCACTTTCTACTTTCTCAAAGATGGTCAGCATCTAGTTCGGGCGATTAAAAGCCGGTTTTCTTCACACCATCAAGAAGATGTAGAAAGACTGCTTGGGCAAATCAACAACGCTCTGGGGGGTTATTTGCGCGGCCAAATAATCTTGGTTTTCATAATGAGCATTGCCACTAGTATTGCTCTAGTAATTCTTGGAGTTCCCTTTGCTTTGATTATTGGGGTTTTGACTGGGTTTTTGGAACTGATACCTTTCATCGGCCCAATCGCGGCTGGAGGTTTGGCCGCGACCACAGGCTATGTACTTGGAGTCAATCGTTTTGGGTTGGATCCGATGACCCTGGCAATTGTTATCGTTTTGATTTACTTTGTCCTTCGTCAGATTGAAGATTACTTCGTTATACCGCAGTTGTTAGGCCGGCTTACTCGGCTCCACCCAATGGTAGTGCTTTTTGCCGTTTTGGCAGGGGGGAAACTGGCTGGGCCAATTGGGTTTATACTGGGAGTACCGATCGCTGCTTCGGCAAGAATTTTGTTAGATTATTTTTGGACCAAAAGCTCTGATTGATTAAAGATGGAAAATACAACTACAGTTGAAATTTCCCCCAAAACTATCGCTTTCACTATTTTTTTGCTGGTGGCCTTGGTCTTTGCTTGGCAGATTCGGGGTATTTTGATCGCCTTGGGGATTTCGGTGATTTTGATGAGTGGTTTTGCTCCACTTGTCGACCGTTTTGAGAAAGTAGGTCTTCCCAAAGCCTTGGCTGTTGGGTTGACTTATTTAATTGCTATCGGTGGGCTTGGCGCGCTCCTATTTTTCATCCTTCCACCGCTCATTGAGCAAACTAGGATCTTTGTGGCTGATCTTCCAGTCTATATCCAACGGATAACTAATTATTTGGACGGTCTGGGATTGCCAGTCGTGACCTCTGATCATTTGTTTCAACTTGCCAGCGAGAGAGTTAACGATGCTCTGGCCAATGCCCTTGCCTTGTTGCTGAACGCTTTTAACGGTATTTTGGTTTTTGTTTCAATTGCAGTTTTCAGTTTTTACTTGCTTTTGGAAAGAGACAAAATCAAGGAAAGCATTTTTCTCTTTTTTCCCAACATGCCAAAAGTAGAAACACTAAGGATCGCCCATCAGATTGAAAAGCAGTTGGGTGCTTGGGTTCGTGGGCAATTAATTTTAATGTTTTTGGTCGGACTCGCTGTTTGGGTCGGGCTTAGCCTACTAAGAGTTGAGTTTGCCCTTCCTTTGGCGGTGATCGCGGGTTTGCTAGAAACAGTTGCGGTCATCGGTCCAATTCTTGCAGTCGTACCGGCACTGATCATTGTTTTGGCGACGGGTTCCTCACCCTTAGTTTTGCTCGGTGTAGTCGCCCTTTACACCCTGATTCAACAGTTCGAAAACTACTTCATTGTTCCCGAAGTCATGAAAGAAGTAGTCGGCTTGAGTCCTTTGGTCACTATCATCTCAATTTTGGTGGGAGGGAGCCTTTTTGGTGCTCTCGGGGCAGCGATTGCTGTTCCAACGGCCGCAGCTTTGCAAGTGGTTGTCATTCATTTTCGCGACGCTCGTCGCCACTCTCTAAACCCTAAAAGTTGAAAAACCTCTTCCAAAATGGTAAAATAGGGACGCTCAAAGGTAGTTGAGCGGCCGCCCCACCCTTTCTGGTTAGAAGTTAGACTCCTTTAGTAGATGAGTTGGTAGAATTGAAGGGTTTAAATTTGTGACTGGAAAGGGTGGGGAGGAAAGTCCAGACAGCTGACTAGTGGAGGATTCGTCGTAAGGCGAAACACGTAAGTGCTAGTGTCGAACAAAGGTTTGAGTCGAAAGCCTTGTTCGGACGGAACCTGAATTGACAGGTTTCGAGAGCAACAGAGACGAAGTTTCATCCCTCGACAATTAGGGGTGAAAGTGAAACGGGCAATCCTACTCGCTGTAACTGCCGAACCTGGTAATGAGTTACTAGTCTGAACCAGAAAGTCGCAGGCATCTTGGTTTACCCCAAGAAGTTGTGAGCATTCGCCACATCTAGATAGATGGTCGCTACTCGCCTCGATTCGTATCGAAGCGGGAAAACAGAATCTGGCTTACGGGTTACCTTTGAGCAGAAAAAATCTCACTTCGGTGGGATTTTTTTCTTGACTAAGCATTAAAAAACTTCCATACTAAAATTAATGCCTGAAGACCAAGCAAATACTACTAACGAGGCGGCACTGGAAGAAAAGATTTCTAGTGAAACTTTGGCTAGTTCTGAGAAATTAGGATTAAAGAAAAGGGTAAAAAACTGGATTTCCTCCCACCGCAAACTTTCCTTAGCAATTGGACTAGGTGTTTTTTTAATACTTTTCTCAACTACTGCATTAGCTTACCTCAAATTGAACCAACCAAAAACTCTTAAGGTTGGTTCAAAAAGTGTGGTCAACGAATTTTTACTTTTACAAACAGATCCTATAAACGATGCGGTTGGGGTTGCGGTAAACAAAAAAATTAGTTTTGTTTTTAACCAAGAAGTAAGATTGCACGATTTCGAACACAATTTCAGTATTTCTCCAGAAGTAGAGGGAACCTTTTCGCTAAGCGCTTCAGAAAAACAGGTAACTTTCATTCCACAGGAGACTCTTTTGGACACGACTTCGTATAGTATCACCATCTCCGATCAATTGAGATCAAAAGCTGGACAAGCACTAATATCTACTTACTATTTAGTCTTTTCAACTGATCTCAGTTCTAACGAAGTATTTTTTTCGGAAAAAGATGAAGACCTAGTTACAAAGTTATTAAGCTTTTCTTCAACTAGAGGTTCAACCCTCACCGTCCGAGTTGGAAAGGGATTCTCGGATGTAAACCTCAATCTTTACAAAGCCGATTTGGATACCTTATTAAACTCCTTTGTTTACAGAGCCAAGAAAGACATAGGGGGCACTAATTATTTAGACTATGCAAATAAATTGGTCAATAGTGAGAAGTTGGAGAAACTATCAAGCAAAGAAAAGGTAAAAGACAAAGAGAACTATTTTGTTAAGGAGGAAAAGGGGATCTACTTCTTGGAAGCGGTAAATGATGGAGGTGATAGAGTGGGGCAAATTTGGCTTGTCTCGAATTCAAAAGGACTAATTTTCCGACAAGACGATCAAAAAATTCTTTTGGCGGGACAAGATTTGGATGGAAATGTTTTAACTCAACCAATCGAGGTTGATTTTTACAGCATGTTGGACAAACCAACAATTATTAATAGTGCCGAAGTAACAGACCAGAAAGAAATCAGTTTCATTTATCCAAAAAAAGTCGATTTGGTGGTTGGAAAAACTCAAGGTGAGGTTTTAATCGTTCCCGTTGCTATTTTGCTTAGCCAAGCCGATATTCGGGTCCGTTCAAATCTCAGTGAAAATAATGAAATTTTTCTTTATACTGACCGTCCAATTTACAAAAAAGGAGACAAAATCCGTTACCGTGGGCTAGTGAGAAAAGATAACGACGCTATCTATAAAATGCCGGGTAGCCAGACCGTTCGGGTATCAGTCAAAAGTTATGATAGTAAAACAGAGAGTGAAAAAGTCGTTTTCCAAAAAGATCAGACCACAAATTCCGGAGGTATTTTTTCCGGTGAGCTTATTGCAGCCGAAGGCACTGGCCCTTTAACGGCAGAAGTTCTTGGAGAAACTAAGGAAAATTATTCCGAAGCTTCTGTCTATTATGAAGTATTGGATTACAAAAAACCCAATTTTGATCTAACAGTTGAACTTGATAAGGGTGAGTATCTTCTAAAAGACAAAATACAAGCCACAATCAGAGGAAAGTATAATAACGGTACACCTTTAGCCAAAACAAAAGTAAACTATGGCTATGTCACTAGCTCTTATTTTGAAACAGATAAGGCAGTTTATAACCAAAATTTCAATCTAAACTCTTGGGGTGGTATGTGTGGGGGTGGTTTTCAGGAGGATCAATATTTTGACTCAATAAATCAAGATTCACCGGAAGTGACTTTGGATGCCAAAGGAACGGCAACCGTAACTGTCAACACAAACGAGTTTAAAACAAATAGCAGCCAAAACGTAACTGTGGTGGCAATAAAAACCGATGAGAATAAAAACAGAATTTTTGGCGCAGGTAAGGGTATAGTCCATCAAGGAAACGCAAACTTATTTATAAGACCAATCAAGTGGGCCTACCTAAAGGGCGAAAATTTGGTGGCGAGTTTTTACTCCGAGACTAGAGAAGGGGTTAAACAGGGAAATAAAACATTTAACTATACAATTAGTTCAGTTAGTTATGACAACAAAACATATGAGAGTGTTGAGAAGGTTGAAATTTCAGGATCGACAAAAACAGACAACAACGGAATAGGGATAATAAAACAAAAACTTGAAGTTCAAGAGAAAAACTCCTCCTACATTTTGAGAGTAAAGGGTACTGATGGGTCTGGAAATTATATTGATGATTCAAAATCCCTTTATATTTCTGATGAACCTAGAGGCTTTACTTTCTTCTCCGATCAAAATCTAACAAAGTTATCAGTAACCGCTGAAAAAAATTCTTATCTTGTGGGGGACACCGCTAATTTGCAAATCGAAGTACCAGAGGACATAAAAGCTTTAGTTACTACAGAAAGGGGAAGAATTTATTCTTCGGAATGGAAAGAAATTAAAAAAGGCAAAAGTATTTTCCCGCTGGAAATAAATGAAGAACTAAGCCCATCTTTTAGTCTTGTTTTTACCTTTTTCAAGGATGGGAAGTACTATTCCGAAGGCCTTTCCTTGAATGTACCTGCAATGCACAAACTCGTAAAGGTAGAAATAAAAACTGATAAGGATCAATACAAACCAAGTGAAAAAGCAAAACTTACAATCACAACCAAAGATAATTCGGGTAATCCAATTGCCGCAAAAATCTCGCTCAGCCTTGTCGATAAATCCATTTATATACTAAGGAAATCAGCTTTACCTGCGATTCATTCTTCTTTCTATTACTTCCGGGGTAGGTCAACCAATGCTTCTTCCTCTCTCATCAAAATTGGCGACTATGGAGGCGGGGGTGGTGGAGGAGGTGGGGGAATTACCGCAGACAAGTTAGTAGATACTTTGTATTGGAACCCAAATTTGGAAACAAACTCTTCTGGCACTCTAACCTTAGTGGTACCGTTAAGTACTTACGAAACGACTTGGAAAGCCGCTGTCTATGCTTCAACAAATACAACTCAGGTTGGACAAAACGACCTTGACTTTACAGTTAGTAAATAAATCCCCAAGTTAGGCTATAATAAAATAAATGACAATTGCTATTTCCAAAAAAACGATTTTTCTCAGTGTTTTTTTGATCATATTATTAATTTTCCTTTGGCAGCTGCGCACCTTGGTTCTCAGTCTGATTCTTTCCTACATACTGGTTAGTGGTTTTCGTCCGTTGGTAAAAAAAACGCAGCGGGGGTTTCATTTAAGCTATAAAGTATCTGCCTTTCTCACTTTTTTCGTTTGTTTTGGGCTTTTCTTTACTCTCTTGGGTCTTTTCTTTAGCCCTTTTATTTCTCAGTTTCAACTTTTCGTAGCCAATTTCCCAGCTATTTTAGGCGAGGTCCTGGCTCGGGCTCAGAGTCTGGGGGTCAATGTTAGCGCAGAACAGCTTCAAAAAACTCTCTCTCCGGTCTTGAATCAGGGGATCGGTAGTTTGATAAATCTGACCTTGAGTTCTATTTCTGGGTTTCTTTTCTTCGTAGGGGTTTTTGTGGTTACTTTCTATCTTTTGTTGGAGCATGACGAAACACTAGATTTTCTTGCAAGTTTTTTTCCTGGTAAAGAAGAAAAGCTAAAAGCTCTTGAGGCAGAAATTGAAAGACGTATTGGTGGTTGGGTGCTTGGGCAGATTTTGATTGCTGGTTTGGTTGGTATCACAACTTTTGCTGGTCTGACTGTTCTCGGAGTAAACTATAGTCTGACCCTGACCATGATTGCTACTTTTTTGAGCCCGATTGCTGGTCTCGGGCCGTTGCTTGCCTTGATACCGGCACTCGTCATTTCTGCAGTACAGAACCCGATTCTGGCAGTTTGGATTTTTCTTTTCTACAATATCATCCAGACATTGAAAGACAATTTTTTGGTACCCAAAGTGATGAGTGGTATTATTGGTCTGAACGCGTTTATGATTCTTTTTGTTCTTTTGATTGGAACAGTTTTGTTTGGTTTTCTAGGAGCGGTAGTTTCTGTTCCCGCTGCGGTCGGGATTGGAGTGATAGTTGAGGAAATTATGAAAACAAAACAGACAAAGAAGTGAAAAAGCCCTCTTGATTCCTTGATCTGTTTACTTTATTCTGCTTGGCAATGCTATCCAAAATCCACTCCGGTTCTCTAGTTGGCCTGGAAGCAGTGCCGGTAACAATTGAAGTTGATATTGCTTCTCAAGGGCTACCCTCATTCACAATCGTTGGTTTGCCGGACAAGGCGGTTGAGGAGTCTCGCGAGAGGGTCCGGGCCGCTCTGAAAAACGTTGGTGCTGATTTCCCCGCTAAACGCATTACGGTCAACCTTGCTCCAGCTGATTTGCCCAAGGAAGGTCCAAGTTTTGACCTGCCAATTGCTTTGGGGATTTTGCTTTCTTCGGGTCAACTTGAAGCTGATATTGCCAAGACCTTAATTTTTGGTGAGCTTTCGCTTGACGGCTCAGTCAACTCAACCAAGGGAGCTCTGCTTCTCTCACTACTAGCCAAAGAAAAAAATTTTGATTCTCTGATACTCCCGACCGAAAATGCAATTGAAGCTTCTGTCGTTGAGAAGGTAAAAATACTCCCAGTGAAAAATATCCGGGAGGTTTTTGATCATTTTACTGCTGTCTCACCCATCAACCCGTTTAAACCAAGAAAGTTTGATTTTGCTCCTGAGGAAGAGTTCGAACTAGATATGAAAGAGGTCAAAGGACAGGAACAAGCCAAACGAGCACTGGAGATTGCAGCTGCTGGTGGTCACAACGTTCTACTCAAAGGACCACCAGGGGCGGGTAAGACGCTACTGGCACGAACTTTTGTTTCGATACTGCCTCGTTTGACTTTTTCGGAAGCAGTGGAAGTTACTAAAATCTTCTCTGTTCTAGGCGGAGTCAACGGTGGTTTAGTCACAAAAAGACAGTTTCGTAGTCCCCATCACACCGCGAGTAGTGTGGGTATCATTGGTGGTGGAGCCAATCCCAAACCAGGAGAAATATCGCAGTCACACCGCGGCGTACTTTTTCTTGATGAGTTCCCGGAGTTTCCGAGAAATGTTCTCGAGGCACTGCGCCAGCCTCTCGAAGATGGGTTTGTGACGGTGTCGAGGGCAGCGACCAACGTGACTTTTCCGGCCAAATTTGTCTTGATTGCAGCGGCGAATCCTTGTCCTTAAGGATATACATAAAGACCATCCCGACACCTAAAAAGCGTTATAATTGACTAGGGAGGTTTAATTGGAAAACGACGAGAATCATACAAACGAAGTAGGCGGTGGAGTAGTGGGACTAATAATCCTCTACTTGATTGGTGCTTTCTTTTTTCATTGGTGGCCTTTTGGAATCAGTTACGATAAGCCTTGGTGGGATGGTACTGAGTACCAAAGAGTCTGCGTGGTTCACAATCCAAACAATGATAATTGCTACACCTTGGCAGTAACAGTTGAGGATAAGAGAATTGTTGAGATGGAGTTTCCCAATGGCGGCTACGTTTCGATTTCTAGCCAGGAATGCGGTAAGGCGGTTACTTTCGAAGGACGTTACTGTGTGATTTACGACACTAAAGGTGGGGACTGGCAAGTCGAAAAATCTAACTAAAAGTTTACCCCACCACCCCACTCACTATATTATTGAACCTAAAATCTGTTTACTCCACCATCTAACTCACTATATTCTTTGTCAGTTATACTATATATGGGTAGAAATTTGACTGGCTGTTGTAAAGTTCCTTAACTTCCTGCCAGGCGGTAAGTTGCAAGGCCATGCAAAAAGATTAAATATGAAAAAGCTGACACTAAAGCAGGAAAAATTCGTTAAATACTACGTCGGTGAAGCTAACGGCAACGGAAGCCTGGCGGCTCGCAAGGCTGGGTACTCTATTACGAAGGCCAACAACGAAGCCTACAAAAATCTTGGTAGACCTCACGTCTTGACAGCGATCCGACAACAGCTTGAAGGAGCGGGTTTGAGTGATACTTATGTTGATGAATCCACCAGACAGATAATTGAAGCAGGTCTCAAGAACGCCCGACAAGCCAAACCAAGCGTCGCCTTGCAAGCAATCGAAATGGTCAACAAACTAAAAGACCGCTTCCCAGCCTCTAGGAACTTAAACCTCAACGCTAACTTAGAGTTTCACAAAGAGCTGGAGGGTAAGACTATTGAGGAGTTAAAGCAGATACTAGCCGAAACACAAGAAAACACGAGACAAGTGTTGGCCAAGATGAATTAAGACCAAGTCAGTTAGTCCCGAACTACCCCCACCACACCCTTTGTTACAAAATAAATATAACCGTTAAGTGCCACAGAAATCCGCGATATAAATTTTACTAATTCCCTGGTCAAGGTGGTTAAACCATATGTGGCCGCCACACAAGGGATAAGGATTAACGATGTTGGTCGGCGGACACCACATAATTAGCCATCTCTAGTCCACAGCCGAACCTGTCTGACTGGTAAAACTGTTTGTATTGGTGGAGTGGTGTATTTGGTCAGCTTAGTGTTTTAAGGTTGAGGAATACCACCCTTTTGAAGTGCTTGGATGTAGTCATTCCAAATAGTTTGACAGACTGAGGAGCACGAAGCCTTTATTTGGTTAGCCTGGGCCTCGTAATTGCGATAATCAGCCAAATAACTCTTTCTTGCAGCATTGGATATGTTTAGAAGTGCTGAGTAATAAGTGTTTTTTAGTTCAACGCAGTCAGCATAGGGAATTATTGGATCGGAATTACAATTTTCCAGAGCAGCAAACCAACCTTGAGTAGTTGCTTTAATTTTTTCGTCCTCCGCCCATATTTTTACAGCCAAACCGACTAGTTTCTCAATTAAGCTGTTAAGAGTAGCGATCTTGCCTGATTCATCTGGTACTGATAGTGGAGGTGTATTCTGTTGTGTTGGGAGCTGGACAGTATTTGTAGTCGCACCCGAAACTTCCCCTGTTGGAGCTTTTGCGTCCTCCTTCTTTCCTTCGGGTTTTGGCTCGGCAGACTCAGTCGCCACTTTGGTTTCCACAACAGAAGCAACAGGGCTTTTTTCTTTTGGTTGAAGTATAAATTTATTTATTCCGAGATAGATTCCAGAGGCAAGAAGCAGAGAACCCAAAATCACCAGTAATATCTTTAGTCTCATAATGTAGCTACGCTACTTACACCAAGCTTTTAACTTGCTTGTAAGGTAATTCTGGCAGTTTGACTTATTATAGCAGGTGCTGAATACTACCTGCTCCAAGGAATTTTATTGCTGTTTCTCTCCAAGACTAGGAGCATCTCACCAATTAAACTTTGGACTTTCTCAGGCTTCTGCAAATCCTCTGCTGTAATTGAGAATACTGGACAAGTAATTTCATCGCTGTAGAAGGCTTTACCTCTAATTATTAGTGCGGCGGGGTCATTGGTAGTTACCCACTTCAGACCTTCGAAACCGCTAAAGTGTGCGATTACATCCACCATTCCTTTGTAGCCTTTCTTTTTGACTAGCTCTTTGTAAAATTCAACTACGGGATTCAACAAGCTTAGGAGTGTAGGTTTATGAATTTCGGTAAAGCCCTCCTTGTGGTAGGAGCTGGTGTGAATTACCTCACCGTAGTCTCCAACAGAGACAAAGGGGATCAAGTTGTTGTCCTTGTCAGAGTATCCTAACCGCAAAAACTTACCGTCGTTCCCGAACTCCCACGATAAACCATACCCTCTATGAAGACCTGCGGCGGCGGAAAATCCAAGTGGGTCTAGCTCGTGATAGAGTTTTTCTGCGTCCGAGAGTTTCTGGAAAACCCCCAAATTTTTTCTAGGGAAAAACCCGAAGTCATAGGTTATCAACTCTCCTTGTCGGTTCAAGTCCTTGAGGAATTGGTCAAACTTTTTCTGTGATTCGTTTTTGAACTTAACGGTGGTTTTGTCAATTTCCTGGACAATGTCGGCTAGCTTTACAAGAACAGCCTCTTTCTTGTCCTCGTCCAGAACTTCGCTGATTGAAAGTCTGGGAAACCTGTCGGTGGCATGATCCGAAAAATACTCCTTGGTTACTGTTGGATCAATTTCCTCATCCATCAACACAACAACCTTACCGTCGGCGACACTCTGGTGGAGATTAAGTAAATCCTTAGCAACCATGTTGGCGGAGGCTATTACCTCAACGTGAATTATTTTTCCGCCTCCGATATAGTGGCTTGTGTCGGTGCGGCCGCTTGTAAGGCCAATCCCTTCTTTCAAGGTGTAGTTCGTTGGAGAAAGTTCCTTAAACAACTTCACCAGTCTGTCTTCAACGACTTCGTGGAGTTTGTATTCTTTTCTTAATTTCAAAATCTCATCGTCAGTCATAGTATTTCCTTAATTAGTACCAAACACTTACTCCGCCATGATGGGAGCAAGTTCCCCGCCGATTGGAGCTGTAACTTAATGTTCCATCTCGACAGAGTGCACTTGGTTCTGATTGTTGAATGTAAGGTGTGGTACTTCTAGTTCTTGTTGGAGTTCGTGGGGACTCCTCTGCCCAAGCCAAACCTATTACAAGGGCAGCAATACCCACAATTACTATCGTTAGCTTACTTAGAATTTTATGATCTTTGGAAAATCTTGAGTCGTTAATGAAGGCTATTATTATCCAACCAAAGAATAAGACGATTAAAAAAATTCCCCAATCCATCAACTTTCACAACCGACCCCGTCGTTGTCCTTTCCGTCAAACCCATGTGGGTCAGGAGGTAAGACCTTAAACTTCCTGTAAGTAATGTCGCCGCAGTCTAGGTCAGGTGGGTACTTCGGAATACAAACATCAGGGTAGGAAGGATCACAATTCCCACTAGTTGTTGGCGGTGGGGTTGTTGTTGGGGGTGCTGCTTCCTCTTTTTTCTCACATTCTGACCACAGGCCTCGATCGTTTTCCCTAGCCTCCTTCTCTGCTTCGGTGAACTGGTCTTGGTGTTTTACGTCTGGTGGGTAAGACGAAGCTCTAGCGTAACCTTGCCTAACAAGGCTGTCATTAACAAAAGTATCGCCAACATAAACGTAACGGAGGAGTCGGTCGTATTTGTCAGTTTCGGAAACATCTTTCTCAAGCCTAACTTCTTTCCCTTCGACCATCTCTTTGTTTTTGTCGGAGGCTTCCTGGCCAAAGCATTGGACTTCTTTTCTGGGATCAACTGTTTCTGGAGTATCAATCCCGATGTAGCGGACGTGTTTCCCACCTTCAATTTCAATAGTGTCGCCGTCAACTACCTTAGTGACCTTAAAGACATTCTCAATCTTTGCTTTCTCTTTGGTTTCATTTGATTGTGTTGTTTGTTGGCTAGGTTGAGGTTCAGGCTCGGTGGAGGACATGTTAAACCAAGCAAAGGTGGCTCCCAAAGTAACTAAAGCAATGACTCCCAGGGCAACATTTCTTTGGGTAGTGTTGGGAATCTTTTTGTAAGCTAAGTAGCCGATACCTAACCCGATTGTGATTGGAAGTAAACCTAGACCCAAGATTATGGCCATAGGGATAGTAAAGAATTTCTTTTTACCTTCAAACAGTTTTCTTATTTCCTCGGCGTTAATTTTTGGCATAAGATGGCCAGATTATCGCACTTCTACCAAGCATAAGCAAGGATGGCGACACTATGGTATACTTATAAAAGTAAAAATAAATAAAGAGGACAAGGGCTCGTAAATCCCCCCACAGTTTGCCAAAGGCAGACCGAAAAATTCTCAAGTAATAAGAATGAAAATAAAAATGAGAATTTTAGGCCTGTTTTTTTGTTGGAGGAAAAGATGGACAGACAGAATAACGACAACCCTGAAAACGTCCAAGTTAGACCAAAGTTCGTCCCGTTTCGGTGTGTGGTTTGCAATGGCTTCGGTACGGTCAAGTTTGGTTCAAAAATCTGCCAAGGCTGTGGAGGCAAGGGTTATGTTCTAGTCCCAAACTCTGAGGAAGGAGACGGTGATGGAAAGTAATAAAGTCTCCTTGTTGGAAGCGGTCGAAGTCTTTGGTAAAGACGCCGTTCCTGTCCTGAATGAAAAGGCCTGGAGTCTGAATGAGGATGAGGAAAAAACCCAAGCCCTGCTGGACTTGAAAGTCGCCGCCGCAAAAAGAAGCTACCAAAAGTATGATGAGTTCGTTAGTTGGTTCCTTACTAGGATAGCGACCTATCGAACCGCCTCATGGCTAGCCAGGATCAAAAAAGAACGTAAAAGCATTGATCGTGCCATGCTACTTCTCAACAAAGGTGAGAACAAAGATTGGGAAAGGAAAGTTGAAACCGCCCGACAAATCCCCATAGAAGAACTTTTCGCTGGAAAACTGAGAAAAGTGAGCAGAAGTAGATTTGTGGGACTTTGCCCACTTCACCAAGAAAAAACCCCATCCTTCACAATTTACACCCACAACAACTCTTGGTACTGCTTCGGCTGCAACCAGGGTGGAGACAGCCTTGATCTACTGATGAGGTTGGAAAACTTGGAGTTCAAGGTCGCGGTTAGGAGGCTGGCATGAGCGACGAAGCCTTTGATCTGATTGATAAAGCCGAACAAGAGGTTGAGCAGAAGCAAGAGGAACAAATTGACGTGTCCCAGTTTGGGCCCATCACTAGCCAAGAACTGATAAAAATACTTGGTCTGACGATTAAAAAGGACGAGGTAAACAAGCTTATTACTTTCCTGACCCAGCTCTCTTGTTACACGGAAGACGCTCAGCTAAACATCTCCTTCAACGCACCGTCCTCAAGCGGCAAAAGCTTTATCCCGATGGAGATTGCCAAATTGTTTCCAGAGGAGGATGTGGTTGAAGTTGGTTATTGTTCACCAACAGCTTTCTTTCACGATCAAAGCTCTTACGACCCAGAGTCTAAAAGTTACAGGGCTGACTTGTCACGTAAAATTTTGATATTCCTAGACCAACCCCACACGCAACTGTTGGAACATTTAAGGCCGCTACTTTCACACGACAAAAAGGTAATCGAACTGAAAATTACGGACAAGAATCAACGGCAGGGTTTAAGGACAAAGAATATAAAATTGATCGGTTTCCCTGTGGTCATCTTTTGCACAGTTGGGCTAAACCTCGATGAGCAAGAAACCACGAGGTTCCTGTTACTTTCACCAGAAACGAATCAAGAAAAAATCCGTGAAGCTATATCGGAGCGGATTAAACGAGAATCAAACGTTACCGAGTACCAAAGCAGCCTAGACCTCGACCCAGTCAGAAAAATGCTAAAAGACCGTATCAAGGCTATCAAGCAAGCTGGGATCAAAGACGTCAAGATCGCTTCGCCGCAACTGATTCAAAAACTGCTTTCCGACAGGATTAAGATTTACAAACCCCGCCACCAACGGGATGTCGGCCGCATCATCAACCTGATAAAAACCTTTGCGTTGCTTAACTTGTGGTTCAGGGAAAGACAAAACGGATTACTTGTTGCCAACGAGGACGATGTTCGGGAAGCATTCAAGCTTTGGGATTCGATTTCGGAAAGCCAGGAGTTAAACTTACCACCTTATGTCTTTAACCTTTTTAAGGAAGTGATCGTCCCCGCCTATACCGATAAATATAGTGAGTTAGGGGGTGGGGTAAAACTTGGGGTATCAAGAAACGAAATCCTGAAAAAGCACTTTGAAGTTTACCAGCGACACTTGGCGGACTGGCAGCTAAGACAGCAAATCATTCCTGTTTTAGAGACTTCTGGGCTGATTTATCAGGAGGAAAACCCTCTAAACAAAAGAGAAAAACTAACTTACCCTACTACCCGACCCAATGTTTCGACAGGTAAGGAAACGTCAAAACAATATAGTGAGTGGCATGGTGGGGTAAACTTTGACGTTAAAAAATTATCGGTTGAGGAGTTACAGTCCAGGATTAACACTTTGTTAGAACAATATGAAGCCGCTCCTGATGATAATCCAAATCGTAATTTAATCGGTCAAGAACTAGAGACTTCGTACCAAGAGTTAAGCAGGAGGGGGTTATGAGACGAGGGACTTTGGTAGATAAGAAGCGGCAGACACTTGACGACTTGGCAAAATCTGGGTGTGGGTGTTCTGTCTGCTCGTCTCAAGACGTGGTTGATAATTTTAATCAGGTCGGAAAACGAAATTTCACACAGCTAGCTCTGTCGGCTCTTGAGGCTAGTAAACAAGTAGATAACAGCATTGACAAGTGATGTATTATTTAATTAAGGAGTAATCAAAATGTCTAAACCAGTCGAAAAAGAATTCCTAACCCTTCGAGAAGCCGCTACCATGTTGGGTGTTCATTACGAAACACTCCGACGTTGGTGGCTGAAAAAAGGACTCAAGGGTTACAAACACGGTCGGACTCTCCGATTCAAGAAAGACGACTTGTTGGAATTTATGTCCCAACACTAAAGCTGTGTGGCCGCCACATAGTTAATAAGGAGCAAAGACAGATGGAGGATGGACTAAATTTAGGCTACAGACCGACAATACAAGCCCCGACCTTAAAAGCGGTGGTTTATGCCCGTGTTAGCACGTTAGACCAAGCTGCCGAGGAAAAAGTTTCAATTTTTGACCAAGTAAAATGGGCAAAAGATATTTGTGAACAGAGAGGTTGGGCTTTTGTTGAGCCCTACATCGAGCCAGGGGTATTCGGTGATATTGAGTTTGAAGACAGACCCGCAGCCGCAAGTTTACTGGAGGATGTAAAACCGCTAAATAGCTTACTCCGAAAGTTTGACATCGTACTTGTTTACCACTCATCAAGGTTAGCAAGGGAAGCAGATTTAATTCTTAGGTTTCACAGGAGATTAGCTCAAACTGCAAACATCCAAGTTTACATGAGAAACGTTGCGGTTGAACCAATTACACCTACTGATTACTACTGGGGTGGTAATTATGTCCAACAGATGACAGCCGCCTTAGCGGGAGTCCAAGACCAACAAGAGAACGTAACACGGGGTGAAAGAGTTAGGTCTGGATTCAGAGGATTAGCCGAAAGAGGCAAGATGGTGTTCGCTCCCTTTTGGCTTAAAAAAGTACCAAAGATTGAAACTCTTGCTGATGGTAAGCAGGTGTACGATTGGCATTTTGAGTTAATTCCTTCAAAAGCGGTTGTGGCTAAACGTATTGTTGATGAATACCTCTCTAGTGGAAGTTTTCGTAAAATTGCTTTTAGTCTTGTTGGAGATAAAATCCCTTCCCCGACAGGTAAACTGGGCCCAGGGAGTTGGTCGTCTGCGACAATAAAAAACATTTTAACCAACCCCGCTTTGGTTGGGAAAGTGAGATGGGGTCGGAAACTCGGAAGTAAATACAAACAAGGAAAAACAGTTAGCGGCAAACAAAAACGAGTATTTACTGCTCCTGATAGGTGGGTACAACAAGAAGCTAAAAACGTTCCGAGTATTATTGATGAGGCTACTTTCAATAAGATTCAAGACAGGGTGAAATCAAGATCTAAAGTTACTGGTAGACAACTTGCTTCGGATTCATTGCTGGCTGGAAAAATATGGTGCGGTGATTGCCAAAAGAGGGCCTATCTGAAAACCAGAAGGGCTAAGAAACCGAATGGTCAGGTTTATGTAAGAAGCGACTTCATTGATAGTAGTTACGTCAGAGGTAATACTTGTAGAAGACATCTTTTGGCGGCCCCAAAACTGGAACATCTCGTGCTCACAAAATTGAAAACCAGGTTGAAAGAGCTCCGACAGGAGGATGTTAGTAACGAATTGTCTTTGGAGGAAGCACAATCAACTGGATCACTAACGGCTCATTTTAAGGTTGCCCAAAAACACCTACAGGAATACGATAGTAAAGTTGATAGGTTGGTAGAACTGTTTGAGGATGGAGGAATAATTCGCGATGTGTTTGATAGGCGGTACGAAGTACAAAAAAATGAAAGAGCTCTGTTAGAACAAGAAGTTGAAAAAATACAATTTCTAATTAACGACCAGGTAAAACGAAAGGATGTTCTTTCAACTTTAAGGCAGTTACTTGAAATGTTTGAAGCGGCGACTGAACCCATGGTTCGGAAGGAAATGGTCGGAAGGATTATTGATAAGGTGTTTATTTTCAGAGGTCGGGTCGAGATTGTTTATAAATACGACTCTGGAGCCTCTGTAGGTCTTTATGTAAAGCCACATCCCTGCGGTTTCTTTGGTGATACAACCAAAGAATGCACCTGTTTGCCCGGACAAGTAACCCGCTATCAAAAGAGAATTTCCGGGCCGATTCTCGACCGTATTGACTTGCACATCAGTGTTCCGGCTGTGAAAACCAAAGATTTGCTTGATATACCAGCTGGTGAAAGCTCGGCCCAAATCCGGAAAAGAGTGCAACTAGCCAGAAACGAGCAAGAAAAACGTTTCAAGAGTACTGGTATCGTTTCTAACGCCGAGATGACTGCGAGACAAGTCAAAGAATTTTGTCGTCTTGAGCCAGAGTGTCGAGAACTCATTTCGGCGGCGATCAACAAAATGAATCTTTCCGCCCGCAGTTTTTACCGTATTCTTAAAGTCTCGCGAACGATTGCTGACCTTGATGCCAAAGAAAAAATTACCCCCTCGCATCTCGCCGAAGCCTTGCAATACAAAGTGGAACTAAACTAATTTGCTCCCTTGGCTATTGACAATTTAGTCAATTAAAACTTAAGCTTGCCGAGATGAAAAAGGTTTTGTTGGCTTTATCTGCGCTGAGTTTGCTCTTCATTGCCCCTGTCTCCTTTGCTAAGGATTCCAAAGAAGAAACCCCCAAAAGAGTTGTCGTTGCGTCCGGAGAAACAGTTGAAAAAGACTATTTTGCTTTTGGTGATAGTGCAGAAATTTCCGGAACTATTAACGGGGATCTTTATGCTTTCGCCGGTCAAGTCCTCATTGACGGCAAGGTTAATGGAGACGTCATCGCCGCTGGTGGTACAGTCACAATCTCCGGGCAGGTCAGTCAAGATGTGCGTGTGGCTGGTGGACAAGTTTCTATCAGCGGAAAGCTTGGTCGCAACCTGACTGTTGGAGGAGGAAATGTCGATTTGACTGGGGAGTCTGAAGTTTCCGGTGGGGTAGTGGCGGGAGCCGGAAATTTAAGTTTAGCCGGAAGCATTGCTAAAGATGTTTATCTGGGTGCAGGAAATGTAACAATTTCGAATTCCGTTGGCGGTGATATAAATGCAGGGACGGGGCAACTACGTCTGACCTCAAAAGCTAAAGTAGGTGGAAGTATAACCTACTGGAGTGACCGCGATCTCTCTTTGGATTCAAACGCGAAAGTAGCAGGCACTGTTTCCAAGAAAACTTTTCCTGCCCGAACCCAGGTTTCTACAGAAAAGGTTTTGGGAGTTTTGGCGGGGGTAAATCTCTTTTTGAAAATAATTAGTTTTGTTTCTATTTTGATTCTCGGGTTTCTTTTGCTTCATTTTTTCCCAAAATTTGCCGACGAAACGGTCGCAACACTGAAAGCAAGACCACTTGCCTCTCTCGGTTTTGGGCTTTTGGCGTTGATACTGACCCCAATTGCTTTTGTGCTTCTGTTGATTTCGATCGTTGGGATTCCTCTTGCTCTGATTCTTCTCGCACTTTACTTGATAAGTTTGTTTGTAGTGCGAATCTTTGTTGTTTACTGGGCTGGTCAGGCTCTTCTCAACCAAGGCGGCCGCCAGGCAGGAAGGTTTTTAACCTTTTTTCTGGGACTGGTTGTCTTTACAATTATTAGCTTTGTCCCTATTGTTTCAGGGATAGTTGCTTTCTTTGTTTTACTTTTTGGACTGGGAGCCGTCTTGTTGACGCTTCAGAAGAATTACTCTTCAGCAAAAACTCTCTCCGCCGGAAAATAGATTAGAGTACTTCAAAAGAACAGCTGGTTAGAAGGGTTCCAGAAGAATCATAAATGTAAATGATGGCGGTACCACCAAAATTTGAATGCCAAGTTGCGGCAAGCTCTCCTGATGGGTTGGTTAGGGAAGAGAGGAAGGTTTGGTTTCCTGACTCCGACATTTTGAGAGATAAAGGACTTGAGCTAGGCAACCCTGAGCCGAAAATATTAAAATCCTCTCCCACCGAACTTGGAGTTGGGGAGATATAGCAAGCGGCAAGGGGTGTTTCCGCGGCGGCAAGAGAATAAATGCTGCGTGTGTTTAATGCAAGCAGGCTGGTAATAAGTGCTGAAAGGAAAAGAGCGAGAGAAAGAAGGACCCCGAAACCATTTCTCGATTCAAGTAGCGGCAGAATTTTCACTGTTAAATCGTAATAGCAAACGGTTTTCTTGTCAATGACTTCTCAAAACAGAAAAACCCCTATCACTAGGGGCCTTTCTGTTAATGGTACAAAAGAGAACTAGCCGCCAATCTTGAACATCTTGGTTCCGCAGTCTGGACATGTTCCTCGAAGAGCTTTTTTGCCATTTTTCATGGTGACTTGCTCTGGGTTAGCAACTTCTTTCTTTGCACGACATTTTACACAATACATTGAAGCCATAATTAGTTGAGATATGGAAAAATCAAAGTGTGGTTCTTCAACTTTGATTTTCTGATCTTTTCTGTCACCTCCCTTCGAGCAGTGACTAAGTGACTAAAAATCTAACGTAAATGAGGCTAAACAGCCTCGAAAAAAAGCTTAGCACACCTACCTGAGGCTGTCAAGCGCAAATGTGCCTAATCTACCTCAAAAAATAGATTTTCCTCCCAAAAACAGGCTCAAACCAATCTCGATGACCAGCGCAGCAGCTGTCAAAACAGCGGTCTTCCGTAGGTCGGTTTTTACATAAGAATAGTCCACGACTTCGGTCCTGACTTTTGCTGGCTCAGGGATTTTTTCAGTTTTGTGAAGGTTTTTTATATTGTAAGCAGATGAAGTCGCCTCGGCTGTTGTGGAGTTTGGCATGGGGGCTACGCCTTCCGGAGACTGTTTGGCTTGTTCCAGGCGGCGTAAGCGGGCCAAAATTTTTTCTTCCCTAGTTTTTTTCGGCATTGCTGCTGGCCACTTTAGCACAAGCCTACCCTCGCCTGCAAGTAGGTAAGTCTTGCAAAACAAAATCAAAAAGTTTAAGCTGATGGGTAATACTAGTACCCAGAAGTCTTAGATTGGGTGGGAAACAAAGAATAAATGTTTTATTGGATCAAAAGGTTTAAAAAACTTTCAAAGATCAAGAAATTTTTTGTGGTGGTCGTTCTCCTCTCCTTCATTGTTCTTTTGGGCGGTCTTGGCTTTTGGTTCGGGCGCAGCTATATCGAGAAAAGTTTGCAGAAAGTTTTTTCTCCTCTCGGAACACTTCTGACTGGCAAACCAAAAGAAGCAAGAGACGTCCCTGACCCTTTGAATGGGGTTTTGTACACTCAAACTGAGGCAAACAGATGGAAGAATCGGCTGCCTTTGGCAGTGGTGATTGAAAACCATACAGACGCTCGTCCTCAAACTGGGATGGCTAAAGCCGAGATTACCTATGAAGCCTTGGCTGAAGGTGGCATTACTCGCACATTAAATATTTATTTAGCTCCCGATACACAATTGGGACCAGTGCGTAGTAACCGGCCGTACTTTCTTGATTGGCTCAGCGAGTACAAGGCAGGCTACGCTCATATCGGAGGTAGTCCCGAGGCACAAGCAAAAGTGCGTCAGTACGGTATCAAAGACCTTGATCAATTTGGTCTTGGTGCGCCTACCTATGAAAGAGTAACTTTTCGTTTTGCCCCTCACAATGTTTACACAACGACCACAAAGCTTCGCGCCGCCGCCGCAAAAAAAGGGTATACCGGTCCAGTCTCAATCGAATCTTGGTTGTTTAAAGATAAGGAAGCTGAGCCTGAGGAGCGGCCGAAAAAGTTTTCTTTGAAAGTAAAGTTTGGCTCTTCTTATTCTATCGGAAGTTATGATGTTGATTGGATTTATGACCCAAAGACCAATCTTTACTTGCGCAAAAACGGTGGCCTAGTTCATACTGATGCTGCAACCAAAAAACAACTAACAGCAAAAAATATCATTGTTGAGTATGTCCCGACACAACTAGCGGTTTCCGGCGGTCACGGTCGATTGCACATGAGCACAATTGGCAAAGGGAAGGTCAAGATTTTTACTGACGGCAAAGTTTTTACCGGAACGTGGAAAAAAAGCTCACGGGAAGGAAGAACTCGATTTTATGACAAAAGAAACAAAGAGATAGAACTCAATCGAGGCAAAATTTGGATTGAGATAGTTCCTGTTGGCTCTTCAGTCTCTTTTAAATGATAAGAGTAAATTATAATTTTGATTTACTTGCCCAAGGAGGATAAATGACAGACCAAGCTGCAAGTAATCCTGCCCTGAAAAATCTTTTTATTTCCAAGACCAGGATCAAACTTCTCCAGGTCTTCTTTACCAACCCCGGCAAGATTTTTTACGTTCGGGAGTTGGTCAGAGCAGTCAATGAGCAGATAAACGCGGTTCGGGCGGAACTATCGCGTATGGAAAAAGCGGGTATGGTTACATCTGAAGCGCGGGCCAACCGTAAATTCTACGGTTTTCGCAAAGACTACTCATTTTTCGACGAACTGTCTCGTATGATGGCTAAGGCTTCTGGACTTGGCGGAGCTATCATTCACGAGCGAGGCAAGCTCGGCAAGATAAAATTTGCCACTCTGGCCGGGGGCTACATCCGTCGCTACCCGCTTGGTGCTTCCGACGTTGACCTTCTGGTGGTTGGTAGTGTAGTTTTGCCTCAGCTAGCCCAACTAGTTAAAGAGGCGGAAGAAGAAGTGGGTCGGGAAGTAAACTACACTGTTATGACTGAAGATGAGTTCGCCTTCCGCAAAAACCGCCGTGACCCCTTTGTCGTTGGAATTCTCGAAAAACCCCACGTTATGCTTCTCGGTGACGAAGAAGAGATGAGCCGCTAAAGATGAAGTACGATTACTTTATTGCTTCAAGGTGGAGAAATAAGGAAACGGTTGTAGACTTTGCGGGGAAAATAAAGGCAAAAGGAAAAACGGTTTATTGCTTTGTTGATAGTGATGGAGCCGAGTATAAACTTCAGGAATGGGAAAGAAATTACTCTCCAGAACAATTCATGGAAAAATTCGAAAGCATACCCAACTGGAAAAACTCCCCTCACGTTAAGGAAATTTTTGACGTAGGTATGAATGCTTTGAAAGAATCTTCGGCCTTGATTCTACTGCTTCCAGCCGGGAAATCAGCCCATCTGGAAGCTGGAGTTGCTTTTGGGATGGGAAAGAAGTGCATTTTGGTTGGAGAGCAAAAAGAGACGGAAAGTTTATATCTAATTTTTGAGGAAGCCTACCCCTCAATCGAGGACTTTATCAAAACTCTTGCCTGATTGACTCTCTAGCTTCGTTACTATTATAATTCTCTGCGATGAAGAAACCCAGATTTGTCCTTCTTTTCATTGGACTGATAGTTTTTGCTTCTATTCTTATTGATTGGCCAAGCGTACCAGTCAAATTTAACCTCGGGCCAATCAAAGTTGATCGAGTTCTCAAAGGCCCAGACCTCAACCTAAGTCGTTTTGGGATAAGCTTCGCCAGAAAATTTGATGTCAAACTTGGTCTTGATCTTCAGGGTGGGACTGCCTTGACTTTGCGAGCGGACATGTCCGATGTAGCCGCAGCCGATCGCGACAAAGCTTTGGAGGCAGCCAAAGAGGTGATTGAAAAACGGGTCAATGGGCTTGGGGTCGCCGAAGCCCTGGTGCAAACCGCCAAAGTTGCCGGAGAATACCGGATCATTGTTGAACTGCCTGGGATAAACAACCCAGATGAAGCCAAAAAACTGGTGGGTCAAACCGCCAAGCTTGAGTTTAGAAAATTTAAAGCGGGGGTCGATTACACAAAACCCGAGGTGATACCAACCTTGGAAAATACTGAACCCACAGGGGTTACCGGCAAAGATTTGCAAAGGGCGGATGCCGGTTTTAACTCCGCTGGCCAAGGAACCACTCCTGGGGCAGTTGTAAATTTTGAAATTAAATCTTCTTCTCAAGATAAGTTTGCCAAAGTTACCCGTGAGCTGATTCAAAAGCCATTGATGACTTTTTTGGATGATCAAATCATCAACTATGCTACAGTACAGAGTGAAATTCGTGACAAAGGTCAGATCAGTGGTATGGATTCTCCTGATCAGGCCAAAACCCTAGCAATTCAGCTCTCCGCCGGGGCTTTGCCAGTGAAAAAAATTGACATCATTTCTGATCAATCAATTGGTGCAACTTTGGGTAAAGAGTCTGTGGAAAAAAGTCTTTTCGCCGGAATAGTCGGGATCAGTATCGTGGCTGCCTTCATGCTGATTTATTACGGCGTCGTTGGTCTACTAGCTGACTTGGCTCTTTTGGTCTATGCCCTGATTGTTTTGGCAGTCTTCAAAACTATCCCGGTCACTCTGACTCTAGCCGGAATTGCTGGCTTTATTCTCTCGATTGGTATGGCGGTGGATGCTAATATCTTGATTTTTGAAAGAATGAAAGAGGAACTCAGAGAAGGCAGATCAAAGATAAATGCGACTGAGATTGGTTTTTCCCGGGCTTGGAACTCGATTCGTGATTCGAATGTCTCTTCACTTCTCACTAGCGGTATTTTGTTTTGGCTTGGAACCGGTCAAGTGAAAGGTTTTGCTCTCGCCTTGGCTATAGGGATTCTGGTTTCAATGTTTACCGCTATTGTCGTGACCAGAAACTTTTTGCGCTTAGTTTATCGAAATGCCTAAAACAAAAGCAAAAACCGAAGCCTTTAAACTTTTGGCTTCAAGTTTTGAAAAGAAATACAAAGACCTGCTCACAGTGTTTGAAGAAAAACACGGTGAGAGTCTGACTTGGGTCAGAGAAAAGGGGATCAATGTTGAGGACGTGGCGCGTCAGACAGGACGAAGTGTCGTAGCCGGAACAGCGGCGGGAGTGATGCTCCTTTCTTCAGGGTTGAGTCCAACCAAAGAGCTACCGGGAGTTTTTCAGCAGAGAGAGTTACTTCCCGGAACAATAAAGCCGAGTGTTACAGCGGGGAAAGACAGAACAGACGAGTTGAGAAAAGAACTTTTGGGGAAACTTCCCCATGAGGTAAGACCCTTAACAAAAGAGGAAGAAAGGAAAATTGAGCAAGCAGTCTATAAAATCTTGGGCGTTCGAGTCAAAGCAGAACTGCAAGGTTACCGACTGAACACTAGCTATGGTTACATTGGCACAGAGTCTCACTTGACTCGCTATCCAGGGGATACTTTTGATTCGCACTTTGATTCGGAAGTAGCGCGCGCAAACTACAGTCGGACTGGAATGGCAGGTGGTCGAGGTGCCTATGGGTATTTTGCTCCCAACCGCCAAAGCCTGACCGCACGTGACGCTGAAATGGAAAAATTTTATCTGGTGGTGCAAACCTTCGACTCTCCGAACTGGGGACAAGCAAATGCCTGGCAATGGTTTAAACATCGGAGAATGCTTGCCATCAACCCTTTGACGGGGCAAGCAGTGATTGGAGACATTGCCGATGCTGGCCCTGCACTTAGCACTGGCAAGCATTTTGGAGGAAGTCCAGAAGTGATGGATGGTTTGGGGCTTTACCCACCCAAAGCCAAACAAGGAGTTCTGTTCCTTTTTCTTGATGATAGTGAGGCTTCCAAGCCCTTAGGAGTTTTGCAATGATTACTCTCTACGAACGCTTTGCAAACAAAGAAAATATCGAAAACAAACTCACCCAGCTAGACTTGGCAGAGCATGAAAGAGAGCATTTACTTGACTTACTAGCTAAAATTTATCAACAGCATCTCTTGATAGGTTTGTTGGATCTGCTCGCCGATGACGAACGGACTAGTTTTTTGGAAAAGTTTTATTATGCCACTGAAACTGAAGTGATTGGTTTTTTGCAGGATCGGGTCGAAAACTTAGATGAAAAAATAACCACCCTGGTCGCCGAACTTGAGCTAGAAGTTTTTGAAATGCTGGAAATGGAAGTAAATAAAAGGCGCAAGAGCGCAAAAGGATAAAACACTATGCTAAATGTAGTTGGAAAAAAATTTTGGTACTTTGCTTTTTCCGGACTGATCATTCTTCCCGGCTTGATTTCTCTAATGATTTGGGGGCTAAACTTGGGAATTGATTTTACCGGAGGGACCTTAGTTGAGATACGCCTAGAGAAAACAGTGGAACGAAGTGAACTAGTAACAGTCAGCAAAGAAGCAAAGATTGAAGTCTCCACTGTGCAGACTACTGGCCAATCAAGCTATTTGCTTCGGACCAAGCCTCTTTCTGACGAGAATTACAAAACCCTTATCTCTGCTCTAAACAAGAAGTACGGTAAGGTGGCCGAGCTGCGCCACGAAACGGTCGGACCGACAGTCGGAGCTGAGCTTTTGCGTAAATCTCTGCTTGCTTTGGTGATAGCTTCAATCATGATCGTGATTTACATTTCCTGGGCGTTTAGATCTCTTCCCGCCCCGGCCTCAAGTTGGCGTTTTGGTCTGGCGGCGATCGTTGCTTTGCTGCATGATGCCTTTTTGGTCCTGGGTGTTTTCTCTATTTTGGGACATTTTTTCGCAGTTGAGATCGACTCACTTTTTGTTACCGCCCTACTCACTGTCATTGGTTTCTCGGTCCACGATACGATTGTTGTTTTTGACCGTATCAGGGAAAATTTGAACAAACGGACCTATCCAAGCTTTGCTGAAACGGTCAACCACTCAATCATGCAGACCATCGGTCGTTCACTGAATACGTCTCTGACCGTTGTTTTTGTTCTTTCCGCCCTGTTGCTTTTCGGTGGGGTTTCAATCCGCTGGTTTGTTGTCGCTCTTTTGGTTGGAGTCATTTCTGGAACCTATTCTTCGATCTTTAACGCCGCCCCGATTCTAGTACTTTGGCAGGAGTGGACGGACAGAAGAAGGAAAAAGTAGTCAGTATGCCCGTTTTAGATTGGTTTTTGCCGTGGTAAAATTGTTTTCCATGAACAAAAGAGAAATTGTCTATCAAATAACTTCAGAAATTCCCCAGGGAAAGGTTCTGACCTACTCAAAACTGGCCCTGCTTTCCGGAGTGACAAATCCCCGTCTGGTCGGTAATTACCTTCATCAAAATCCTGATGAAGAGGCAATTCCCTGTCATCGAGTGGTCAATATGAAAGGCCGACTCGCCCCTTCTTTTGCTTTTGGCGGAACAGGGGTTCAAAAAGCTCGTTTGGAAAGGGAAGGGGTGGAAGTTGTTGGGGATAAAGTTGATCTAGAGCAATATTTATGGCGAGTAGTTTAGAGCCAAAGCACTGGGAAGTTTTTCCACGGGTTGAGAGAGATTTAAAAAATCAACTACTTCTCAACCGTAATCTAAAAGATTCGAACTCTAAAGAAAAATTTATTCACCCCCATTTAAATCTTCTGACTGATCCGGAAAAACTTTTTCCTGATCTAGGGCGAGCTCTTGCCCGGATAAAAAAAGCAATCACCGAAAAAGAGCTAATCTATATTTACGGTGACTTCGACGTCGATGGTATCACTGCTTGCGCCATCCTTTGGGAGAGCCTCGATTTACTAGGAGCAAAAATCTTGCCCTATATTCCTTCGCGCCACAGTGAGGGTTACGGTCTAAACAACGAAGCCTTAAAATTTTTGTCTAGCGAAGGTGCCAAGCTTGTTATCACCGTAGACTGTGGTATTACTGCGATCGAGCAAGCAAATTATGCTAAAGAGCTAAAACTAGATTTGATTATTACCGATCACCATCAGGCGCAAGAAGTTCTCCCTTCTTCTTTCGCTACCCTTCACACCACCACTTTGGCGGGGAGTGGGGTAGCCTTCAAACTTGCGACCGCCCTACTTTCGGAATATGGGAAAGATCAAGATGAACAGTTCTTCAAAAACTTGGAGCTAGCTACCCTCGGTACGGTAGCGGATATGGTACCTTTGCTTGGGGAAAACCGAGTCATTGTCAAAAACGGACTTTTGAACCTAGCCGCCTCCAAGCGGATCGGCCTCAAGTCCCTTTACGAGGAAGCAGGGTTGAGTAATAGTATTGGAACTTACGAGATTGGCCATGTCATTTCTCCTCGGCTCAATGCTATGGGAAGGATGGAAAGCGCCCTAGATTCTCTTCGACTTTTGCTGACAAGAAATCCAGAGCGAGGCAGCAAGTTGGCATTAAAACTCGGACAAACCAATCGGCTTCGCCAAGAAGCAACCTTGTCAGCTTTGGAAGATGCTAAAAAGCAGGTAGAGAAAGAATATTTGGGAGCCAAGTTTTTCGTCGTTTCTTCAAAGAATTATGAACAAGGAGTAGTTGGTCTGGTTGCCGGAAGACTGACGGAAAGGTTTCACCGTCCTTCGGCGGTCATCAGTGAAGGGTTGCCAGTTAGCAAGGGGTCAGCCAGATCAATTAAGGGTTTTAATATTACAGAGGCAATTCATAAACACGCCGACATCTTACTTTCCCACGGAGGACACCCCATGGCAGCAGGATTTTCTTTGGATAGAGCCAAGATCGCTCCTTTTCGGGAGAAGATGATTAAAACTGCGGAGGAGCTTTTGACTGAAGAACAACTAACGCCGGTTTTAAAAATAGATGCGCAGGTTGAGGCTGAAGAAATTAACGACCAACTCTTTGAGGCAGTTCGAGATTTAGAACCTTTCGGAATGGGAAACCCAGAACCTGTTTTTTTGCTTCGAGAGGTTGAAGTTCTTGAAGAAAAGCCAGTTGGTAAAGAGAAAAATCATTTGCGTTTGACCTCGCGTTTGCCAGACGGGAGAATCTTTCCGGCGATTGCATTTGGTTTTGGGGAAGAACCCCTTAAAAAAGGAAAAAAAGACATTGTCTTCAATTTAGTAAAAAATACTTGGGGAGGGAGAACCAATCTTGAGTTTAGAATCAAAGATTTAGCCGAGGCTGGACAAGCAAGCTGAAAAAAGCTAGAATGGCCTTCGATGAAAAGAATTCCTATCGTCAAAGCAGCAGAAAAGGGTGGGGAGGAAGTGAAACTTGCCGGTTGGGTAAATTCGCGACGTGACCACGGTAAAATAATTTTCCTTGATCTTCGTGATGCTTCAGGGCTGATCCAAAGTGTCGCGACTCCAAAAGAAGAACAGGCCTATGAAACCGCCAACAGTCTGGGAGCGGAGGACGTCGTTGAGGTAGTAGGAGAAGTTAAAGCTCGTCCTCAAGCAAACGTCAATCCAGACTTGGAAACAGGAAAAGTTGAACTGACTCTGAAACAAATTAATCTCATCAACAAAGCCAACGAACTACCTTTTCCCATTGACACTCCCGGAACAGAGATAGATGAGCTGGTGCGCATGAAGTACCGCTATATCGATCTACGCCGGCAGCGTCTGCAGACTAATTTAAAAACCCGCCACCGTATCGCGGTCGCGGCTCGAGAGTTTTTGAACAAAGAAAATTTCGTTGAAATTGAAACTCCCTACCTAACTAAAACAACTCCGGAAGGCGCCCGTGATTTTGTTGTTCCGTCTCGACACCAAAAAGGAAACTTCTACGCTCTTGCTCAAGCCCCACAACAATATAAACAGTTGCTCATGATTTCCGGTTTCGAAAAATACTACCAACTTTCCCGCGCTTTTCGAGACGAGGATTTGAGAGCTGACCGACAGATGGAGCATACCCAGATCGATCTCGAGATGGCTTTTGTTGAAAGAGAGGACATCCTTAATTTAGTCGAAGAAATGATAACCTTTGTCGCGGAAAAAATGGGGAAAAAGATTTTGGAAAAACCTTTCCCTCGTTTCACCCATACCGAAGCAATGAAGCAGTTTGGAGCCGACAAATTTGATCTCCGCAACAAAAACCAGACTGAGGAGCTCGCCTTTGCCTTTGTTCTCGATTTCCCTCTTTTTGAAAGAGATGAGGAGGAAAAAGCCTGGACTTTTTCTCACAACCCCTTTACCGCTCCAAAGCCAGAGGACGAAGAAAAATTAAAAGCGGAAAAAGAGATCGCCAAAATTTCTTCCCTGCAGTACGATTTGGTTTGCAATGGCTTTGAGATGGCCTCTGGAAGTATTCGTATCAACAAACCAGAGGTTCAAAGACAAGCTCTAAAAATCATGGGTTACTCGAAAGAAAAAATTGAATCTGACTTCGGTCATTTACTGAAAGCTTATGAGTATGGGGCACCGGTTCATGGTGGTATCGCGATTGGTCTGGAACGCTTGACGGCCGTTTTCACCGGAGAAAGCTCGATTCGTGAAGTTGTCGCTTTTCCGGTCACTTCTTCTGGGGAGACCTCCGTCATGGATGCACCCAGCCGCCTCGATGAAAAGCAACTCAAAGAACTAGGTTTAAAACTGGACAAAAAATAGGCTCTTTTGGTCATGAAAACTTCTAAAAAGACAATCACTCTGTGTTCCAGCGCTTATTTTTATCGTGATGTTTTAAGTACAGAAAAAGAACTCAAGAAACTTGGTTTTAAAGTTAAAATCCCTTTTATCGCTCGCAAAATGCAAAGAAGTAATGATTTCGACGTTTCGAAAGTACGCACTTGGCTGAACAACCCCGACGATTACAAAATAAAAACCAAATTGATGAAACAACATTTCAAAAAAGTAATTGAATCGGACGCAATTCTAGTTTTGAATCATACGAAAAAGGATATTGAAGGTTACATTGGGGGAAACGTGCTCTTGGAGATGTTAGTTGCTTACTTGCACAAAAAGCCAATTTTTATTTTAAATTACGTTGCAGACGAGTTAATGTTAAAGGAAGAAATACTTGGGCTTAACCCAATTTTTGTTGAGAATGATTTGGAAAGGGTTAAAATCTAACTAGTTTATGACCGAGTTGCTGCAAGAACATGTGAAAGAGGCAAGCACCCTGGCAGAAGTTTTAGAGGGTGTTTTCAAGGCCTTTCACGTTGCTGGGGATGGGAAGAAAAAGTCTATTGGCTATGTTTCAGGAATTATTACTTCGGATGGACCAGATAAAATTCAGAAAAACATTGAGGTTCTCGATGGTTACACTGCCAAAGTTCGTGCACAAAGAGAATTTCCAATTTTTTCAGCAGTTGATGTCTTCTCAAACGAAGTTTTTGCCCGTCTCAATGCTTTTGAGCTCCCAGCTGAAAGTTTTGAGGATTTTTGGAGGCAAATTCTAAATAGTGGTTGGGTATCACATATTTTTATGACTCCAAGGTGGCAAGAATCAAAAGGCGCTACCGACGAGTACAAAACAGCAAAAAAACTAGCTTTAAAAATTCATTTTATCAGGGAAGACTAAATAGTTAGTTAATTGATCGTAGCCAATCGGAGCTGACGGCGGGGACATAGGCGATGAAATCAGCTTTGGTTTTTCCGGATTGTGCTTGGCCCTTGAAAACAAAAATCGGCTGTAAGTAGGAAGAGTAGTTTTCTGTTTCTAAATAAGAAAGTTGCACATCAGTTACCTTTACTCGAGCTAAACCTTGCAGTTTTCCTGAAACAATATAAGCGCGATTCGTCCTTAGCTCGTCAAAAGCCTGCGAAGAAGTTTTCAGTGGGTAGGTCGAACCATTGTCAAAGTCAACTGCCCAATGAGTAAAACTGGCCTGGAGTATATCAACGCTACTGTTGTTGGGTACATCTGGAACGACCAAGACTCTCATCAAAGATTGAGTTGGGTGGAAGCTGACGACGGAATATTTACTCTCAAGTTTTTTGCGGAAAACATCGACCTCAACTGCATTCGCTTCCGAAGGGCTAGAAACCGTGCTTCTTTCTGAGCCGGAAATATGGACATAGCTTGATTTTACTTCACCGTCTTTAAAATCATTGAAGCCCGAAAAACCCTGCCCAAGAAAGGTTTGTGCTCGTGGTCCAGCGGCGAGAAGCTCGTCTTTGTCAAAAGATTTGGGGAGTACTTTGGGATCTGCGACCCAATCATATTTGTAGTTAAAATTACCGGTGACGATATCGATAGTGATAGTGAGTGCTGGTCTTTCCTTGTCTTGCCAGCGGTACAAAGTAGAAGAAAGAGCCTTAGGATTGCCGTTGATTCCATATTGGCCCGCTCTTTTGCTGGCGATATCCAAAGAATTGATTTTTCCACTTGGTTGGGGTATTGCGTAAACCTTGACCATTGAGGGAAAAGAGGGAAGACTGCCATCAGGAGTGTCAATTTCGATTGAGGCCCCCGAAATGGCACCGTTGGTAGCAAGCGGGGTCGGCAACCTTCCAAATGCTACCGTCGGAAGAACGGGCTCTTTGGGCAAAAGAGCTCGAACAATCGCCCGAGTGGTGATAAAAACAAACCAGAGAAAAATGATTCCTCCGATAGCGATCAGAGCCCAGCGGATGATCAAACGTGCTTCAATGGCGGTTTGGGACAGGTTCATCTCTTCTTTTTAGTATAACGGAAAGGTACTCCGAGCTTCAAGTTCGGCCCAACTTGTTTAAAACTTACTTGAGAAGCTATAATCGTCTCATGTCAAAGAAAACTCGAGTCCGAATCGCTCCTTCTCCGACGGGAGACCCTCACATTGGTACTGCCTACACGGCGCTGTTCAACTACGCCTTTGCTCGAAAAAACAAGGGAGATTTCATCGTTCGTATTGAAGATACCGATCAGACCAGACTCGTTCAAGGAGCCGAAGAAGAAATTTACGAAGCTCTCGACTGGCTTGGTCTCAAAGCCGACGAAGGTCCGAAACAAGGAGGAGACTTTGGGCCCTACAAACAATCAGAAAGACTTTCAATTTACAAAAAACATGCGCAAGAACTGGTGGAAAAAGGCGCAGCCTTTTATTGTGACTGTTCCTCAGAAAGATTGCAAAAAGTTCGGGAGGAACAACAATCCAGAGGACAAGTACCTCATTACGACGGAAAGTGCAGGGAAAACCCTCCCACGCAGCTTACAAAAACAGTTGTCCGTCTCAAAGTTCCCAAAGAAGGAGAAACTTCGTTTGAAGATCTGATCCGGGGCAAAGTCACTTTCAAAAACTCTGACATTGATGATCAAGTTTTGTTGAAATCCGATGGTTTTCCCACTTATCATCTTGCTGCCGTGGTCGACGATCACTTGATGGAGATCACTGACGTGATTCGAGGGGAAGACTGGCTTTCATCTACCTCAAAACATGTCCTCCTCTACCAAGCTTTTGGCTGGGAGTTACCGGTTTTTGCTCATTTGCCTCTGCTGCGCAATCCAGATAAATCAAAACTTTCAAAGAGGAAAAACCCAGTCTCAGTTCTTTGGTATCGGCAGCAAGGCTATTTGCCCGAAGCTCTACGCAATTTTCTTGCTCTGATGGGCTGGTCGATGCCAGACGGGAAAGAGATTTTTGGTCTTGAGGAATTCGTTGAAAAACTGGATTTAAAAAGGGTAGACCCGGCGGGACCAGTTTTCGATAACCAAAAACTTGATTGGCTCAACGGAGAGTATATCCGAAAAATTTCTGAAACAGACTTGGCAAGCACGTTAATAAAAGGAAAATTTACCAAGTTTTCAGAAGCACAAATGAAATTGGTTTTACCTTTGGTCAAGGAGAGAATGAAGAAGCTGTCCGAGTTTGATCAACTAGTAAGTTACTTTTTTGAAGATAGCGAGATTGCTGTTGATCTTCTTGTGCAAAAGGGCAAAACGAAGGAAGAGACAAAGAAGGTCTTGGAAATTTTTGAAAAACCATTAAAGCAGTTAAATTCATGGGAAAAAGACAAAATTGAAGAAGCTATTAAAAATAAGCAAAAAGAAATTGATTGGTCAAATAGTGACTTGTTTATGACACTTCGCCTTGCTGCCACTGGAAGTAGAGCAACACCGCCTCTTTTCGATACTCTCGAAGCTCTTGGCAAAGAAAAAACTTTAGCGAGACTAGGTCAGGTAGTAGCCAAGCTTTCTGATTAAGGCTTTTCCTGCTAACATAAAGGAAGAATGGAAACTGCCGATGCGAGAATAGAGGAAAGTGCGAAAGAAAAATACCTGCACTTTGAGGCTCTAGCAGAAATTTTTACTTACATAGCGATTGTTGGCGGTTTCTTTTTTTCCTTTTTACCCTTCCAATTCACATTTGACCAAAGAAGTCTTCATATCTCAATTGCCATCATTGCCGGGCTGAGTGTGGCCTGGTTTCGGCTTCTACCAAAAAAATTCTCCGGAGAAACTAAAAACTTTGTTTTTGCCTTGTTGACCATCTTTTTCATTGAGGTTGTGGTGCATTTCACTCGAGGTTCGCAGAGCGCAGTGATTTTTCTTTTTTATGTCGCTTCTATTACGACCGCGGCAAGTATGACCATGATGAAAACAGTTGCCGTTGTAGTCTTGGCTACATTTTTCATCGGCTTGGAAGCTTTTTTGGGAAGTGCTGATCCTAGTTTGGGAAGCAAAAGTATTAGCATGGGGTTTTTGCATACTTGGGGATTGCTTTTGACGACCAGCTACGGGTGGCTTATTTTCCAGGAGGAAAAGGCGGCGAAGGGGCGTGAAGAAGAAGCAAAAATGGAGAAAGTTGAGGCTGTTGATCAGGTAAAAAATGAGTTTGTTTTTATTATCTCCAACAAACTTAAAGAGCCGATTGGGTTTCTCCAAGAGTACCTCAAGGATTTAGCTCAAGAAGCAAAAAACTTCAAAGCAGAACAAAATGACATTTTGCAAAAAACCCAGGAAAATTCTGACCGCTTGGCAAGTTTGGTGGGTGATCTTTCCGATCTCTCGAGGCTTGAGTCAGGCAAGCTAAATCTTGAGATCAAGGATGTCGATTTGGGACAAGTTATCGCCTCAACTATGTCGGACTTTACTTTTCCCGCCCACGAAAAAAACATCAAGCTAATTTATGAGCCGCCAAAAAACCAACTTATTGTTCAAGCCGATTCAGGTCGACTTCACGAGGTGATTGCCAACTTGGTCGACAACGCAATCAAGTACTCTTATCCGGGCAAAGAGGTCAAGGTGAGTCTAGAAAAAAAGGAAGGTATGGTCGTAGTAGAGGTGCAAGATCAAGGTTTTGGAATTCCCCAAGAAGCTCAAAAGCACTTGTTTGAAAAATTTTACCGGGTTGATCGTGGCGATCGGGCTGAACCCAAAGGTACTGGACTTGGCCTTTTTATTACCAAACAATTAGTTGAAAGACAAGGAGGAAAAATTTGGTTTGAGTCAGAGGTTGATCAAGGGACTAGCTTTAAATTCACTATTAAAATTTAAATGACAGAAGACTCTATCTCGAAAGAAAATCTGAAAAGACAGGAAAGACTGGGTGAGTACTTTACCTATATTACTGTCATTATGGGACTGATCATCATTCAGCTACCCTTTCCGTTTGAAATAAACCGACCAATTGTTATTTTGATCGCCTTGAGCACTGCTGCCTTTTCGGTCGTTTGGCATCGTCTCACCCCAAAAGATTTTACCGGCCGAACTAAAAATTTTATCGAGGCTGTGGTCGATGTCGTTGCTATTTCTTTGGTGGTTAACTTCACGGGTGGCTTGAACGGCTACTTTCTTTTTCTTTATTTCCTGCCTATTCTGAATGTTGCAGCCAACATGCCCCTTTCCTTTACCTTCGGAATAGTGGCTAGCGCTTTTAGTTTTATCACTATCCAGGGTTTAGCTGATTTAGAAACAGCCGGACCAAAAGTACTTTCAGTTTTGGGGTTCCATATTTGGGCAATAGGTTTGGTTGCTTCTTACGGAAGACTACTTTCTTCTGAAGTTTCGAACTCAAAAAAGAAGGAAGAAGATGTCAAGATTGAGCAACTTGAAGAGGTGAGTAAGCTCAAAGATGAGTTTGTTTTCATCATCTCTCATGAGTTGCGTAGTCCGATTACCGCCATTCGGGGTTACCTTGAGCTTTTGCTAAATGAGTCTTCGGTGAAGGCTGCCGCTAATGCCAAACTTTCAAAAGCTTTTTATACAGCGAACAAATTGGCAAATTTGGTCAGCTTACTGCTGGAAGTTTCTCGTTTGGAAACTGGCAAAATCAGGTTTTATATCCAGACTATCAATGTGAAAAAAACAGTTGAAGACGCTCTCAAAGGAATCTCCACTGATGCCAAAGAAAAGAAGATTGATTTGGTAGTTTCCGTACCAGCTAACTATCAGGTCTCAGTTGATCCGGAGCGCTTGATCGAAATACTGACAATTTTGGTTGAGAACGCGGTGCGTTTTACCCCAGAGTATGGCAGAGTGAAAATTGGCTCGCAGCGCAGTTTGAGCAGGTTAACCTTAAGCGTTGAAGATAGTGGTGCGGGGATCAGTGATGAAGTAAAGAAACACCTTTTTGATAAACTTTATACCCAAGCAACCAATGACAAAGAAATCAAAGGTTTGGGTTTAGGCTTGTACGTAGCCAAGAGTTTGATGAAGGCAATGAAAGGGGATTTGGAGGTAAAGACTGCTAGAAGAAAAGGAACTACTTTTACTCTGATTTTCCCAACGACTAGTTATTAAAAAAAACAATTTTCTACGGGCCGAGCTCTTCGTCCAAAAATTTGTAAACCTGGTCTCGATACAGAGCCGGGTTCTTTTTGTAAGTTTCGATGTGTCCTCCGTCGGGAAAGAGAACAAGTTTACTACCTGAGTTGGAACTGGCCAAGAGTTCCTCGCTTTCTTTTGGTAAAACCGAGTGGTCGTTGGTGGTGTGAAGGTAGAGGAATTTTCGGCTAGGAACAAGTTTTACTTTTTCGATCGGTTTGATTGCGGCAAAATCTGCCCCAAAAAAAGTCTTGGCAAAAAAGAAAATACCTGGCTCAAAGAAAAAAGGAACGTGAGTTTCAACCCAAAGACGAGAGGTTATGATCGGGCCAAAACGAGCAGCTGCGCTGTCAATTACAACCGCCCCTACATCGTTGACTCTATCAATTGCCATCAGAAGACTGATTGCTCCTGTGGAATTGCCAACCAAACCAATTTTTTCCGGGAGAAAACCACGGTTTTTGGCAAAGGCAACTGCAGCAACCACATCCTTGGCTTCTTTGTCGCCTAGAGTGTAGCGAGTTCCCTTTGAGTCTCCACGAGCGCGAGGATCGTAAAGTAAAATATTATAGCCTTTGGCCAGTAGTTCTTGAGAAATTCTGACCGTGTCGTAGCCTTCATCAGTACGATTGCCCCGTAGACCAGAAACAAAGATGATTAGTTTTTCACTTTGATTTTGCGGCTTTAAAAGCCAGCCGGTTAGTTTTAAACCATCTTCCGTGGTGAAATTTATATCCTCATATTTTTCGGAAATTAATTTTGGCGACTTGTCCAAATAACGACTCAGTGGTTTGGTGAGAGTATGGGCGGCAAACAAAGAAAATGCTAAATACCCAAGCACAAGCGCAATTACTAGTAACCCAATTAGTTTTTTCCAATTTCTTCGAATAAATTTTAAGATAAATAAATTCTAAAGCATTTGAGGCTGGAGTGGCAATCTGGTAAAATACATTCACTTTCGGGGGTCGTCTAACGGTAGGACAGCAGATTCTGGATCTGCTTATCGGGGTTCGAATCCCTGCCCCCGAGCCAAATCAATAATTCACTCCCCAACCGCAGCTGATATACTAAGTTTATGAACTTTCTCATAGGTTTGTTTGTAGCTGCTTCTTACTACGTTGGCATAAAATCAATTTTTCAGAACAAATACTATCCGAGTATCTACAGTAGAGTTGTTTGGTTACTTTTATCTGTCAATGCCTTTGCCAGTGTTGTTGCTTTGAAAAACAGTTTTTCAGTAATATTGTTGGCTGGATTGGGACTTTTCGGTAGTTCTATCGTACTTATTTTGTCCTTGAGAAAATCTAAAAAAACATTTGGTCCGACGGAACTTATTGCTAGCCTTTTATTAATTATTAGTTTAGGCATTTGGTTGTTTACAAAACTCCCACTTTTAAATTTATCAATTGGTTTGCTCGCCCACTTCATTGGTGGAATTCCTACCTACAAAAAGGTTTTTGAAGACCCGAAGGATGAGGATATTTTGTTTTGGTTGTTTTTTGCGGTAGCTTCGGCCCTTGCTTTTTTGGGCGCGGATAAATCTCAGTTATCCGGCTACTTGTACCCGTTATATTTAGTTATTTTTGAATTTGGGATGACCTTCCTTTGTTTGCGTAGGTATATGAATGTAAAGTCACGTTAATCTGCCGACGCCTTTCAACTCTTCTTAAGAAAGCTCTTTTTGACAAAATTTGCCAAATGAGATAGAGTGATTATCAATGAGAAAGTTTCTTTTCCTCCTCACCTCTTCACTGTTTGTAGTTACTTCACTTACTCCTGTTTTTGCCAAGGAAGGGAAAGACGATCCTGAGGATCACGACCTAAAAGATAGGATTGAGCGTAGGATCAAGGAGTTTGAACAAGAACGGGAAGACCGTATCGCCACTCGCTCGGCCCGTCACAAAGAAAAACTTGACGCGGTCAAACTCAGAGTTTGTGAAACCAGAAAAAATATTATCATCAACCGCTCGGAGAGACTAGTCAAGCGGGCCGAGAGGCAGTTTGAAATTTTTGGCTTGATCGCGACTCGGGTTGAAACCTTTTACACCGACAAAGTCTTACCTAGAGGGATCACCGTTCCCAACTATGATGATCTAAAAAACACTATTACCGAGAAAAAGGCTCTCGCCCAAACTGCACTGGACGCGGCAAGCCAATCTGCTGAAAGTTTGGACTGCAGTGGTACTGATCCCAAAGGACAAATTCAAAATTTCAAAGATGACTTTCGTGCCGGGGTCAAAGCACTCAAGAGCTACCGCAGATCAATCAGGGATCTTATCGTTGGGGTTAAGAGTGCAATTGGAAAAGCTGAAAAAGAAGCAACTAGCTCAGCAGAAAGTTCTAACTAACCATGGACGAAAATCAAGTTCAGAAGCCGACAGTGAGCGCAGAACCAAAAAAAACAAACAACAAGACTGCCTTGCTACTTGGTTTGCTAGTAGCGGTACTTTTGCTCGCTGCTGTGGTTTATTACTTCTTTGTTTACAACCAACCAGCTAAATCAACCAACACCCCAACATCGACTTCAAGTGCAGTTCCGACGGTCAATTCCAGCGCCGATCTCGACAAAGCTTTGAACACTTTGGATACTACTGACCTTGATAGTGCTGAAACAGACCTGAAAGCCAACGATTCCGACGCCGCTACCTTTTGATCCAATTGTAATTGACTCTCTCTTCAACTAAACTTAAAACCAAAGAATGGAACAGGAAAAACCGACGACCAAAGAGAAAATTATTGCTTTTTCCGCTTGGGTACTTTTTTTCCTTCCTTTTGCTCTAGCCAAAAAATCTGACTATGCTGTTTTTTATGGTAATCAGTCCTTTTTGCTGATCGGTAGCGGGGCTTTGGCTTTGATAACGGTTCGACTTTTCCCAGACCCTTTCCGAAGTATTTTTGCGACAATGATCTATTTCTCCTTCTTTATTCTTTGGGTTTATGGTATGTATTCTTCGCTAAGGGGGCGCAAAAAGCGGGTGCCAATCGTCGGAAAAATAAACTTCGAAGTGAGCAAGTTTTTTTAGTTTTTAGCCGGAAAATGATTATCAAAAACTTTTCTTCTTTGGCCACTACTCGGATCCGAAAAACTGCACTGGAAATCATCGAAGCAGGTTTCGAAGGAGTTCGGACCAAAGACGTCATCAAAAAAAACGTGCGGTTGGAGGGAGACTTACTCAAGATAAAAAGCGAGACCCTCAATTTAAACGATTAAGAATATATTTATTTATTCGGTATTGGCAAAGGTTCTTTTGACGCGGTGGTCGAACTAGAAAATTTACTTGAAGACAGATTGAAGGATGGGGTAGTTATTGATGTCCGGGTCGGTGCGCTAAAGAAAGTTCAACCTTTCGCTGGAACTCATCCCGAACCGAGTGAAAAAAATGTAGCCGCAACCGAGAAAATCATTCAACTACTCAAAGAAAGTAATGAAAAAAGCCTAGTCCTTTTTGTTATTGCTGGGGGAGGATCAGCTCTGATGACTGCTCCTTACAAAATTTCAGTTGAGAGAAAAGCCGAGATCTCAAAAGCCTTGATGGAGGCAGAAGCTGATATCCGGCAGCTCAATGTCGTCAGAAAACACCTCTCGGAGATAAAGGGAGGTCGACTGGCTAAACTTGCTTACCGAGCAAAAATAGTCTCTTTGATTTTTTCCGATGTACCGGGGAACGATCTTTCTACTATTGCTTCGGGAGCCACGGTTTTGGATCAGTCGACTTCTGAGGAAGCAGAAAAGATATTAAAAAAACGCGGGGTCTGGGATAAATTGAAATTGGAGGGACTGGAATTTTCCGAAACACCAAAAGAAGAAAAGTATTTTGAGAAAGTCAGCAACATAATCATGCAAGACCCGGCCAGTGTCGTCGGCGCGATGGCCCGCAAGGCCGGGGAACTAGGTTGGAAAATAAAAATTTTGGGAACGGATTTGGAGGGTGAAGCAGGGGAATTAGGCTTGAAATTACTTAACAGCGCTCAAGCCGGAGAAGTACTACTGGCTAGTGGTGAGAGTAGTGTTGAAGTGGCTGCTGCCGGAGTGGGAGGACGCAACCAACATCTAGTTTTGGCTAACCTAAAAAATATTAAAGAGGGCCAAGTCATCATTGCGGCAGCAAGCGATGGTCACGATCACTCTGATTCTGCCGGAGCAGTCGGAGATGAAACTTCGTTAAAACGAGCTGAGGACTTAGGATTGAACCCGGATGAGTTTCTTGCCCGAGCCGATTCTTTTGAATTTTTCCAAAGACTAGGGGACAGTCTTGAGACTGGATTACTGGAGTCAAATGTCTCTGATTTTTATCTCGTTATCAGCCCCTGAAGCGTTGCAGCTGCCTGACCGCTACTGCTATACTAAAATCAGATGACTGCCTACCTCGAAAAACTGAAAGATATCCTCAAAGGCGATGTCGAGCACTCCCACGATATTTTAGACTACTATTCCACTGACGGAAGTATTTTTCAGATCAAACCAGAAGTAGTCGTTTACCCGAAAGACACCCTGGACATCCAAAACTTAGTTCGCTATGTCAATGAGCTGGCGAGGGCAGGGCACAAAATTTCTGTTACCCCTAGAGGTAAAGGTACTGATCAAGCCGGAGGCCCACTCAACGACGGGGCCATTCTTGATACGACCCGTTACATGAATCACATCCTTGAAGTGGGTCCTGATTTTGTTCGAGTCGAGCCGGGAGTGCGCTATGGAGAACTTCAAGCGGGTTTGAAAAAACTTGGCCGTTATTTACCACCCTACCCAGCCTCAATTGAGCTCTGTACGGTTGGTGGGGCAGTAGCGAACAACTCGGCTGGGGAAAAGACAGTCAAGTACGGTGCGACCAGAAAATATGTTGAATCACTCAAAGTTGTTTTGGCCAACGGGGAGTTGGTTCAAACTGCTCCTTTAAATGGCTATGAGGTTGGAGCCAAAAAAAGGCAAGAAAATTTTGAAGGAGATATCTATCGAGCGCTCGACGATCTGCTTGTTCACAACTGGGAATTGATCAAGGAGACCCGTCCACATGTCAGCAAAAATTCTACTGGCTATGCTCTTGCTGAGGTTGACCGCTACAACCGTTTTGATCTCGGGCAACTGCTCACCGGCTCGCAAGGAACGCTGGGTATTATCACCGAAATCACTTTAAAGACTGCTCCAGTGCCTCAAAAAGTGGCTCTTTTGGTTGGTTACTTTCGCGACATTCATGAAGCTGGGGCCGCAACCCTGAAACTGCTCCACCTCAAACCAAGTGCTCTTGAGATCGTCGACAAAAACTTGATCATGCTTGTCAACGAACAGAATCCTGATTTATTAGTTGGTCTAGTTCCGGCTGAACTACCCTCGATTGTCCTGCTCGCCGAATTTGATGATCCGGAGCCTGGGCTGATCAAGAAAAAAGTCAAAGCGGCGAAAACTATTTTGGAAAAACACACCTATCACTGGGTCGAAAAAGAAAAACCGGAGGATCAAGCTAGACTCTGGAAACTGCGCAGAAGTGCTGCGGCAGTGATGTGGACAATACCGGGGGTAGCGAAAGCCCTACCTATTATAGAAGACGGCACGGTCAATGCCGCCTTGCTACCTGATTTTTTTGAGAAAGCCTACGAACTCTTTAAAAAATACGACCTGCAAATTGCAGTTTGGGGACACGCCGGAGATGCCGATCTCCATATGCAACCTTTTATGAATTTGAGTAGTGAAAAAGATCGAAAGAAAATTTTTGATCTGACGGATGATTTTTACAAAATGGTGATTGAATTGGGTGGGACGACTTCGGGTGAACACAATGATGGCTTGATGCGCTCACCCTGGTTGAAAGAATTGTACGGAGAAGAAATGTACCGACTTTTTGAGCGTGTCAAAAAAATCTTTGATCCTCATGGAATCTTAAACCCAGGCAAAAAAACCGGTGTCAGCTTGGAACAATTAAAAAAGCTTTTGCGCGACGAGTACTCAATGAAGCACTTAGTTGCCGACAAAGAACAAGTTAACCGCTGATTATGCACGAAACCTCGACCCGTTCCATTTTAAAATCCGTTTCTTGGCGAAGCATCATCTTTTTGACCGACTTTTCTCTGGCTTACCTTATCACTAGAGAGTTTGATTTTGCTTCGAAGTTTGCCGTTGCCAAACTTGTTCTCGGCTTCGCCCTGTATTTCGTTCACGAAAGAGTTTGGAACCAAATTGCTTGGGGAAGAAAAGGTTCTTCAACTTCACAAGGCAGTTAATTTAAAGTAAACTCCAAAAAATGGACCAGATTTTTGTCATTGATTACTTTCTTTTTAGCTTCTTTTCCGGCCTTGGGGTGATTCTTCTCGCTGCCGCTTGTCTACCAAAGGCAAGATTTAGTTTTTTGTCAGAGGGGCTGGCCCTAAAATTGGGAACAATTCTTCTCGCTGCTACTTACTTTTGGTTTTTCTTTTCCAAAGACAGGAATGTTCACACGGTCGTTGAAGGTGCCCAGCTCTTCTTTATTTTTGGTCTTGGCGCGCTGACCTCTTTGTTTACTAGCTTGATTTTGGGGAGGCTAAAAAGAAAATGGCTTTAGACAAAGAAGTTTTTTCGTTTTTGAATTCTTTTTCAGAGCTAGCTGTTTTACAGCCAGTTTTACGCTTCTTGGTCAATGAATACTTTGTTCCGGTCTCTCTAGCTCTAACCCTTTTTTATCTCTGGCTGTTAGGAGAAAAAAAAGAGAAAAATTTAGCGTTGGTGGCCACGCTTGCAGTTGGGGGAAGTAATTTGCTGATAAAAATAATTAACTTGAACTACTTTCGCGCTCGTCCCTTTCTCGAAATCCCAACTCACTTACTTTACTACAAACCAACCGATTCCTCTTTTCCTTCCAACGCATCCGCAGTTGCTTTTGCTCTCGCTACAGCTATCTGGCTTACCAACAAGCGTTTGGGCTCCCTGAGCCTACTTTTGGCCCTGACTTACTCCTTAGCAAGAGTAATTGTTGGAGTGCACTACCCAAGTGATGTTTTGGCCGGAGCCTTGATTGGAGCTGTCTTTACTCTGGTGATCGCCCGAGTTGAGGCGGTGAATCTTTTGACAAAGACGTTACTAAAAGTTTTGCAATTTCTGCGCTTGGAGCCCTTACATTAAAATGTCTAAGAAAAAAGAAGAAATACTTCCAAAGTCAAAGTTAAAATCAGGAAAAGTAGTAAAAATAGCTTTGCTAGTAGTTGCGGGAATAGTTACTTTTTTGCTTTTTGTCAGTTACAGTGAGCTGCGGCCTTGGTTTGTTTCGGAAGGATTGGTGAATCGAGTAGATGTCGCTCTCGGATCTCTTCCACTAATACCCAAAACCAATAACCAAGTTTTGAAAACTGCCTTTTACAAAAACTCCAAACTGACTTCAGCTCGAGAAAACGTAGACTTGGTGCTCTCACAAAACGGCCAGACAGCCCTGCATTTAAACTTCGAGGGAGCGTTTGACAAAAGTCAGGAGAAAACATATCAAGCAAGGCTTGTCGGAACTGCGGGTCCAAAAGAAGGAATCAAGTTGATCAATTTGGAAAGTTTGGAAAAAGAAAGTAAACTTTTTTTCAAGGTTGATTTTTTCCAACCCCTTTTTGGTTTGGATCTTGCTAGGATTTATGGCCGTTGGTATGCCCTTGACGTGGACGATTTGGCGAGCAGTCTGCAAGCTGAAGTAAAAAGCGACGAGGAGCTAAGAAAAGAGGTAAAAAGATTTCTTCAGGAGGGACTAAAAAGTTCTGAGCTTCGTTTTCGCTCGTTAAAGAGAGAAGTCGTCAGAAAGGATGGTCAAAACTACCTCCAATTTTCAACAGACTTACGTCCGGAAACAGTCGATGAGTTTTTTTCTGCTAAAATCGAGGCCAAAAACAGCCACTTGGTTTTGGTCGTTGAGGAAAAGAGCGGCTTTTTGGTCTCAGCTAGTTTTCGGTCCGAGATTCCGGTCAAAGTTCTAAACGATTTGGGAGTGAATCCATTTTTTAAGGACCCAAAGCAAAGAGTTCAGCTAAGTTTCCAAATGGATCTGGACAAAATAAATCAAAAACCGGATTTTGTAGAGCCAGAAAAGGTAGTGTCAAGAGCTTCTAGCTTGGAAATTTTGCAAGACATTCTCGGAGGAAAAGCAGGCAGCGACTCAAACAATTTTTACAATCTGGTCGGGCAAAACGTTGAGTTTGGCTCCAATATCATTGCTCTGGAAAGATTGCAGCAGGTTCTTTTCCTTGCCCCGGTGTCTTTTTGATTAAAATTCTAAACTTAGGGTATAGTTAAAACTATGAGCGAACTTGACGGACCAAGTCCTGAGGAAATGGGTATCTCCCAAGCCGGAAACAAAGAAGACAAGGGGAAAACCGAAATTGAAGATAAATTTGAAACCTATGTTCAGAATGTAATAGCGCCAGTAGATGAGAACTTTAAAGTTAAAGCTCTAGAAAAAGAAAACCTTTTTGTTGCTCTTGATGATACCAGTGTCGAAGGAACTTACGCAGCTAGTCGGCGTTATTACCAGGCAGTCAGGACTGAAAACGATAGAATTGGTTTTACGTTAACCAGTTGGTTTCGCTCGGAAGAAAATAACGATGGAAAAAATTATTCTTTTACTAAATACGGTCGAGCAGTCTTGGGTAGATATGGATTTGCTTCAAAGCAAGAGTTTGAAACTTTGGAATTTCTCGAGGAAAATGGGGGATTTAGATTAAACTATGGTTTGCATAATATAAAAGGAGAAGCCGCTTCTCCTGGTGCGCCAGCGGGGGAGTGGGGCAGCCAACTTTACTTTGAATACGCACCGAACGGAAAGCTAGATTACCTACAACCCTTTGTGATGGGTGGAACGGGTGATCTTGCACTGATTGACCAGGACCCAAAAGGCGGTTTGTTTGGAAGCCTGGAAGAATTTTTAGCTGATCTTGGGGAAGGAAAAAGCTACACCCTGAACGGCTTGAGAATTGATGCCAAATTCAGCCAGACAGATGGAAAGATTGAACTGGCCTTGTTCAACCCGGAGGGTAAGGAAGAATATCGACTCGTGGTCCCAACTACTGTTGATATAGAGAGCGTGGCGGCAGAAGTTGGGTTGGAACAGCTGCGCAAGGATCCGACCCAACCAAGCAGTGGGATAAAAGGTGAGGGGGTTGGGGATTTGGACTGGCGCACGAAGAGCTTCCCCGACTTGGTTGGAGTCAAGGTAGTTCCTGTCGGTTAAACACAAATTAAATTCACTATTAAAAAAACTTTAACTTAGCACTCTTCCCCACTGTCATTTGAATAAACATTCAACTATAATAATTAAAGATGAGAAAAATTGTTAAACCCGCCCGGACTTTTGGAACGAAGCCCCATAGCTCTCCCCCCTCTACCCTCCAAAGTTTGCAAAAGGAAATTTTCAGTTCAAAAATTAAAGAATCTGCAGAGTGGATCAATTTACTAAATTCAGAAACTAGGCTGCAACTTCTTTTGGTGCTCTGGAAAAAAGACTCGCTCTGTGTTGGAGATCTGGCAGACGTGGTCAGACTAAATATTTCGGCGGTTTCCCATCAATTAAGATTGTTAAAAGACTACAACTTGGTGAGTGCCAAAAGAAAGAAAAAAGTGGTCTATTATTCCCTGGCAAGGGGGTTGCCGGGGTTAATTAACCACGTTCTACAAGAGGCTGGTTAGAAGGGTTTTCCGAGTGTATAATAAAACAAAGCCAGATTAAAATAGATACCTGCCTCGTCGCGACAAGTATCAGCGAATTGAGGCGAAAAGGAGCATGCCTAGTATGATCAAGGTAGCAATCAACGGTTTCGGTCGCATTGGCCGCAACGCTTTTAAAATAATCCTCGACGAACATTCTTCAGAAGCAGAAGTAGTTGGCATCAATGATTTGACCGATGCTAGGACTTTGTCCCATCTTCTCAAATACGATACTGCCTATGGCCAATACGGGCGCGAAATTGGTAGCGATGAAAAGCACATTATCGTTGATGGGCGGGCCTACGAAATTTTTGCAGAAAAAGACCCAGCCAAACTACCTTGGTCCAGCCTCGGGGTTGATATCGTCATCGAGTCCACTGGACGCTTTACCGACTATGAAGGTTCGGCTCAGCACTTAAAAGCTGGAGCGAAAAAAGTTGTTATTTCTGCTCCGGCCAAAGGAGGTAAGGTTGGAACCTATTTGATGGGGGTTAACGATGAGACTTACAGACCGGAAGAAAAAATCATCAACAACGCTTCTTGTACCACCAACTGTATTGCTCCGGTGGCAGCCGTTATCCACAGTAAATTTGGCATAGCGAAAGCAATGATGACTACGGTCCACAGCTATACCGCTGATCAGAATTTGCAAGACGGCCCCCACAAAGATTTGCGCCGAGCTCGGGCCGCGGCGGAAAATATTACCCCGACAACAACCGGAGCGGCGATTGCAACAACCGAAGCTATTCCAGAACTCAAAGGTTTGTTTGATGGGATGAGTATCCGGGTTCCGACCCCGGTCGGGTCAATTTCTGATTTTACTTTCCTCTTAAAAACTAAAGTAACTGTTGAGCAAGTCAACCAAGCCCTAACTGAAGCGTCCACTCAAGCAAAGTACAAAGGAATTTTGGCGGTGACCAATGAGCCAATCGTTTCTTCGGATATCATTGGTCGAACTGAGAGTTCGATTGTGGATCTTGCACTGACCCAAGTTGTTGATGGGGATATGGTCAAAGTTTTTGCTTGGTACGACAACGAATGGGGCTACTCACACCGGCTGGTTGAGCAGGTAATCAATGTTGCTCAAGCAGGTTCTGGGGCTGGCGCAGAAGCTAGCGCTCAACCCCCGGTTTCGGAGGCTGTCAGCCAGTCCCAACCGCCCGCTGAAAACAATTCAAATGAGCAACTACCAAAAAGCTAAACGATGATTTATTTGGCCAGCGATCACGCTGGGTTTGAACTGAAAAACAAAATTCGAGATTATTTACTCTCAAAAAATCTTGAAGTTGAAGATTGCGGTCCGGAGAGTTTCAACCCTGGGGATGATTACCCTGATTTGATTTACCCGGCTGCAGAAAAAGTGGCTCAGAACCCGGGCTCCAAGGGAATAATTTTTGGTAAATCAGGTGAAGGGGAAGCTTTGGTGGCGAACAAAGTTGACCACATCCGGGCGGTTGTCTATTACGGGGGGAACCCCGAAGTAGTCAAACTTTCCCGAGAGCACAACGATGCCAATGTTCTTTCGATTGGGGCCGGTTTCGTCAAAGAGGAGGAGGCAAGGAAGATCGTTGAGGAGTGGTTAAAACAAGATTTTGAAGGCGGTCGACACCAACGTCGACTTGAGGAAATAGAAAAAATCGAGGAAAAAGAATGATCCAGATTTTGCCGGCAATTCTTTCAAAACGTGTCGAGGATTATTTACGAAAAATAAAGGCAGTCGAAAAATTGGTAGATGAAGTGCAGATTGACATCGTTGACAACAAGTTCGCCCGCAACCAAACTGTCAAACCCAAAGATATCGCTTCGATCAGAACCCCGTTGCGTTTTGAAATTCAACTCATGGTGGAATTTCTTGAAGACTGGATCGACCCTTTTATCAAACTGAGACCCACCCGAATCGTCGTTCCTTTTGAATCCGTACGGGATCCGATCGGAATCATCAATCATTTACGCCAACATCAAGTTGAAATTGGTTTTTCACTTAATCCCGAAACAGGAGCAGAAAAAATGCAGCACCTTATAGATAAAGTTGATACTGTTCTGGTTCTTTCAGTTCATCCTGGGTTTTCCGGACAACATTTTGTTCACACGTCGTTAAACAAGATTCGAAAACTGCGAGAAATGAGAAACGATATTACTATTGAAGTGGATGGAGCGGTGCAACCAGGAATTGCCCGAAAGCTAGCCGAGACGGGAGCCAACATTCTGGCTAGCGGCTCGTTTATTTTTGCGGGCGAGGCGATTCCTGGCGAGACTTATGAGCAGAGAGTAGCCAACGCCTACCAAGCCCTTGTCGATGATGTTGCCGATGTAGTGCCTGACACTGCTGGTTAATTTTTGACAAAACCCCCTTTCTGGATTATGATTTCACACTGTATCTCTAAAGAGCCGAGGAGGTGAATTTCTTTGAAGAATTTGCTAATTGCTGTCGCGGTGGTTTCAGTTGTCGCTTTGCTAGGTTTCTTTCTTTTGAAGGGAACTGGTAAAAAGTCTAGTGAGAATGGGGACACGACCACTAATTCTGCTCAAAACAATACTCAAAACCCTACCCAAAACGAAAATGCCGGAAACACGATTGCCTTTGTTGGGGGAAGCTTTAGTCCAGTAGAGATTACAGTTAAGTCTGGAGATACGGTTACAATTGTCAACGAAAGCGCCGAAACTATTGAGTTAGACAGTGACCCCCACCCAATTCATACCGGCAACAACGAGTTGAACGTAGGAAGTATCAATCCGGGTGAAACAAAAACTATCACACTGACGAAAACTGGAACTTGGGGCTATCACAACCATTTGAATTCAAGTCAAAAGGGAACTATCATAGTTCAGTAGCTAACTGCTAAAATAAAAATGTAATGACTGTCCAAGAACTTGAGCTCAAAGCGAACGATATTAGACAAGAGCTGATCAAAATGCTTGTTGAGGCTGGTTCGGGCCACTCGGCTGGACCGCTCGGAATGGCTGATGTCTTTACGGCCCTTTACTTTGAAATCCTCAATATCGATCCGTCCAAACCGGATGACCCTGACCGCGACCGTGTTGTTCTCTCCAATGGTCACATCTGTCCGGTTTGGTACGCGACTCTTGCTCACCGTGGTTTTTTTCCGATTGAAGAATTAAAAACGTTAAGAAAGTTAAATTCCCGCCTGCAGGGGCATCCCCACTATGGTTCTTTGCCAGGTATTGAAAACACTGGTGGTCCTTTGGGTCAAGGACTTTCCCAAGCCATTGGAATGGCACTAGCGGCCAAAATGGACAACAAAAAATACCTCGTCTACAACTTGATGAGTGATGGAGAGCTCGACGAAGGACAAAACTGGGAAGCAATTCTCTTTGCTGGAAAAAACAAAATCAACAATCTTACCGCGATTGTCGATCGCAACAACATTCAAATTGACGGAATGACAGAAGAGATCATGCCCCTAGAACCGTTGGCGGAGAAGTTTTTTGCTTTCAATTGGCATGTCATTGAGGTTGATGGGCACAATATGCAGGATATTATTGACGCAGCTCGGATGGGCGAGGCGATTTACGAAAAACCGGTCATGATCATCGCTCACACTATTCCGGGCAAGGGGGTTGATTTTGAAGAGTTTGACTACCGTTGGCACGGTAAACCACCCAAGCCGGACGAAGCTAGGGAGGCCTTAAAAGACTTACGCACATTGAGAGGGAAAATAAAAAGTGAACATGAATAATTTTTTCAAAGTTAATAAATCTTTACCGACCTCGATTACGGTCATTGGTTGGGTCTATACCGCTCTTGGAGTTTTGCTGACCATCACTGGCCTGCTCTTTGGTTTGGGGGTTGGTTTTATTAGCGGTTTTTTTCACGCTATCCTTGGGGTAGTGGGGGGACTTTTCCTTGGGCTCTTTCTCGCCGTGGTTGGTTGTGGAATTGTCTTTTTGGGACAGGGGCTTTTGCAGAAAAACAAGGCCGCCTGGGTCATCACCTTGGTCATTGCTATCCTAGGAATTTTTAATGCCTTAGGCAAAAGAGAAGGAACGAACTTGATCCAGCTCGTCTGGGGGGTCTTCGTTATTTGGAAACTCTACGAGCATAGAAAACTATTTGATATTTAATGAATAATCTAAATCCAAAACTTTTTGCTCCGGAAGTTGAGCAAGCTGCTACCCGCGATGGTTATGGACAAGGCTTGATGGAGCTTGGTGAGAAAAATCCAAACGTTGTCGTCTTAACAGCGGACTTGGCGGAATCAACTCGGGTGGAAGAGTTTGGCAAAAAATATCCAGAGCGCTTCATCGAAGTCGGGGTGGCCGAGCAAAATATGATGGGCATTGCTGCCGGTCTAGCTCTGTCAGGAAAAATTCCTTACGTTTCCAGTTACGCAGTTTTTTCTCCTGGCCGCAGTTGGGATCAGCTCAGAGTCAGCGTTTGTTACACGCAGGCCAATGTCAAGGTAGCCGGGGCCCACACTGGCATTTCGGTTGGTCCCGATGGTGCGACCCACCAAGCACTTGAGGACATTGCTATCGTGCGGGTACTACCTAACATAGTAGTTGAGGTTCCCTGCGACGTTCACGAAGCGCGCAAGACCACCCTTGCTTCGGCTGCACACAAGGGGCCTTTTTATTTCCGCTTCGGTCGGGAAAAAACTCCGGTTATTACCACCGAAGAGACACCATTCAAGGTTGGTGAAATCTTAACTTTGCGGGACGGGGATGATGTTTCGATTGTTGCCGCGGGACCGTTACTCTATCAAGCTTTGCTCGCCGCCGATCAACTCGCTGCCGAGAAAATTTCCGCGCGGGTGATTAATAACCACACCATCAAGCCGATCGACAAACTTGGTCTAGCTAAAGCAGCCAAGGAGACGGGTGCTGTCGTTACCGTTGAGGAGCACCAGATCACCGGTGGCCTCGGTGGAGCGGTCGCCGAAGCGTTATCGGAAAGTTTTCCAGTACCAATTGAGCGAGTGGGAATGCCAGATACCTTCGGTGAATCAGGCGAGCCCACCCAATTGCTCGAGAAATACGGAATGAGTGTAGCTAAAATAAAAGCAGCAGCAAAAACTGTTATACAAAAGAAAGGTTGAAAATGAACGCAAGAGAATGGCTCGAAAAAGCAAAAAGAGAAAATTTCGCGATTCCCGCTCTGAACGTCGGAACTTTCGAGACCTTCAAGGGAATTGTTGCGGCCGCAATTAATAAAAAATCGCCAGTTATCATCGAATCTTCAACTGGCGAGACGAGGTGGATGGAAGCTGAAAACGTGGCTAGTATTAGCCGTAACTTTGCGAAAAAGTACGGTTTGGCAATCATCGTTAACCTCGACCACGCTTATACTTACGAAGACACCAGACCGGGATTTGAGGGAGCTTATGATTTGATTCATTTTGACGGCTCGAAACTTCCTTACGAAGAAAACGTCACGGTTGCCAAAAAAGTGGTTCCTGAGGCCCACAATATTGGGGCCCTCGTCGAAGGGGAAATTGACAAGATTGTTGGTGAAGGCAGTGAGCAGCACACAGAAACTATTACTGAAGAGGCAATAAAATCAGGCTATACTGATCCGCAGCGGGCCAAAAAATTCGTCGAAGAAACCGGCGTTGATATTTTCGCCTCGTTCTTTGGCAACACCCACGGTACCTTCCCCGGACCGCAACCACCGCTCGACATTGAGTTAATCAAGAAAGTTTCTCAGACAGTGCCGGCCTTTCTCTCCATGCATGGTGCTAGTGGAGTTCCCGCCGAGCAGGTCAAAGAAGCGATCAAAGAAGGTGATATCGTCAAAGTGAACGTCAATACTGACATTCGAGTGGCCTATCGAGAAGGGCTCGAAAAAGCTCTTGCCGAACACAAAGATGTCGCGATGTACAAAGTTTTCCCAGGGGTGGTTGAAGCGGTGCAAAAGGTCGCTGAGACTTGGATCGATATTTGTGGTAGCGAAGGGAAGCTTTAGAGAAGCCTAGAAAAAGCTCTTTCGATCGGTTACAATTAGCTTAAGTTATGGAACCTCAATCTGTCCGACTGCTAAAATGGGTTTACTTGATCGTTTTTCTGACTGCAAGTGCAGCAGTAGCCTTGCTGACTATCTTTGACGGAACTTACTTTTCCTCTTTGCGTTTTTCCAATGTAGCAATCTTTTACCCCGGGGAGTCAGTGGCTTTGGCCGCGTTCCGTTTCTTGACCGGTTTCTACCTACTGCTGATTTTTATCGACACTGTCGCCCTTTTTAATTACCGCTCAGTGGTCTTACGTGAGATCAGCTCAATTGCTTCTTTAGTGGGTTTTCTTTTGATGGGGGCTGCGGTAGTTAGCCTTGGTTTGGTTTTTGCTGGCTTTCAGAGCGTTGATACCGGACTCCTCACTGTCATCTTGCTCTACCTAGTGATTGGTATGGGACTTTTTCTTTTGGATATTTTGACTTTCTTTGTTGAAGAGCAGGGTCTACTCGACCTCAGTTTGCTCGGAAGAGGAAAACACAAAAAAGGATGAGTAAAGAAATGTACGACCTCATTTCGGTAGGAGATGCCACAATCGACACCTTCATCAAAATTCATGATGCCCATGTTCAGTGCAACATCAATAAAGAGGACTGTGTTCTCTGCGTCAGCTATGGAGACAAAATCGCGGTGGACTCAATCGCCCATTTGGTCGCTGGTAACGCGGCCAACAACGCGGTTGGCTCGGCCCGATTGGGGATGAACTCTGCAATTTATGTCAATGTTGGCGAAGATGATGCCGGTGAACGAATCAAAAATGTCATTGAAAAAGAAGGTGTGGATGGCAGTTACATCGTCGTTAACAAAAGCATGGAGTCAAACTACTCGGCGGTCGTGAATTTTGAAGGGGAGAGAACAATTTTTGTTTACCATCAGCACTGGAACTACCGTCTACCTGAACTCGAGCCAGCCAAATGGGTTTATCTCACTTCTCTTTCCAAAAGTTTTGCTGAAAGTACCCTGATCAAGGATTTGGTTGACTACTTGAAAGAAACTGGCGCGAAACTCGGCTACAATCCAGGGACTTATCAAATGGAAGTGGGCGTGAAAAAGGATTCTGAGTTACTCAAGCTAACTGAGGTTTTTTTTGTCAATCTCGAAGAAGCAAAAAGAGTTCTCGACATTGCGGAAAGTACAAAAATCGACATTAAAGATTTACTCAAGAAAATTATCGCCGACTTGGATGTAAAAAATGTCGTTATTACTGATGGTCGAGAGGGCTCGTATGCTTATGACAGAAAAGATTTCTATCGGATTGGAGAATTCCCCGGTGAAAGAATTGAGGCAACCGGTGCGGGTGATGGTTTTGCAACCGCCTGTGAAGCAGCTATTTTCAATGGCCACTCTCTGAAAGAAGGTCTTGCCTGGGGATCTATCAACGGTGCTTCAGTCGTCGGCCAAGTCGGTCCACAAGCTGGACTGCTGACCAAAGAGCAAATGGAAAAAACACTGGCCGACAATCCGGATTTCAAAGCTGAGAGTTTTTAGTATAATCACTCTATGCTAATTGAAAAGACGGAAGCAGAAAAACAACTAGCTACTTTCCCCGGTTGGGAAGTTTCCGAAGGGGAAATAGAAAAGAAATTTTTGTTCCCGTCGTTTTTGGAGGCAATTACTTTTGTAAATAAAGTCTCCACCGAAGCAGAGAAAGCGCAGCATCATCCTGATATTGATATTCGTTACTCCAAAGTAAAAATCAGTCTTGCAACTCATGAGGAAGGTGGGGTGACGGAAAAGGACATTAAACTGGCCAGAATAATAGATAATCTTACCTAGAAAGAGGTAAAAATGGATAAGATCAAAATTTATACAACCACCACCTGCCCATATTGTAAGATGGAAAAAGAGTTTCTCGATTCCAAAGGTATTAAGTATGAAAATATCTTGGTTGATGAAGACCATCAAGCAGCCGAAGAAGTAATCAAGATGTCAGGGCAAGTGGGAGTACCCTTCACGGTGATTGATAAAGAAGAAGGCGGGCGGGAAACAATTTTGGGTTTTGACAAAGAAAGATTGATTTCTGTTTTGGGAATACGGTAAGATCGATAAGCATTTTGGCAGCAAAAAAACTATGACAGAAGAAAAACAACTAACTAAAAAGCAGCGTCGTGATGAAATCAGAAAAGAGCTTGAGAAAGCAAAGGGAAAGTCTGGGCGTGCCGACCTCTTTGTGAAAGCGCTCGCTCTAGTTGCGGTGGTTTTGTTGATAGTCGGATTTGTTGTCTTGTTTGTCTATTCAAGGAATCAAAACAAGGCTAGTGTCAAATCCCTTGGGGAGGTGACTTGTAGTGGAGATCAGTGTGATCGTACTCATATAGCCTCAGGAACACCGCACGCAGCCTACAATTCCAACCCCCCGAGCAACGGACCGCACTATTCGGACTGGCAACCATGTGGTGTTTATGACAATGAAATTGTTGATGAGAGAGTGATACACAGTTTGGAGCATGGTACGGTTTGGATTACTTACAAAAATAAAGATGACTCGACAGTCAAAAATGAGATAAAAAATTTGGTTCAAGAAATGGGAAAAACTAAACTAATGGTTTCTCCTCGCGCAAAAAACGATTCGATGCTTGCTTTAGTTAGCTGGGGAAGAGTACTAAAACTTGATAGTTTTAATAAACAAAAAATCACTGATTACATTAAACTTTATCGAAACGGATCAGCAGCCCCAGAACCGCTAGCAGGTTGTTAGAAATCAAATGGTTTTAGAGACACGCACAAAAGAAAAAATAAAAGAAGTTTTGCTAAACCCAGATTCAGATGGGCCTGAGGCAGCTTATTACATATTGCGGGGCAGGCCAAACATCACTATTTGGGAAGCGGGTAAATACGGAGAGGAGTACGTCAAAACTTACGGCCACTATCATTTACACAACGAGAAAGAAAACTACACCTTCCTTTTTGGTGAGGGGGTGGGGGTTTTGCAGCATCGAGACCAGTCTGGAGAGGTGGGTGAAGTGCGCCTGGTAAAAGTCAAATCAGGCAACAAAGTAGAAATTCCAGCTGGTTGGGGACATGCCTTTGTAAACACAGGTAAAACTTATTTAATCTCCTCTGACGATGCTCCGGAAGACGCTTCTCACTCGCAGAATGATTACCGACCAATTCAAGAAAAGAGAGGTATGGCTTACTATATTATCGAGAAAGATGGTAAGCTTGAGGCAGTGCCGAATCCCAACTACAAGAATTTACCAGAGCCCGAATGGGTCGAAGCAGAAAAATTTTTCTAAATGGAAAAAAATCAATTTGATGCTAGTCAGTTTTCAATAGAACCACATGCAGAAAAGCTAGAAAAACCTTGGGGTTGGGAAGTACATTGGGCGAAAGAGCCTGGTTACGTAGGTAAATTTCTTCATTTAAACAAAGGTAAGAGATTTTCCCTTCAATACCACGACAAAAAAGAAGAGACTCAAATTTTGCTAAGTGGAAAAGTCCGTTACTGGCTGGATAACAATCAAGGCGAGCTAGTTCCTATAGACATGGAGATTGGTAAGGGTTACACAGTCAAACCCCTTCAACGGCATCGAATGGAAGCTCTGGAAGACTCCGAGTTGGTTGAGGTTTCACTTCCCGAATCAGGTACTACTTATCGTTTAGACGACGATTACAACCGTAGTAATGAGACTGAAGAAGTCCGAAATCAGCCTGGTAGGGGTTGGAAACCATAAGTAACTCTTCCCAACTTTGCTAAACTAAAAGTATATGGAAGTTAACGAAAAAGACGTTTATGACATTATTGTGGTTGGTTCTGGTCCGGCTGGTTTGACGGCGGCAATTTATGCGGCGCGGGCCAATCTATCGGTTTTTGTTATCGCTGGGGTTGAGGCAGGCGGGCAGCTGATTTGGACTACTGACGTCGAAGACTTCCCTGGTTTTCCGGAAGCCGTGCAAGGACCTGAGCTTGTTGAGCGTATGAGAAAGCAAGCTGAAAGGCTGGGGGCAAGGTTTATCAACGAAGATGTTGCCGGGATTGAAACTGACAACCAGCCTTTCAAACTAAAAACCAGCCAAGAGGAGTTTTCGGCTCGGGCAGTTATCCTAGCGACTGGGGCTTCGGCCAAATGGCTAGGTTTGGAGAGTGAGCAAAGGCTGCGGGCCAAAGGAGTGAGTGCTTGTGCCGTTTGTGACGCGCCTTTTTTCCGGGGTAAAGAAGTGGCGGTGGTTGGTGGTGGGGATGCGGCCCTACGTGAGGCAGTCTATCTGACCAAATTCTGCCCCAAAGTGATAATCATTCACCGCAGTGAGAAGCTACGTGCGTTTCAGGCGCTACAAGAAAAGGTTCGGGAAAACCCAAAAATCGAAATTATTTTTAACACTCAAGTCACTGAAGTTCTTGGAGAAAACACAATTACTGGGGTCAGGACAAAGAACACTGCCGGTGAGGAAAAAGAAATCAGTCTTGGAGGACTTTTCATTGCCATCGGACACAAACCCAACACCGATTTTCTCAAAGGTAAAGTTGAGCTGGATGAAAAGGGCTACATTGCTATAAAAGACAAATCGAAGACTTCGGTTCCGGGAATCTTTGCAGCTGGAGATGTCCACGATTGGCGCTATCAACAGGCGGTGACCGCCGCCGGAGCTGGCTGTATGGCCGCTCTGGACGCCGAGGAGTTTTTGGGAGAAAGAAAACCAAAAGGTTAAAAAAACATGCCCAGTCAGTTTGAAGATCTTCTCAGCAAACTTGAAAAATCCGCCGAGCTTGCAAACCTCGATCCGGATGAAATTGAAATCCTCAAAAACCCTGACAAAATTATTGAAGTTTCAATCCCCGTCCGTTTGGATGAGGGAACTTTGAAAATTTTCCAAGGTTTTCGAGTTCAACACAACAACGCCCGTGGCCCTTACAAAGGTGGAATCCGTTTTCATCCAGGGGTTACTCTCGATGAAATTAAGACTTTGGCTTTAGAAATGAGTTTGAAGACCGCGGTCGTGGACGTTCCTTTTGGTGGAGGGAAGGGTGGAATCATTGTTGATCCAAAAAAATTATCGGAACAAGAGCTAGAAAGATTAACTCGTGCTTTTACTCGGGTAATTGCCAACGATATCGGTCCTGAAATCGACGTGCCAGCTCCTGATGTCAATACCAACCCGAAAATTATGGCCTGGATGGCGGCTGAATACGCACGGGTGGTGGGTAAAAATGTTCCGGCCGTGGTTACCGGGAAGCCAGTTGAAATCGGCGGTTCCGAAGGGAGAGTCGAAGCCACAGGAAAAGGAGGTTACTTTGTCCTTAAGCAAGCTTTAGCTAAACTCAAACTTCCAGGAGAATTGACTGTGGCGGTTCAAGGCTTTGGTAATGTTGGAGCTGAAATTGCCAAAGAGCTTTTCGACTCCGGCTTCAAGATAGTTGCCGTATCTGATTCAAAAGGCGGAGTTTATTCAGAGACAGGTTTAGATATAGACAAAGTTGTTGAGTCAAAAAAGAACTCCGGTGAATTGGTCGAGAAAAATTTTGAAGGTCAGAAAATCAGCAACGAAGAGCTGCTGGAACTCTCAGTTGATGTCCTTATCCCGGCTGCACTTGAGAATCAAATCACCAAGGACAATGCTGCCAAGATTCAAGCTAAAGTCATTCTCGAAATGGCCAACAGCCCAACTACTTCAGAAGCAGATACAATTTTGCACAAAGAGGGAATTCAAGTCATCCCAGATATTTTGGCCAACGCCGGCGGAGTGACGGTTAGTTTTTTTGAATGGTATCAGAATCTCTTTGGTGAAGTCTGGACCAAGGAAGAAGTCTTCGAAAAACTGGAAGAAAAAATGGCTCAAGCTTTTTCCGAGGTCTTCGAACTAGCAGCTGAGTTAAAATCTACTCTGCGGGAAGGTGCTCTTTCTTTGGCGGTCAGAAAAGTTACCCAAGCCCAAAAACAACAGCATCATTGGTAGCTTTTTAGCAAGCGCCACCTCATATTGACAACCCTACATATAGGTGCTAGCATGGTAAATGTACTCAATATCTTGTGCCTGAGGCTTTCCATTCGTGAAAACCCCTTTTACCACTAACCTCTCGCACTTGATAGAAAAGACAAATATTTAGCGACTGGATTACCGATTTGATCCGATGAAGAGTCTTTAGTTCCTCACAGTCGCGCACCAGCAAGTAAAGGACAGTTACTTTAAAAGTTTTAAACAGCAGTTGTGATCGCTTCGGCGAGGAAACTTAGAAAGTCTTTATAGATCGCTTTGCGTTCTGTAAAATTAAACTTATAGCACGCCAAAGCATGCTGTAGTTTTTGAAAACTATGAAATGTCCATATTGTTCATTTTTTGACACTTCTGTTCTCGATAGCCGCGAGACAGAAGATCTCGAATCAATCCGCCGTCGCCGTGAGTGTCTCAAGTGTGGTAAACGTTTTACCACTTACGAGCGGATTGAAATGGTGAACTTGATTGTCATCAAAAAAGATGGAAGACGCGAGCAGTTTGACCGCAAGAAACTGGTTAATGGTTTTCTCAAAGCCACGGAGAAGCGACCGATTGGGATGGATCGGATCGAAAAAGTCGTTTCGGAAATTGAGTCAGAACTAAGAAGTAAAGATTCAATCGAGATTCCTTCAGTAGAAATCGGTGAGATCGTCATGAACAAACTCAAAGTTTTGGATAAAGTCGCCTACATCCGTTTTGCTAGTGTTTACCGCTCTTTTGGAGATCTTGAGGCTTTTGAAAAAGAAGTTCGCAATTTGTTGCGAAGCGGGAAACCCGCAAGCAAGAGTGAATCTGAGGGTTTTCGCCCCCAGAAGACGACATTAAAAGACAAGACTAAAATTAGTCACGTTAATTAATCAAGGAGGTACTGCCAAATGGCTGTGAAAGCTAAATCTAAATCCAGACAGCAGGGATTTGTCTTCTCAGAGAAACTACAAAAGAAACTAGAATCTTTGATCGAGGATAGCGAGCAAACCCAGCTCGCCGGAGTTAGAGCCAAAGTTTTCACCGATCGCTACTCTTTGAAAGATGCTGCCGGCAACTCTGTCGAAAAACATCCAGAGGAGATGTGGAAGAGAGTGGCTGCCGGGCTAGCCCAAGTTGAAAAGACCGCCGAACAACAAAAAGAATGGACCAAGAAATTTTATTCCGCCCTCAAAGGTTTTAAATACGTTCCCGGCGGTCGGGTTCTTTCTGGAGCTGGGACTCCCTACGAAGTGACTTTCTACAACTGTTTCGTCATTCCCTCACCGCACGATTCCCGCAATGGTATCATCGACAATCTCAAACTTATGGTCGACATCATGTCCCGCAGCGGAGGTGTAGGCATCAACTTGTCCTCGCTTCGGCCTCGTGGGGCGCGTGTCAAAAAAGTGAATGGCACTAGCTCCGGACCGGTGAATTGGGCTGAGCTTTACTCGACGGCGACTCATGATGTCATCCAGCAAGGTGGGTCTCGAAGAGGCGCTTTGATGCTGATGATCGATGATTGGCACCCGGATGTTGAAGAGTTCATCACCGTCAAAAAAGATTTAACCAGAATTAACGGTGCTAACCTCTCAGTTTGTGTTTCCGATGCTTTCATGGAAGCTGTAAAAAATGACAAAGACTGGGATCTCTACTTCCCAGATATTACTGATCCAGACTACGACAAGCTCTGGGATGGGGACATCAGCAAATGGAAGGCGGAGGGCAAAAAAGTTGTTGTCTACAAAACTGTCAAAGCCTCTGAGGTTTGGAACAAAATCTGTGAAGCTGCCTGGGCCTCTGCTGAGCCAGGGTTACATTTCATTGAAAGATCGAACAAAAGAAGCAACACTTGGTACTTCGAAAAACTGATCGCCACCAACCCTTGCGGTGAGCAGCCGTTGGGAGCCTGGGCAGTCTGCAATCTGGGTGCGATGAACCTCTCTGCCTTTGTCAAAGAAAACAGCGAATTCGATTTCGAAGATTTGGAAGAAAAAGTTCACATCGCCATTCGGATGATGGACAACGTCGTTGATGTCACCGGCTACTATTTTCCGGAAAATCGAGAGCAGCAGATGGGGATTCGTCGCACTGGGCTCGGAACCATGGGTTTGGGAGATGCCTTGATAAAAATGAAACTTCGCTATGGCTCTACCGAAGCCCAACCAGTGATCGAAAAAATCTACAAAACGATTCGGGATACAGCTTATGAGGAAAGTGCCTTGCTAGCTAAAGAAAAAGGAGTCTTTTCGAACTTTGAGCGCGAAAAATACTTGCAGGGTTGGTTCATCAAAAAACTTCCGAGCCGAGTGCGCGATCTCATTGCGAAGAACGGTATTCGCAATGCTGTCCTTCTCACTCAAGCTCCAACCGGAACGACCTCTCTAGTTAGTGGAGTTTCCTCAGGGATTGAGCCGGTTTACGATTTCGCCATGGTGCGTCGTGACCGTACTGGTGAGCATACCATTTACCACCCTCTCTACGAGGAGTGGAAAAATGCCAATCCTGAAGCGGAAAAAGCACCCGAATGGTTTGTCAGCGCTAATGACCTGACTCCGGAAGAACACGTGACCGTCCAAGCTCTAGTCCAAGACTACACTGACAGCTCAATTTCAAAAACCGTCAATGCACCAAACGAACACAGCGTCGAAGAAGTCAAAAGACTTTACATGCAAGCTTACGATGCCGGCTGTAAAGGTGTGACCTACATGCGCGATGGCTCTCGCGAAGGAGTCCTTTCCCACATGGACAGTGAAAAGAAAGAAAAAGAGGAAACCCCGAGTGCTCAAGTTCCGGTTCACCTGCGCAAACGCCCAGATTATCTAACCGGAGTAACCCGCCGTATTGCTACTCCGGTAGGACATGCCTTTGTCACCATCAACCTTGATCCCGAGGGTAACCCTTTCGAAGTTTTTGTCAATGTCGGCAAGGCTGGCAGCGACATCACCGCGGATGCCGAAGCCATTGGTCGGCTGATTTCTCTCGCCCTACGCATTCCAACTGGTTACTCACCCAAAGAAGTCGCTCAGCAGGTCGTCAACCAACTTGCCGGTATTGGAGGTTCTTCCCAGCGCGGTTTTGGCTCAGGACGAGTCTTTTCTCTAGCGGACGCGGTTTCAAAAGTTGTTTCGGAATACCTCGGCAAAGAGAGTACATATCCACAAATCACTGATGAAATTGCTAGTACTACCAATGGAGCAGTGACTGCCAATGGTGCTACCAACGGCAACGGTCACGCAGTGGTAGCGAGCAACGGCCACAACGGCAATGGGGTGACAAACGGAAACGGGCACAGTAGCAGTGGAGTTACCAACGGTAACGGCAATGGTCATGTTACACCTGATGCTTCGGTTGAAAAAGTCGAGGCTCCGGCTGCCTTTACGGCAACAAGTGCACAGGCGGTCTCAATGAAAAATGTCCGAAGAATGGATCTCTGTCCGAAATGTGGTGTCGCCAGCTTCGTCCACGAAGAAGGCTGCGCAAAGTGCTTAAATTGTGGACATAGCGAGTGCTAGTTGGTTAATCAGACGGTGTAAGGAGTGAGTTGGAAGACCGCGTAGGATTAGATACTATATTATTCTAACGCTATTTCCTAGAATTGACAATATTTTTCTCAAAACTTAAATTTAGATTATTAGCTCTTTCCAAAGTTGATAAATTTAGGAACCTTGAGAGAAATAAAAAATGTTTTAGAAACTGAAAAATATAAATACTACATACATGCGGGAATTGGACTTTACCTACTAGGCTTTCAAGGTAACCATCAAGATATCGACTTTAGAGTTTTCCACCCCAACATCAAAGAGCTCTATCTTTTTCTAGAAAAACAACTAAAAACAAAAGTCAGCCTGAGACGACCGAAAAACATTTATCACGGCCGCTACGATAATCACTGTATTGAAATCGAGGACGGAGAATTTGATATTACTACCGAGTTGGTTACGGTACGTGAAGGAGTCAGATTTGAGGTCCCGTTCTCAGAAGAATTTTTCTCTAATATCACTTACGAACGTTACTTAGGTATTAGTTTACCAGTGACCTCTTTAGAAAATATTTTTCTTTACTACTTGATACACCGGCGCGGTCAGCGAATGGGAAAAAAGGATGAGAAAGATATTTTGGAAATTTTAGAGTCAGGAAAGTTGAATGAGAAAAAATTTAAGTCGATAGTTGATCAGATGAAAGCGAAGACGGAATTAATGCAACTTTTTTCTTATTACAAAAATATGCTAGTATCTTTTGCACATGTTAACCAAAGAAAAAATCCTCGACTCGGTTAAAAATGTAGTTGATCAGGCTCAATTAGTTACCATTGACGAAGAAGCTATTGATTCCTATGCCAAAAACTTTGTTCCCACAAAAACTGTTCATTGGAGCCGCGCTTATCCACTAGGCTACAAATCCGACCGACCCAAAGAAAAAGAAATTGGTTTTTTGATTGTTCTGGGCAACCAAGCTTTTTGCTATTGGGGTCACCCGAGTAAATGGACGCTTGAGTACAAGGGACAAAAGCTTGACGGTTGGTGGGGCAATATTGCTGCTTTTGAGAGAGCGCTCGAAGAAGGCAACGACATTAGTGACGGAAATTTTCTTGCTGATCTTAGTCTCGAAAAAACCCAGGAAATCTATCGAGGGGAACCGGAAACTCCACTTTTGAGACAGCGCTACGATCTCATGAAAGCGCTTGGGGAGAGGTTGGTTGAAAAGTATCAGGGCAAGTTTGGCAATTTCTTTGAGGAGCACAAAAAGGACGCCCTAACTCTTGTTGCAGGGCTAGCAAGCGAGCTTCAGGGTTTTGATGATGTCCCAACGTATAAAGGCAAAGAAGTTTACTTTTACAAAAAAACGCAAGTAGTTTTGGCTGACTTGCACCACCTAGTTGAGCCGATTGTCGGGATTGAAGAGATGCACGGCTTTGCTGACTACAAAGTTCCAGCGATTTTGCGCACTTTGGGTTTGCTCAAATACAGGCGTGATTTGGCTGAAAAAGTGGACAACCGAGTTGAGCTAGACCAGGGAAGTGAAGAAGAAATTGAAATTCGGGCCAGTATGCTTTGGGCTTGCCAACTTCTTGCCGAGAGGTTAGAAAAGAGAGGAATTAAACTCAACCAACTTGACTTGCAAAATGTCCTCTGGATTGCTTCCCAAGACAAAACCAAACTGGATAAGCCCTACCATCTCACCCAAACAATTTATTACTAAGTTTGACTTTCAGAAAGCAAAGCAGGATAATTTTTGTAGCTGCCCAAATGAAAAAGTCATTCCTTTCCCCAAAGATTGTTCTGGCACAAAGTAAAATCGGACAAGGGCTTTTTGCTTCGGAATTTATCAAAAAAGGCGAGCTGCTCGTTGACTACCGCCAAGGACCAGGCAAGTTCCTCCCCACCAAAGAGGCCAATAAATTTTTTGATTTGGGCTATGATTACATGCTGCAAACCGGGGAAGACCAATTTTTTGTGGCTACCAACAAAAACGAACTAGAAGATGTCGACTTTATCAATCATTCTTGTGACCCCAATTCAGGTTTTTCTGGAAAGCTGAGACTTGTAGCGATGAGAAGTATTTATCCTGGAGAAGAAATCACTTTTGACTATGCAATGAGCGAATCTTCGCACTTTGAGATGTACTGTGACTGTGGTAGTTTGAACTGTCGACGGGTGATCACTGGCGATGATTGGTACAAAGAAGAAATCCGAGAAAGATATAAGAATTACTTTTCAGAGTATCTAAAAAGGAAAATGATGTCATGATTTTTGTAGGTATTGGCGCAGCAATTATCTCTTTTTTCGCAGTTGCCTTTTTTCTCCTCAAGAAATTCACAGGTAAGCAGTAAGTAGAAAAAGTTGCAGTCTTGACAGAAAAATTGCCACGTTTTAAAGTAATAAACACTTAACAATTAAAAACTCAAAGGACCCTCGCCTCGCTGAAGTTTTTCAGCGAAGCAGGAATTGGTGAAGCCCGGTGTAATTCCGGGGGAGTGCCGCTACTGTAGACCCAGAACCCAGCCTTTGAATTACTTCGAGCAAAGGACAAGAACAAACTTCTCAGCTCGAGAAGTTTTTTGTTTTTTAGGACCTCCTTTCTCGAAGGAGGTTTTTTGATGAAAAACAAAGTTTCTTTATTTATCACAACAGCTTTAATAATTTTGGTTGGTTCGACTATTGTCCTCGGCGAAATCCAGAGTACCAAATCAACTTCGAATCTAGAATCAAACAAAACTGTAGTTGAAGAGAGCAATAAAAAAAGCAGCCAAGAAAATACAACTCAACCAGATGACGGTCTGGAGAAAGCTTCAGGTCAGACTAAAGCAGCAACTATCCAAAAGACTGCACCAGCGGTGGTAGCCGACAAAAAATCTTCAAACCCAACCAAAAGCCAAATTCCCGAAGTAAAAACAGTTTCTTTAAAAATAGACACTGGAGAAGATTCTTATGACTACCAAGTTGACTGGATCGAGGGGATGACGGTTTTTGAAGTTTTGGACGAAGCTCATACAAAATTTAACTTTTCTTTGAAATACACAAACTACGGTAGTTGGGGAGCCTTTATCACGCAGCTGCATGGGGTTGAGGGCGATTGGACCTACAAAGTAAACGGTGAAGCGCCAAGCAAAGGTGCTTCAGTTGTTACTGTGAATGAGAACGATATTATTACTTGGAAAAAAGTTTAGGAGGCTAGAATGACCAAAACCAAACTTTCGACTGCCCTTGTTAGTTGCCTAGCTGCCCTCAGTTTACTGCCAAGCGTTGCTTTGGCTGCAACACCCGATGTTAGCGGCAACATCACTTCGTTGGTAAGTTATTTACAATCGCAACAAGACAGCTCCGGACAGATTACCGGCTTTGGGGGAGAGACTTCCTGGACGATCATGGGACTAGAAGCGGCCGGAATTGATCCCAATACTATTGAAAATTCAGGAAACTCGGTTGTCGATTTCCTGAAAAATAATCAGCCAGACGCTGCCGCCACTACTGCTTGGGAGAGAGACTTACTTGCCGTAACTGCGGCCGGGCAGAACCCCTTTACCTTTGGTGGTGTCAACTATGTTGCCAAAGTTCAGAGTTTTGCCAGTGCAAACCAAATTGGTTCAATCGCAGGGGTAAACGATGATATTTTCGGAGTTTTGGCTTTGATTTCTGCCGGACTAAGTGCCAATCAACAGATCATTTCTGACAGTGTTAATTTTATCCTTGCCCATCAAAATTCAGATTTTGGTTGGAGCTATTCGACTTCAGGAAGCTCTGATTCAAATGATACTGCAGCGGCTGTTTTGGCTTTAAAAGCAGCTCAAGATGCAGGTTTTACAAATTCTGGCTTGGACAGTGCAATTACAAATGCCGTTAACTATTTAACTAGTCTGCAACAAGCTGATGGTGGTTGGGAGTACCAAACCGGTTTTGGTACTGATGCTGCTTCAACTGCCTGGGTGATCCAAGCTGTGCTTGGTGATGATATAGTGGTTAGCAATGGTCTTAACTTTCTTGTTTCCAAACAAGGGCAAAATGGAGGCATCGATGGTGGTTTTGGAATTGATACTTTTACCTCCTCCAACTCTCTAACTGCCTTGGCTCAGAAAAGTTTTCCAGTCATGGTTTTCGAAGGCACTTTCGAAGAGCCGAATCAAGAAGAGCCAAACCAACCAACCCAACCAGATGAAAACGAGCCTGGAAATGAGAATAACGATCCAGGAAGTGACAATAATGAGGACCCAAAGGTAACTGGTAGCGATAAGGATGGTGAAGTTTTGGCTGCCGATACTTTGCCAAACACTGGTTTTGATACTTCAGTCTGGTTTATCTTTGGGTTCGTAGGGGTTAGTTTTGGTGCAGTGTTTTCGCTTCTTTCAGAGAAGATGTTCAGGAAGTAAGAGGGAATCAACAGAGAGGAGAGAGTGATGCAAAGACCTATAAGCCGGAGGCGAATGCTTGGCTTGGTTTCAGCTGCATTAGCGGCAATTGTTCTTGAAGCTTGTGGGATGGGTAATCGAGATCAAGTTGGACAGACTCCAGAAAGTACAGCTCGGACACCTGGTAAGACGAGGGTAAGTTCGAGTCCAACTTCCACTGCTCGACCTACAACCGCGCCTCAGACTACACCTGTCTCCTCAGGAGAGACTGTTGTAGCAGGCAGTCAAAGACCAAACTCTGAAGTTGAGGTAGTTGGAAGCTCTGAACGGTCGTCTATAGTTCAGACAGATCCAGCTGTGGAAACTCCTGTGTCGACGCAACCAGCAGCCTCACCGGCTATGGAAGAGATTGGTGCTCCAACGACTGAGCCAGCAACAGCGATACCGCCTCCGACTGAGGTGGTGAACCCAGATCCGTCACCAACACCGTCTGAAGTTGCTCCAACCTCAACGTCAGAGCAACCGACAGCGACTGTGGAGGCTGGGATGGTAGTCACCTTGGAAGTTCCTGCGGCCGGTATGGTTGTTTCCGAGCGGATTCCAGAAGGCTCAACAGTTTGGGATTTTCTGGTATTTGTTGGTCAGAAGAATGCTGTTGCACTGCAAGCGATTAATTTCCCAGAACCGTTGGGTCAATTCATTGGAGGGATCAGCAGTGTAGGTGGAGACTCAAACTCTGGTCCTTGGTTGAAGTACTCTGTAAACGGGCGATCCGCCGGCGTTGGGGTCTCAAATATGAGACTTCAGTCTCAAGACAGAGTGACCTGGGAGCTGGGCTATTAACCTTCGTTTCTGTCAACTCTCTGAAACACCTGTTCCAGAGAGTTGCTCCTACTTAGAATCGGGGATATTTGGATCTAGACTTAAAAAAAGAAATAAGTTAAAGTAGTTTTCATAGTTTATGAAAAACATTAACTCATTGATTCTACCAGTCCTAATTATCGTGCTCGCTGCCTCCCTGCGGATACTTCCTCACCCAGCGAACTTTGCTCCGATTGGTGCGATGGCTCTTTTTGGCGGGGTCTATCTAGATAGGCGTTTAGCTTTGGTTTTGCCGCTCTCGGCAATGATTGTTTCGGACATCTTCATTGGCTTTGACGGTTTTGACTCTCGGCTGGTTATTTACGGGAGCTTTCTACTGATTGGGGCTATTGGCTTTTGGCTACGCAATCACAAAAGTGCGGTCAACGTTTTGGGGGCTTCTTTGCTTTCCTCAGTTCTTTTCTTTCTGATTACCAACTTTGGGGTTCTCTACACTGAAAGTCTTTATCCGAAAACTTTGGAAGGTTTGTTCCAAAGCTACCTGATGGGGATTCCTTTCTTCCGAAATACTGTTTTGGGAGACCTTTTCTATACTGGAGCTTTTTTCGGAGGTTTTGAACTAGTAAAAAGCTTGGTCGTTGACAAGAAGGTTAGTTTCAGTAAAGTTAAATAGGAGGTAAATCAAAGTGGCTAAAAAAGACCAGACTTCGGCGAGACGAGAAGAGTTTAGAGTTAAAGGTGAAGATGTTGTCCGCAAAGTCAAAGAACTGATCAAAGAGGGTAACGTCCGTCGGGTCACTATTACAGATAAAAATGGCAAGACTATCGCTGAATTTCCGCTTACCGTTGGGGTAGTTGGTGCGGTTCTTGCCGCCCCCCTCGCCGCGATGGGAGCACTCGCGGCTTTGGTGACTGAATGCACGATTTCGGTTGAACGCGAAGAATAAACCCCTCTTTCGAACAGACGATCTGCTATAATTTCAATTACATGACGCTTTAGCGGTATATACTCAATTTAACCATGGATGAACTAAAAAACAGACTTTCTCCTGAGGCATTCAACAACCTAGAAAAATGGTTAAACGAACCCCAGTATTCGGACTTTCGGGAGGAAATAAACAAATTAATTTCCAACAAAGACTTTGAAGAACTTGAAGACGCCTTTTACACTCATATCCAAATTGGTACAGGCGGGATACGGGGCAAAGTGGGTTCTGGACCAAATCGAATTAACCTTCAAACTATTGGAGAAGCGGCCCAAGGATTGGCGAACTTTATCAAAGATTTTGGTGAGGAGCTAAAAGCAAAAGGAGTTATAGTTGGTTATGAAGCCCGGAAAATGTCGCTACCTTTTGCCCAACTTTGTTGTAGTGTTTTTGCAGCTAACGGAATTAAAGCTTATCTTTTCAATTCTCTCCGCTCCACCCCAGAGGTTTCTTTTGCGGTTCGTTTTTTGAAAACTGCCGCTGGAGTTCAGATCACTGCTTCCCACAACCCTAGAGCCGATAATGGCTTTAAATTCTACTGGAGTGATGGCGGTCAGGTAGTCCCTCCGTTAGATTTAAAATTTATGGAACAGGTCAAAAAAGTCGATAGCATCAAAACGACAGATTTTTCTTCAGCGCTCGAAAAAGGTCTGATCCAAATGGTAGGAAATGAAGTAGACGAACCGTATTTGACAGCGATTCGGGGACTTTCACTCACCAAAACTCGTAGTGCTAAAATCGTTTTTAGCCCAATGCATGGAGCAGGCGTAAATAACGTCTTACCTGTTTTGAAAGCAGAAGGTTTCGAAGTTGTAGTAGTACCTGAACAAGCCAGCCCCGATGAAAAATTCCCAACTGCTCCGAACGGTTTAGTTGACCCAGAATACCCACAAGTGATGAGTCTAGCGGTAGCGCTGGGAGAGAAGATCGCTGCCGATCTCGTTGTTAATTCCGACCCTGATGCCGATCGAATTGGGGTGGCCTCAAAGGTTACCCACGACTCAAACAAAGTCCAATTTCTCAATGGTGATCAAGTAGGGGTAGTCCTGGCGTCCTTTGTTTTGGAACAGCTAAAACTGCAAAATAAACTCTCGAGAGACTCGTTAGTCGTGGAAACTTACGAAACCACCAACCTTATTTCCGATATCGCTGCAGGCTACGGAGTGAAAGTCATTGATGATCTACTCGTTGGCTTCAAATTTATCGGTGAAGTGATTGGAAAACTTGAAGATAAGAATGATTTTGTTTTCGCCGCCGAAGAAAGCCTTGGTTATCTGCGCTCTAGTTTTGTGCGCGACAAAGATGCAGCAATTGCCGCTCTTACTTTAGCTGAACTTACTAGTTTTCTTAAAGATCAGGGAAAAACTCTAGTTAATTACTTAGATGAAATTTATCAAAAATACAGCTACTACAAAAACATCCTAAATATGGTTGAGATGCAGGGTCGGGTTGGTTTTGAAAATAGAGCCAAAATTATGCTTTCCTTGCGAACAAAACCCCCACTTGAGATCGCTGGACTAAAGGTTTTGAAAACCATTGACCGTTTACCCGCAGAACAAAGAAGGGCGGAAAACTATGTTTGTGGAGCTACTGGAGACCAAATTACCTTTATTCTCTCTGAAGATGAAAAAACAAAGGTCACTGCTAGGCCTTCCGGAACTGAGCCAAAGATCAAATATTATATACAGCACCAACAAAAAGTGGCGGGAGATTTGAGTCAAACAAAAAACCAAGTCGACTCTTTAGCAAAAAGGATAGAAGAAGAAATGCTGAATCTTCAAGAAAGGGTTTTACATGCTACAAACCGCCATTAAAGCAGCGAAAGAAGCAGAAAAAATCATTCTTGGTTATTATGACCAAGTTCTCAAAGAAGAAAGAAAAGCCGACCACACGCTCGTGACCGTTGCGGACAAAAACGCCGAAGGGATGATTCGCGAGATTATTCTGGCCGACTATCCGAACCACAAAATTCTCGGGGAAGAAGAAGGCCAGATTGGGGTTGGAGATTCTGAATATCTTTGGATAGTGGACCCAATCGACGGGACGACCAACTACCATTCACACATCCCAATGTTTGCCACCTCGATTGCTCTCTACAAAAACAAAGAGCCTCTGCTTGCGGTTATAAATTTACCAGCTTGGGACAAAATGATTACTGCCGAAAAAGGAAAAGGAACTTTTTTGAACGGAAAAAGAATACATGTGTCGGAAAAAGACGAACTTGAGTACAGTCTACTCTCGTTTGGCTATGGTCCGGGCGAGGAAGTCAGGAAAAAAACAGCCGAAATTTTTTCGCGTTTCATCACCAAAACCCGCACCGCTCGAATTTTCGGCAGTCAAGTCGTCCAAGGAGCTCTGGTTGCCATTGGCGAGACTGAAGCTTTTATTTCCACTGGAGCCTCAAAATGGGACTATGCCGCCACTTCCCTGGCAGTGATCGAGGCTGGTGGTCTCGTTACTGATCTGGCCGGGAAAATCTGGACTATTGATTCAACTGAGTTTGTCGCCGCGGGCCCAAAACTGCACCCCAAAATCATTGAAGTTATTGGTTTTGGTAGCTAGATAAATGAAAACTTGACAAGCAGAACAACTGTTAGCCATAATTAAAAAGATGAATCCTGCCAAAACAATCAACCGTTTGTTGGAAAGATTTGAGCACCAGACTCGATCAACGAAGCTGGCTTTGGTTGGTGTTTTGGTTATCTTTGCCGCCATTCCCGTTACTGTTTTTGCAGTTTATGGTGTGCGCTCACTTACTCCTCAGGCCGCAACTGGAAAACCTTCAAGCTTAACTCCAGCCTACAGTACCTACAGTACTACGCCAACCTTTAGTTGGAACTGTTACTGCTACACGACCAAATATAGAGTTTATCTTCGTGAAGGAGATGGCAATTTCTATGCTGGGTCTTGGTACAAAGAAGTTTTTGGGACGAGCGGAAAAAATTCTACTATCTTTGGCGGCTGGATCAACAACAATTACAAATCGGCCCCAGCTTCTCTCACCGCTGGAAAAACTTATTATTGGGCGGTTAGTTGTGTGACTGGTGGGTGTAAGACTTCAGCAACTCAGGCATTCACCGTCCTTACGAAAGACACCTCGCCACCTGAAGTTTCTATGGGTACAACCCTGACCAAGCCAACTTCACTTACTTTTTACTGGAGTACTTATGATAATGTTGGAGTTGTTCGCCAAGACATCTCTTTAGGAGTTACTACTGAGACTTCCACAGGGATTATTCCTTTGGGGTCAGGTATAACGTCATATACCTACAACAACCTTACTCCGAATACACTTTATTACTACAATATCAGAGCTTATGATGCAGCAGGAAATGTGGGTGGCAGGTCAGGAGGTATTAGGACAGATGATATAGACAGTGATGGTGATGGGTGGTTAAACGGGGTTGAAATCTGGATGGGTACCAATCCTAACTTAAAATGTGGTGGAGCTTCTGCTTGGCCACCAGACTTGAATGGGGACAAAGTTGTTTCCTCAGCAGACCAGTTTTTGTTATACAAGGCAATAGCTAGCCCACCAGCGAATATAAGAAGATATGAATTTTACCCAGGTGATAATGTTTTGAACTCGAAAGATTCGGAAGCTCTTGCGAAGTATGTAGGACAGAGATGCCAGTGAATTTAAAATGAACGATGAACAAGAAGATCACAAATTTACTCTCAAAAGCATAAACCTAGGAATTCTTGCCTCTCTCATTATTCTCATTTCAATACCGATTACTGTTTTTGCAGTTTATGGTGTGCGCTCACTTACTCCTCAGGCCGCAACTGGAAAACCTTCAAGCTTAACTCCAGCCTACAGTACCTACAGTACTACGCCAACCTTTAGTTGGAACTGTTACTGCTACACCACAAAATATCGAGTTTATCTCCGGGCCTATAATGGGAATTTTTACTCAGGATCTTGGTACAAGGATGTGTATGGTAGCAGCGGAGTCAACTCGACAAACTTTGGTGGTTGGAGTAGTGCAAGCTACGGAACCCCACCAAGCCAATTGACAGTTGGCACCACCTACTATTGGACCGTTTCTTGTGTAACTGGGGGATGTACCACAGCTTCAACCCAGGCTTTTACGGTTCTTTCAAAGGATACTACCCCACCTGTTCTGACGGTAAACGCCACAAATATCACTACCAACTCGATTACTTGGAAATGGTCGGCGACAGATAACGTTGGGATTTCTGGTTATTATGTTTGTACCTCTTCTTCTGACCTTGTTGATCCAAAGTATTATGAGGACTACAATCCTCCTAATGGTCCAACCGGAGGAGGAAGTTCGGGGATCTGTTCGCCCCTTTCATTAGAGACAACTCAAACGTGGTCGAATTTACGGGATAGTTCGAAGTATCAAATTAGAGTAGGTGTGGACGATACAAGTAATAACAATACATCAGTAACTAAAGAAGCCAGGACTCTCAAAAAAGATAGTGATGGAGATAGCTTTGGAGATGCGGCGGAGTCACATATGGGGACCAGTCCGACAGCAGCCTGTGGATCAAGCGCTTGGCCAATAGACTTCAATAGTGACAAAAAAGTAACCTCTGCTGATCAGTTACTTTTGGCTAAATACATTGGAGCAGACTACAAGGGAACTAAAAGCTCCTCCGGGAATTATTACAGAAAGAGATATGACTTGAACCTTGATGGCTACATAAACTCCACTGACCAAGGTTTTGTAACAGCTGCCCACGGTAAGACGTGCACCTAGTTTAAACCAAAATCCTCTCAGCACTCATCCAAGCAAAAAGATACAAATAGACCTAGTTGACACCTCCACTTTGCGATAGTTTATACTCACTTCGCATTCAAAATTTCCTGATCGTTAAGTAAAAACTGTACAGCCGACCGCCAAGGAGAGGCCTATATTAAAAATCCTGCCAAAAGTTTGCTGCCATGACTGTCCAAAATATCTGCTTACAAAAAAATAGTAACCAACGAGCCGAAACAGGACAGTTGGTTTTTTTATGCCAATTTTCAAAAAGAAATTGGTTGAAGGGGAGAGGAGGTGAGAAATAAATGGCAATAAACAAAAGAGTAGCTTTTGGTTTTCTCACCATTGCCGCAACCCTAGCTGCGGTTGTGGGAATCACTTTAGCTGTTTTTACTGACACTGCGACTCTATCCAACAACACCTTAAGTACTGGTGATGCCGATCTGCAAATAGCGGAATGGACTGGTTCAGCGTGTGGTAGTTTTGCAAGCTCAACTCCGGGGATTGATTCAGACGATTTGGCCCCTGGGCAGGAAGAGGTATTACCATTTTGTCTGAAAAACAACAGTGACAGTGCGATTAGTCTTGATATCACTGCCGCAACCTCTATCGACTCGGGTGCCCTTGATCCAAGTCTGGTAACAGTTGCACTAGATTGTGGTAGCGGGGTAGTGAGTGGGACTTTGGACGCCCCTTTTCCTGGGACAACTATTGTAACTATTGCTCCTGACGCAGAAGTCGGATGCAACATCAAACAAACCCTCAGTGGTTCAGCGACAAACAGTGCCTCCAACAAGAGTATTCAGTATGATGTAGTCTTTACTGGAACCCAAGTCGTACCTTAATGTCTAGATTTTAGGCTGGTTCCGCGGTTGCGGAACCAGCCGGGTAAAGAGTTTATGATTGTAAAAGCCTTTAACTCAGTTTTCATAGTTTTTATTTTTACCATCACCCTGGTACTTACCCTCTCTGCTTTAAACTGGGTTCGATTGTTGGTGGTAAAAACAGGAAGTATGAGTCCAAACCTTCCGATAAATTCACTTTTGGTTGTTTTTCCAGAAAAAAGTATTTTCAGTGATAAAAACAAAAACTATGAAACAGGGGAAGTCGTCAGCTTTCAGTCGGCAGGAACGCAGAGTTTAATTACTCACAGAATTAACAAGATAGTTGAGAAAGATGGAATCACTTATTATCAAACCAAGGGAGATGCTAATCAAGGCCCAGATTCGACACTGATCCGAGACAGAAATATTTTTGGAAAAGTCGTTTTTTCAGCTCCCCTTTTGGGAGTGTTGGCTGCCTTTCTTGGCAGCTTCCCCGGGCTATTTATTCTTGTAATCATTCCAGCTAGTTTTGTTATTCTCCATGAATTTTTGGTTATTGCCGAGGAAATGAAGAGAATGAAAAAAAAGAAAAAGGAGAAACTAAATACCAGAGTTTTAACTGCGCCGGCTCTTGTACTTATTTTTTTGCTCTTTGCTGTTCCTGCCTTTAGTCTCTTCAAAAGTAGTGTAATTTTAGAGAGTAATCGACTTTCAACTGGTGAAATTTCGAGTGCTCCTTTAGAATGTAGTGATATTGAGTTTTCCGGAGAGCCTATTTTGGGAACTGAGGCCTCCGATAGGCTGATCGGAACTGCCGGCAACGACTTGATTTTTGGTTTTGGTGGGGGAGATCTTATTGAGGGTAAAGGTGGTAACGATTGCCTTGTTGGTGGAGACGGCGGTGATAAGTTGAAAGGTGGGCCCGGTCAGGACATTCTCCTTGGTGGTCAGGACAGTGATTCGCTGCAAGCGGGCTCTGGTGCGGATGAATTGTTTGGTGCCGAAGGCTCCGATAGTCTAAATGGCAGCAGTGGCAACGATAAATTGTTTGGTGGACCAGGTAGCGACGGGCTTTCCGGAGGTTCTGGGGAGGATTTTCTTGATGCAGGGAATGGTTCAGATAAAAACGATGGTGGAGCACAAACAGACACCTGCTTGAACGGAGAAAACAACCAAAATTGTGAGGTGTTCTGAGCTGAAAATCAAACTATTTTTCCAGTAGAATTTCAGTTTAATTAGGTTTATAATGACTTTGCCTCCTACGGAGAAGAGATCATTTCTGCCTAGTTACCAGTTAAATAGTTGTTTTTATGGCAAAAAGTGTATTGTCAAATCAAAAATTTGTCTTTCTTGACGAGTCCGGTCGACGCTGGAAGACTTTTTGCTTGGCTTTTTTGGTCTTGGGTTTTGCTCTTGCTCTTGTGGCCGGTTTGGTACTCTGGGAGTTTTTTGGAGGAGCTAGAAATAAACTAACGAAAATCCAAGGGGAAACAAACCGAGATGTGATAGACAAAATTAGTAAAAAAACACCGGGGGAAATTTCGGTCCACGGTTCTGGGACAATTATTCAAATAAACGCGGACCAAGAAAAAAATACCTACTCAATCAACAGGGAAAAATCGAACAAAGAAAAAACAGTAGTTTTGTCATTTGACGATGGTCCAGACCCGAACTACACTCCAAAAATTCTTGAAATACTCAAGAAAGAAAATGTTTCCGCAACATTTTTTGTTGTTGGGAGTCAGGTTTTGAAATATCCGGAATTGGTTAAAAAAATTGTTGAAAACGGATTTGAGTTGGGAAATCACACTTTCTCTCACGTTGCTATTGGTCAAAACCCTATGGAGCGCTTGAATAGAGTTAATTTTGAGATTGATTTCAATCAAAATTTGATCGAGCAGGCGACAGGTATTAGTCCCAAATTGTTTCGCAACCCATATTGGGGTCAAGAGAACGAAATTTCGATGGATAGTTTGATCCTTACCACTTTTGCCTTGGACAAAGGTTACTTGGTATCAACCCCGACTCTTGACTCTAATGACTGGCAGGAGAGGAACATCAAGAAAATCGTCCAAAACAGTACTACCAGTACTGAAGGCCCAGTAGTTTTGCTTTTGCACGATGCCGGAGGTGATCGGCGCAACACCGTTCTTGCTCTTCCTGAGATCATCAAGTATTACAAATCCCAAGGCTATAGTTTTCAAACTTTGGCTGCTTTGTCCGGAAAAGCTACCATGCCGCGGGTCTCATTGAGAGAGTCGGTTTCGAGTAATCTTTTGGTTGTAGGGTATAAATTCTTCAAGGCGTCTCCGAGACTTCTGGACCCGGTCTTTTTGATTGGCCTCGGTTTTACTCTGACTTACAGTTTGTTCCTGATCATTTTGGCGAACTTAGAATCATACCGCTCGCTTCGTTTCAAAAAGACTTTGGCAAAGGGAAATTTTCGACCTTCAATTAGCGTCTTGGTACCGGCTTACAACGAAGAGAAAGCGATTGCTGCTACAATCCATTCGGTTCTAGCCTCGAACTACAAAAAATTCAAGCTTTTCATCATTGATGATGGATCCACGGACAATACCAATAGGCTGGCCAAAAAGTTTGAGAAAGACAGCCGAGTTAAGGTTCTTGCCAAAGAAAACGGAGGAAAATTTTCTGCTTTAAACTATGGCTTGAGGTTTGTTCGATCAAGTGTTTTTGTCGCTCTTGATGCTGATACTCATCTCGACAAAAATGCCCTTGGGAGCTTAGTAAAATTTTTTGCTGATCCCAAAGTTGGCGCTGTGGCAGGCAATGTAAAAGTCGGCAACCGAGAAACTATCCTCGGTAAGTTGCAGGCAATTGAGTACACCATGAACCTGAACCTAGAACGAAACGGCTACAGCGCGCTGAACTCGATTTTGGTGGTTCCAGGGGCTCTAGGAGCGTGGAGAAGTAGTGTAGTGAAAAAAATCGGGGGTTATTCAGGCAGGACCCTGACAGAAGATGCAGAGTTGACGATACGGCTTTTAAGGGCCGGTTTCAGAGTAGTTTATGACAAAGAAGCAGTTTCCTATACCGAGGCGCCGACCAAAATCTCAGATCTCATCCGCCAAAGGTTTCGTTGGACCTTTGGGGTCTTTCAGACCTTTTCGGCTCACAGCAACCTAATTTTTAGACGCCGCCATGGCTTTTTGGGTTGGCTCGTTCTGCCCTTTACAATTTTTGTCCAGATCCCGATCATGCTTTTATCGCCCTTGATGGATCTTTTTGCTATCTTTGCTTTCTTTTTCATTTCCGCCAAGCTCGTTCTTATTTACCTCAGTCTCTATCTTTTGACGAGGTTGATTCTTGGTATTGTTGCCTTTGCTTTTGAGAGAGAGTCTGCCTGGGTTTTGATTCTCATGCCCTTGCAAAGACTTTATTATCAGCCGATTCTTTATATCTCTCTTTTTAAGGCGCTTTGGGCCTTGCTAAAGGGTGCTCCGGTAGAGTGGAAAAAACTTGATCACGAAGGCAACCTAAGTTTAGGCACCCCTAGCTAGTCTCTACTTGAAGAAACCTTTCCTTTAGTTCAAAATAAAAGAAGTTTTGTACTGACCTTTCAAACTATGGTTTCAATTGCCCTAAGAAATCTTTTTGCAGAAAAAACCCGTTTCGCAATCTCTGTAGGTGGTGTCGCTTTTTCTGTCATGCTTATTTTGATCATTCTCTCCCTTTATCAAGGGTGGCGTGTTAAGGCAACCGAGTATATCCGGGGTATTGATACTGACCTTTGGGTTACTCAATCAGGCTCGGCTGATATCACCAGTAGTGCTTCACTCATTCCAGACTCAGTTGGGCTAAAAATAAAGACACTTCCCGGAGTGTCCCAAGTAAATAAATTTGTGGGTAAGCCAGTCAGTTTTTCCCTGAAAAATAAAGACGTCAACACCTATATCGTTGGTTTTGATCCAGAAAAGCCAATTTCTGGACCAAAGAAAATGCTCTCAGGGAAGAAAGTACCGGACGAAGGAGAAATAGTGGTAGATAAAGTGCTAGCCAAAAACAAAAAATTGGAAATAGGAGAATTCGTCGAAATCTTTGGGACGAGCCTCAAAGTAGTGGGAATTGCTGACGGGGCCAACATGTTTCTTTTTCAATTCTCCTTTATCGACCAAAAAGAAGCGATTAAACTTTTTGGCACAGAAGGCTTTACCAACTTTTACTTGGTAAAGACTGACTCTGGCAAACTCGACGAAGTAAGGGACGAGATCAACCAAATTGGTGGTGTGGATGCTTTGGATAGGGAAGAATTCGTCGATAAAAACCGACGCCTAATTGACGAAGTTTTTGTTCCAATCATTGCAGTCTTAGTTCTGATCAGTGTTTTAGTGGGAACCGCCGTGATTGGGCTAACTATTTACACAGCTACTATCGAAAAAGCGCGGGAATTTGGCGTTTTGAAGGCAATTGGTGGGTCAAACCTGCAAATTTATCAGATTATCTTTCAGCAGTCCTTCGTTTCAGGAATAATTGGTTATTTCGTCGGGGTTGGTCTAACTTTCTTGCTACTTTGGATTATTCCGAACTTCGTTCCTGTTTTTGTCACGACTACGAGAGGGGTAGATTTGGTCAATGTTTTTGTTTTGGCCAATACAATGAGTATTTTTGCTTCTTACATACCAGTACGGCGGATAATTCATATTGACCCAGCTGAGGTGTTTCGATCATGAGGTTGCCAGAAAAACCAACTTTAGAACTGAAAAATGTAACCAAAATTTTTGGCTTCGGCACGATCCAAGTTCGAGCAGTAGATGACATCAATTTTGAAGCTTGGGCAGGTGAAGTTGTTCTGATCATGGGCCCCTCCGGATCAGGTAAAACTACTTTTATTACTATTGCTGGAGCGATGCTGAGACCTAGCCAAGGATCAGTCAAAATTGATGGAGAAGAAGTTGCTGATGCTGACGATCGGACACTAACAAAAATCCGTCAAGCTAAAATCGGTTTTATTTTTCAATCCTTTAATTTGCTAGAAAACCTGACTGTTTTTGAAAATGTTCTTGTGCCTTTGCTCCTGGCCCGTGTTCCAAAGAGACTAGCTAGACAAAAAGTAAACGGTCTTTTGGAAACTTTTGACCTGACTCAGAGAAGAAACTTTCGTCCCAGAAAACTTTCTGGAGGCGAGCAGCAGAGAGTTTCTATCGCTCGAGCCCTGACCAACGATCCCAAGCTCATCCTTGCTGACGAACCAACCGCCAACCTTGATTCTAAAAAAGGAAAAGAGGTGATGAGGCTTCTGTCTCGTGTGGCCAAAAATATGGGCAAAACCGTCGTGGTGGTTAGCCATGACGAAAGGCTCAAAGAAATTGCTGACCGCATCCTTTGGCTCGAAGACGGACGTTTCAAAGAAATCGAAATACTCGAGCACGATCCAAACTGTGGCACCAGAGTGGAAAAGACAGCGACCACCCCACAACTAGTTACTTCTATCAAGACCTATTATTTCTGTTCAAAAGAATGCAAAGAGGAATTTGAAGAAAAGCAAACCCCCCCAAATCCTAAGAGCGAAGCTCGCAGGGCACTTTAGTGCCCTATAACTAATTGATTTGTCTTGACACTACAGTGGCCTCTCTCTAAAATAAAACCCGTTCTTTCTGCCTCTTTTTTCTGCCTTCAAATAAAATGAAAACGTGAGCCGACCGCCAACGGAGGCTCAGAGCAAAAGTGCTTGTACTGAAAGCTTTTGGATACTGCCATGAAAACTGTCTCAGCCAAAAAGCAAAAAAAGATGCGACCAACTTCCGTTTTTTGGGGGTTGGTTTTTTGTTGTCAATTTACAGTTTAAGAAGATGAAAGGAGGTGAGAAATAAATGAAAAGACTTTTCACAATTCCTGGCTTGGGTTTAGCCGGAGTTGCTCTAGCAGTAGTGCCCGCCTTGGCTGACAACACCGCTAGCAACTCAAACACCGGTGCTGGATCAGTCAACACTGCAATCGCTACAAGCGTTTGTTCTTCTGTCATTGGGCAGAGCAACGTTGTCGATATCAACAACGATATTAGTGTTAACGCTAACACTGGTGGTAATAGCGCCAGCCAGAACACTGGTGATGGTTCGGTGACGACTGGGGATGCCAGCGCAACTGTTTCGATCGTCAATTCCGGAAGTTCAAATACAGCTAGCAACGGTTGCACGTGCGAGTGTGACGTAAACAATGCGGCCACAAATGAGACTACTGGAGCAGGTTCCGTCAACACCACAACTGCCAGCAGTACAAAAACTAACACGGTAGGGCAGAGCAACAATCTCAAGGTGAAAAACAAAGCCAAAGTCAAAGCCAAAACTGGCAAGAACAAGGCGAACAAGAACACAGGTAGTGGTACAGTTGAGACTGGTGGAGCGACCACTTCAGTTGGTGTTGCCAATAGTGGTGGAACAAACACAGTAAGTCCGTAAAACTTAAACTTACTTTGTTTTTAGAAGGTTCAGAGCCGCCTGCAGGCGGCTCTTCCTTTTTTACTAGAGGGCTTTACCACTCAGGAAGAAAATCTTTGAGGTTTGAGGAATTAATTGTGACCTGTTGGAGACTGCCATCAACATATTTTCGCGCTACTTTTCTCAAAATTCCGTTGATGGTCCTTTCCATATTGCGAACATCAATTTCATAGCCAAAGGGTTTGATTACCAGAGGCCAGACCGCTTCATCAAAGCTGACTGTTTCCGGTTTCAAACCAACAACACTGAGTTCCCGTGGGAAAAGATAGTCGCGGGCAATATGAATTTTGTCATCATCAGTGTAGCGGGGCATTAAAATTACTTCCATGCGGTCCATGACCGCGCTTGTAATATTACCCAATTTGTTGGCCGAGCAAAGAAAAAGGACCTCAGAGAGATCAAAAGGGAAGTCGATATAGTAATCAGTAAAAGCAGAGTTTTGCTCTGGATCGAGAAGCTCGAGAAGAACACCCATGATATCAGAAGCAGCTCCCTCGGCGGTTGAATCAATTTCATCGAGAAGGACAACGGGATTTTTGGTTCCGGCGCGACGAAGGCTCTTGACGACCATCCCCGGCTCTGCCTCAGGATAACCCCGTGGTTGTCCCCTTAAAACAAGGGCGTTGCTCATTCCTCCCATCGGGATACGAACAAATTCTCGGCCCAAAGCTTGCGCGATCGCTAAGGCAAAGGAGGTCTTCCCAGTTCCTGGCAAACCGACAAAGCAGAGAACCGGGGAGCGGGAAATTTTGATGACCCCGGAGTTTTCCGCTTCGCTTTGTAGTTTTAAAACTGCTAAATACTCAATGATTCGTTCCTTGATTTTTTCAAGCCCGTAGTGGCTTTTGTCGAGAGTTTGCTTCGCTAAAGTTAAATCCAACTTGTCTTCACTTCGGTTTTCCCAAGGTAAGGCAAGCAGCCAGTTTATGTATTTTGAGGTTGATTCATAGTCAGCTTGATAGCTACCAAACTGCATGGAGCGGTTGAGCCGTTTTAGCCTGTCAGCTAGGTCTAGCTTTAGAGTTGCCGGGATTTTGGAAGACTCGACTTTGTCTAGAAGAACCTTGTTTTCCGCAAGGAAATTGCCCTCGAGCTCGCTTTTGGAAGCGAAGGGGTGATCTTGATTGCCAGCAGGTTTTTGGGCAGAAGCAGCCATTCTATTTTGAGTTTAGCGTGAATAGACGTGCCAGTCAAACAGCTGTGGCTTGTGATCGGTGTTTAAAAAACTCTTAGCTCTGGAAAGGTAAGGCTTTTTGGGTGTAAAGGAAAACCCCAATTGCGACTAAGATCAGAAGGACAACCACCAAAAAAATTACAATTGGAAAACCGCCGGATTTTTGGACGGTACTGGCTTGGACTGAGTTGGGTTTGTCCGCTTCTGGTGCGGAGGCATCTTCTTTGTGTTGCCAGGGAAGAACCACATCGCTTGGTGTGGGCGCCGGAGCAGCTGGTGCTGGTCCTGGTGCAGAGACTGCAGCGGGAGTAGGTGGGTTGGGACTTGAGTTTGCTGCTTCAGGTCTCATCCAAGACGGTCCGACCGCAGTATCGAGGGCAGGTGTTGGTGTTGATCCCATTGGTGTTGCTGGCATAGGGCTTGGAGTCGGTGCTGGGGCCAGATTGTCTGCTGGCGCGGGCCGCTGCGGAGTCACAACTGGTGCTGGCGGTTCCGGTGTTGGTATAGGTTGCGGTGTTACGCTCGGAGTTGGTTCTGGTATCGCTGTCGGAGCGGCGCTTGGTGCCGGTTCTGGAGGGGGCGGAGGAGCAGGTACTTCAGGTGTTGTCAGAGGATCGGTTGTCGTAGGCGGTGCTGGATCTATCCCGACTACTGGTGGGCTTGGTTGAGTCGTTGGTTCAGCTGGAGTTGGGTTTGGTACAGCCGGGGTGGTTGGATTGGTTTGATTTTCTTCGGGCATGAAAGATTTTTGCCAATCTAAAAATTAAAGAAGATTGAGCAGCTCCTTATTATATTGAAATTAAACTATTTAGTTAGTACTGTCAAGTTTTGGTGAACAGCAAGTTCGTTATTTCGTACCAAACTATGGACCAGTTTGTTGGGGTTCTCAAGGAATGGGAGGTTGTTTTCGAGTCTTATCCGTTGGGTAATGCTGCTTATTAAGTTTGATTAAAGAAAGGGAAGTGTTAGATGAGACCTTTTGCTTTTAAAAGCTCCGCATTCAATATAGCGGCACCGGCAGCACCTCTAATGGTGTTGTGAACCAATAAGGTCAGTTTAATATGCATTGTTTTTGATTCTCTTACCCTCCCCACAGTAACTGACATACCATTATTGATATCTCTATCCAAAGAAGGTTGAGGTCTATCATTTTCACTTCGGTAAACGATAGGTTGTTTTGGAGCCGATGGTAACTTTAGCTCTTGAGGAAGAGCGGTGAATTTCTCTAAAACTTTTATAACCTCTTCAATTGAAGGTTTCTTTTCAAAACCTAGTGTTATTGTTTCTAGATGTCCGTCTCTTACCGAAACTCTATTACAATGAGCGTCTATTTTGATTGATGCGTCAATAACCTTACTTTCCGAAAATTTTCCAAGAAGTTTTAAAGGTTCGGTTTCTACTTTATCTTCTTCGTCGCCTATGTAAGGAACCACATTATCAATAGTGTCCAAGGAAGGAACTCCTGGATAACCTGCACCAGACAGAGCTTGCATAGTTGTAACTACTGCCTGCTTTATTACGAAAGCGTCATGTAATGGTTTTAGAACCATAGTAAGTCCAACTGTAGTGCAGTTTGGGTTGGTTACTATAAAACCTCCACTGCCAAACCTTTTCTTTTGCTGCTCAACCAAAGCTAAATGATCAGGATTTACTTCTGGAATAAGTAGGGGAACATCTGGATCCATACGGTGGTTTTTAGAATTACTTATTACGACATAACCAGCTTTGGCGAATCTTTCTTCTATTTCGCCAGCTACTGATGAATCAAGACCAGAAAAAACTATTTTGGCATCTATTTTGGGTTCACAAAGACCAACTACTAAATTTTCTGCCTTCTTGGGAATACTAGCAGAGACTTTCCAATTAACTACCTCTTTATAAGGTTTACCTGCGCTTTTCTCTGAAGCGCAAAGATTGGCTATTTCAAACCAGGGATGGTCAGATAAAAGTTGGACAAATCTTTGCCCAACATTACCCGTTGCACCTAAAATTCCAACTTTTATTTTACTCATATTAGATTTTGCTTTTTTAATACTTGGGAGAGAATTTCTCTGTTTTTGTCAGTTATTTTTACTAACGGCAAACGAAACACCTCTTTAATTTTCCCCATAAGAGCAAGTGAGGTTTTAACGGGTATTGGATTAGTTTCAATGAAGTTGACATTCATAAGATCTAACAGTTCAAAGTGAAGTTCTTTTGCTTTTTTCCAATTACCTTCCAACGCAGCGCTAACCATCTCAGAAAACTCTTTAGGAACTTCATTGGAAACTACAGAAATACATCCCTTACCACCTAGAATCATTAAAGGCAAAGTTAAAGAATCATCTCCAGAGAGAACTGAAAAACTTTCTGGTACTCCTTTAATAATTTCCATCATCTGATTTAAGTCACCTGAGGCCTCTTTTATTCCTACAACTGCTGGTACTTCTTTAGCAATTCTTAAAGTTGTTTCCGCTTTGATATTAAGTCCAGTTCTACCAGGTACGTTGTAAATAATAATCGGTAAGTCAACCGCATCAGCAATTGCTTTGAAATGAGCCACTAGTCCGTCTGGAGTAGGTTTATTGTAGTAGGGGCTGACATGAAGTAGTGCATCTGCTCCAACTTTCTTTGCTATTTTTGAAAATTCTATTGCTTTTTGAGTATCGTTACTTCCTGCTCCGGCAATGACAGGAACTCTTCCCTTAGTTTCATCCACGACTGTTTTTACAACTAATTCATACTCTTCAAGGTTTAAAGTGGCCGCTTCTCCTGTTGAACCACAAGGAACAATTCCATAAATACCACTATCAATTTGGAATTTAACAAGGCCTTTTAATGCCTCGACATCGACATTGCCGTTTTCCTGGAAAGGTGTTACTAGCGCTGTTATTGCCCCAATAAATTTCTTACTCATTTTAAATTCTCCTGATCAAATAAATCATCAACTGTATAAAGTCCTTTTTTACCGTCAATAAACTCAGCTGCCATTATAGCCCCCTCTGCAAAACCGCGTCTTCCGTGAGTCCTGTGGGTGAGACCAATTTCGTCCGCCTGGCTATCAAACACTACTTCATGAAGACCCGTGTTGTGACCACCTCGAACCGAAGCAAAATGCAACTCCTCATCTTTTATTTGCCTATCGAGTTTGTTTTCTTGGAGAGTCTTTTTACTAGGAAAGTTTTTCATAATTAAACTAGAAAGTTTCCTTGCAGTACCACTGGGGCTATCTTTTTTGCCTTTGTGATGGATTTCATAACCGAAAACATCATAGTCCCCAAATCTGCTTAATAGGCTACTGCCAAAAGCGACAATTTTGAAGAATATATTAGCCCCAATGGAAAAGTTCTGACCATAAATCAAACCGATGTTATTTTCTTTTACTAGACTTTTAACTTCTTCGAGATTATCATACCAACCAGTAGTTCCAATAACCAAATTCTTACCTAAAGACGCTACTTCTCTTGTATTGTTCAATACTATCTCTGGGGAAGTAAAGTCTAAAGCTACGTCAGCCTTTTTAATGCCTTCTTTATCTAAACCATCGGTTGTTTTCCTGTAACTAACGGAAACAATCTCGTGATTCTTAGTTTCAGAGAGAACCTTTTCGATTTCTTTACCCATGTTTCCGTAACCAATTAAAGCAATTTTCATTTTTTAACTCCTATGTAGTTAGAATTGTTTAATAATATTTGGTCGTGGAGAACTACAACTGCTTTTTCTATCTGTTCTCGTCTGATAATTAGACTGACGTTTATATCAGTAGAACCAAGTGAGACCATTTTAACTAAAATTCCTTCTTTATCTAAGATGTCAAAAATACGGCTAATGTTTTTTGAAGAAGCAACAACTCCCTCTCCGATTAAAGAAACCATACCAAAGCCCTCCGAGGTATTAACAGAGGCAAATTCCGAAAGTTCTTCTACAACTGAGGCCATACTATCTTTATTATCTAAAGTAACGGATACGCTAACCTCAGAAACACTTACTAAATCCACTGAAATATTATGACGGGTAAAAACTTCAAAGATTCTTGCTAAAAAACCTTTACTTAAAAGCATTTCTGTAGAATAAATATTCACCAGAGTTACCTTTGTCTTTGAGGAAATTGCGGTAATATGGTTTTTAGACTGGTGTTTCTCTAAAATAGAGGTACCCTTTGATTGAAGATTAAAACTATTTAATATTCGAACAGGAATTCCTGCTTTTACTGCCGGTCTAATCGATCTTGGGTGCAGAACCCTAGCGCCAAAAGTAGCTAGCTCTGAAGCCTCCTTATAAGAAATTCTATCTAGAAGCTTTGCTGTTTTTACTAATTTAGGATCAGCAGTTAGAATCCCGTCAACATCAGTCCAAATCTCTAATTCATCAGCGTTTAAACAGTAGCCAATTATTGAGGCTGAGTAGTCAGAACCCCCTCTTCCCAAGGTAGTAGTTTTCCCATCCTGTGTTGAGCCAATGAATCCAGTGACCACTGGAATTAATCCTTTCTCAATTAAAGGTTTTAGGTTTTTGTTTACTGCCTTCCTGGTTTCTCCAGGAAGGAATTCAGCTTCGCCAAAATTGTTGTCAGTAACAATCAACTCAGTTGCTAACACCTGTTGTGATTTAATTCCACTACTTTTTAATGCTTCGTTAACTATGTAGGAAGACATAATTTCTCCGAAGGAAGAGAGTTTATCAGTAGAAGATTTATCTAGATTGCCCTTACTTGAAACTTTTTTTGCTTCTTCAAGAGTAGAGTCTACATAAGAAATTATTTTACTTGCAGCTGCATCTTCTTTCCAGATATTCTTTACTAGATCAACGTGAATTTCTCTGATTCTTTGAAAAAGACTTTCCGACTGTTCAGGTGGTTTCGTAGCCAAAATAAGTAAGTCGGTAACGCCAGATAAAGCCGATACAACCACTACTGGTTTTTTGGTGACTCTTTTACTCACTATTTCGCAAATATTCGAGATTCTGTCTTTGGTCGAAACCGAGGTTCCGCCGAATTTAATAACAATCACATTTTTCCCTTCTCAACAGACAGCTGCATTTTAGTTCAATTTAGTTGAATTGTAAACTTTATTTAGAGTCGGAGTGGATTTATTTTGTAGCTGGTTAACGAAAAATTACAGCCCGAATTGGAAGGAGTGTTAAGATAGGTTTCCTACAAGCCTGCACAAACAAATATAGAGATGACTATCGGGAAAGGATATCCGTACTGGTGACCCCGATCGGATTTGAACCGATGATCTCCTGGATGAGAACCAGGTGTCCTGAACCGCTAGACGACGGGGCCTTTAGATAAATGTTTCGTGGTCGGATTATACATTATTAGCTTCGTAGACGTCAAAGAGGAGCTACTCAGCTGCTTACTAGACTGCTTGACAAGGGTAATATATTTATGATATTTTCTAGCGTGATACTTGGATCCTGTACTCGGGTTTGAGTATTGAAATCCCTACTTTGTTAGGGTACGAAAATGAAGTCCCCGAGATTGGGGACTTTTGCGTTTTCTAAGAAAGGAAAAGCAAAATTAAAATTATGAAAAATTCTACTTCAGAGGAAATAATTAACAAAGACTTAGCTGAAAAAGTTTATCTCACCGGCGAAGGCTTAGCCAAGCTCAAAGAAGAGCTTGATCATTTGAAAAATGTCAAAAGAAAAGAAGTTACCGAAAGAATCGCCAAGGCAAGGGAATATGGGGATATCAGCGAAAACTCAGAGTATGACACTGCTCGTGATGAACAGTCTTTTACTGAAGGAAGAATTCTCGAAATTGAATCTATTCTCAAGAGAAGTGAAGTCATCGAAGAAACCCATCTTGGGATGGTCCAGATTGGTTCAAGTGTGACAGTTGAGATAGACGGTGATCGAGATACTTATCACATCGTTGGAACGATGGAAGCTGAGCCAGAGAGCGGTCGGATTTCCCATGAATCTCCAGTTGGTAAAGCTCTGATTGGCCTCAAGGTCGGTGACGAAGTCGATGTCACTACGCCGTATGCTACTTTACATTACCGCATCAAAGCGATAAACTAGCTTCACTTATGAAAGTGCTTGTTTGTGGTAGCTGGGAAAATCACAAAGCAAATCTTTTCGCCAAAGAATCCCGTTTGCTAGGGAAACTCCTTGCCGAGTCAGGCTTCGACGTGGTTCTTGGTTCTGGTACAGGAGTGGCCCGTTTTGTATTGGAAGGTTTTAACTCGGTTCCGAGTCATGGCAAATCGATATTTTATCTACCAGATTTAATAGAAATGAAGAGAGTTGGGGAAGAATTGGCCCAGGGAGCTGACATCGTTGTTCAGACCGGGGTAGATTATCCAAGCCGAAATCTCATCCAAATCAAACTTTGTGACGCGCTCGCCGTCATTGGTGGGGCCGATGCCACTGTTTCTGAAATTATCAATGCAATTTTGGATTATAAAAAACCAGTAGCTGTCCTTGATAAATCAGGTCCAGTTTCTGCTATTGTACGAATGCTTCCCAAGACAGGAAGCAAAGTTTTTTTGGCTAAAAGTGTAAAAAACATGCTTGAGTTTCTTCACCTTATGGAAAACTCTCCCCAAACCCACGCTTCTGCCTCAATCCACACCGCCTAATCCCTGTTTGCTTCCTTGTAAGTTGAAATTAAAGCTAAATATGTTAGAATACCTATCCATAAACCCGCAGCCGCGTCAGAGAGAGGAGAAAACCAATGGACGCGCTTTTCATTGCGGGTGGTGAGAGTTTGGTGCTTCATTCGAGACAGCGGTCGATCATCCGACAGTTGGGTGTTTACCTTGCACCCATGCCTTGGCTGCTTCGCTTGGGTCCAACCAAGGGAGAGGTTGTCCATGCATTGTGTGAGGGGCTGCTTTCTTCGTCGAATCGAAACGTTCAGGTTCTGATCGAACTTCCCGTCGGCATTACCCGGGAAATGCTAGAACCATCGTTCTTGCAGCTGGGCCCAACCATCGTTCCTTCTACGAAGGATCGCGACCATCGTAATACCAACCAGATCGAAGAGTCAAAGGTGGTACTGGTCTTGCCTGGAGAAAGCAAGACTTACGCCGAGGCTTTGAAGGCTACTGATAAGGACAAGCCGACAGTAGTCTTCGACATTGGAGGTAGGGCGGTGGATTTGATCCGAGAAGAGACGGCAGCTCAAGGCAAGGTTACCTATGTCCGCTCTGCTCAGGAGGGTTTCGATTTCGTTCGAGCTCATCTTCACCTGACGGAGTTGGCAGCTGGAGCCTGATCGACCATGACACTCACCACAAAGGGGACTCATGTTGGCTAGACGGTCTGTTCGACCCTGTCTACCGACGTGAGTCCCTACCCCCACTTTCTTCCTTTGCAACCAAGCTCAACTTCATATATACTAGGTTCATGTTTTGGGCTGACATTGTTGCCAAAGAAACAAAAAGAAAAGAACCGATTCTGGTTAACGATGCAAAAACCCCCTCTGGGAAAGTTCACGTTGGTTCTTTGCGGGGAGTTCTCATCCACGATTTTGTTTACAAATCCCTACTAAAACTAGGCAAAAAGGCTCGCTATACTTATCACTTTGATGACTTTGATCCAATGGACGGTCTTCCGATTTACTTGGATAAAGAAAAATATGAAAAATACATGGGTTTTCCTCTCAAAGACGTCCCTTCTCCGCAAAGAGGTTACACCAGTTACGCAGACTACTACGCCAAAGACTTTTTGAAAGTTTTCAATTCTCTTGGTGCCGAACCAGAAATCGTTTGGTCTTACAAGGATATGTACGCCTCGGGAAGGCTCGATCAAGCAATAAAAATTGTTCTTGATAAGGCCCCTGAAATTCAGGAAATTTACCAGCGGGTTTCTGGTTCTGAAAAGAAAAAAGATTGGTTTCCTTTTCAGCCGGTGTGCGAAAATTGCGGCAGGATCGGCACGACGAGAGTTTACTTTTGGGACGGGAAGCAAGTCAGTTACGTTTGTGAAAAAGACATGGTTGAGTGGGCGGTAGGCTGTGGGTATGAGGGGAAAGTGAGTCCCTTTGGCGGTAAAGGCAAAATGCCTTGGAAAGTGGAGTGGCCGAGTAAATGGTTGGTTAATCAGGTTGGCTTCGAGGGCTCAGGCAAAGACCACACCTCCAAAGGCGGCTCGCGTGATATCGGCAATCATATTGCTCGGGAGATTTTCAAAATTGAACCGCCGGAAGATCTTGCCTACGAGCACTTTCTTTTTGGGGGTAAAAAAATGAGTTCTTCCAAAGGTTTAGGAGCTTCCGCAGCTGCTGTTGCGGAAGTGTTACCTGCTAGCGTACTCAGATTTTTAAACGCCCGCTATCACCCTCGAGTGGCGATTGATTTTGATCCCACTCATTCGGATACTATTCCCAATTTGTTTGACGAGTACGATCGAGCCCGGGAAGCTTATTTTGCAGATCCAGAGTCTGACTTGGGACGGACTTTTGAAGCCGGCCATATTGGGAAACCGGTCAAGGTTTTCATTCCACGGTTTATTACTTTGGCCAATTGGCTGCGCCAACCAAATATAAACATAGAAGCTGAAGCAGAAAAAGCTAAGGGTTCAGGTTTAACAAAAGAGGACAAAGAAGACTTGGATAGAAGAGCGCGTTACGCCAAAATCTGGCTCGAAAGGTTTGCAAAAAAAGAGCAGAGGGTAATTGAGGTTAAAGAGCAAGAAAAACTCACTTTTAGTGAGCGAGTGAAAAAATACTTTAAAGATCTTGATAGAGACTTAGATAAAGACTGGACTGAGGAGGAACTGCAGAAACGCATCTTTCAGATAGCAAAGGAAAATGATTTACAGCCAAAAGAAGCTTTCACAAGTACGTATCAAGCTTTAATTGGAGATGATCACGGACCAAAAGTTTCAGCCTTAATAATTTCTGATAAATCTAAAGCTAGAAAAGCCTTAAAAAAACAGTATGAGTGAGCGAGTGGTGACAACCGCCTTCGACAATAAAGTGGCCCTGATGCTAGTTGAAAGGCTGAAAAATGCCGGTATTCCGGCTCGAGTTGGAAGTGAAACCTCATCGACCGGGGTTTTTGGTGTTGAGCTGAGTCGTACCGTCATTGTCCCAGAAGAATACATTGCCGAAGCCAAAGAAATACTTGAATTATAGGGAGTAGGGATTAGCGTTTAGGGTGTAGAAAAGATGACTTTAACTTCTTACAAAGAACTTACGGTTTGGCAACGTTCAATTGAACTTGTTGAGGAAATCTATAAACTCACAGCCAAATTCCCGAAAGAGGAAACCTACGGATTGGTAAGTCAGTTACGAAGAGCGGCAGTGGCTATTCCTTCAAATATCGCGGAAGGCTATCAAAGAGGTCACAAAGCAGAGTATATACAATTCCTCAGAGTTGCGTTTGCATCTTCGTCTGAAGTAGAAACCCAACTAATAATCGCAGAAAAACTTGAACAAACCAAAAAATTGGATTATTCTAAAGCCACCAATCTATTAGAAGAAACTAGAAAAATGCTGAATAAAATGATTTCGAACTTAAAAGGAGCTAAACCCTAAACCCTGTACCCTAAACAATGCTCGATATTAAATTCGTTCGGGACAACCAAAATCTTATTAGAGAAACTCTAAAAAAACGGCGCTATGAGTTTGATCTCGACCGTCTTTTGAGAGTTGACAAAGCACGTAGCGATTTGATAGTTGAAGTAGATAATCTGCGTAGTCAAAAAAACCAGTTTGCAAAAGATAAGGATATTGAGAAGGGTAAGAAAATCAAGGTTCACTTAACCAAACAAGAGGCAGCATTGGCAGCGGTGAAAGAGGAGTTTAGAGACTTACTTGACCAAGTCCCAAATCTTTTGGACAAGTCGGTTCCAGATGGTGCTACAGAGGAATCTAACGTTGAGATAAAGCGTTGGGGAGAGATCGAGAAAAGAGATTTCAAGATTATCGATCACGTGCAAATAGCAGAGAAGCTGGGAATTATCGATTTTGAGGCTGGAACAAAGATTGGGGGGCGTGGATTCTACTATTTAAAAGACGGCGGTGCCCTTTTAGAGCTCGCCCTAGTGAATTGGGTCATGCAGTTTTTGGTAAAAAAAGGTTTTCATCCAGTAATTACTCCGGAGCTGGCTCTCCAAAAGTTTATTCAGGGCACCGGCTATTTACCAAAGCGGGAAGAACCTGACCTCTATAAGGTGGAAAATGAGGACTTGTACTTAATTGCGACAGCAGAAATTCCTCTCGCCGGTATGCATGCTGAGCAAATTCTAAATGAGGAAGACCTACCTCTAAATTATGCTGGTTTCAGTAGCTCTTTTCGGAAAGAATCAGGAACCTATGGTAAGTACGCGAAAGGGATTTACCGGGTTCATCAGTTTGATAAAGTGGAAATCTTCAAATTTGCCAAACCAGCTGACTCAGAAAAAGAGTTTAAGGAGATTATTGCAGTTGAGGAGGAGATTTATCAGGCGTTGAAGATTCCCTACCGAATTGTGAATATTGCCAGTGGTGAGATGAGTGCTCCAGCAGTTTTAAAATATGATTTTGAATATTACTCTCCGCTTGATGAGACTTATCGTGAACTAACGTCAACCTCGAATACTACTGATTACCAAGCACGGAGGTTGGGGATTAAGTATCGGACTAAAGATGGGAAGAAAACTGAGTTTGTTCATACCCTCAACGGAACGGCAATCGCGATGAGTCGAACACCAATCGCTATTTTAGAAAATTATCAGCAAAAAGACGGTTCGGTCAAAGTTCCTGAGGTGTTGCGTGAATTTTTGGGCAAAGATACTCTTTGAAGGCGAGTCCCCCTTCAACGGCGAAATCAAAGTTTTTGAGATTCTGGGGGTTCGGAAACTGTCCGCTTCTGGTTTTGTTCAATCGCGCAGCGTCAAGGACAACGGTGAAAGTGAGTTCTATTGGAACGCGCTTGCCCACTCAGTACCACTCAAAACTGGAAACAGAGTTTTGCTTTTGGGGATGTCAGCCGGGACTGTTGCACTATCACTACGCAAAAAATATCCGGAAACAATCATTGATGGGGTGGAAATAGATCCTCTCATGATTGATTTGGGAAAAAGATTCTTTTATCTTGAGAAAGCAAAAGTAAACGTCTTTGTGGGAGACGCAAGAAGCTTTGTTAAAACAGCCAAAAATAGTTACGATCTGATTATTTTGGATCTTTTCGTCGGCGACAAAGTACCGAGCTTTGTTTTTGATAAAGACTTTATGGAAAAGTTGGGGAAACTGTTGAAAAGTGGAGGAAGACTCGTCATGAATAGGATTTATGATTCCAAAAAGGAAATAAAGAGTTTTGAGCAAGCTTTCGCTCGCTATTTTAGAGTTGTCAACAAAAAATCCGGTCCCGCCTTTGCTGAAACTGGAAATCTGATTTTGGTAGGAGAGAATTATGGTTGAAATCTTCCAAGCTGTCATTTTGGGCTTCATCCAGGGTATGACCGAGTTTCTTCCTATTTCTTCTACGGCGCACTTGATTGTGGTACCTTGGTTTTTTGGTTGGCAAGGGGTGGTGGCTTCCCTACCGTTTGATTTAGCTTTGCATATTGGGACTAGTCTAGCGGTGATCGGCTTTTTTTGGCGGGATTGGGTAAGGTTGTTTTTATCTTTTCTAAGAAATTTGCCTGGGGGGACAAAAAAGATTTGGCAAGAAACGGAAAGCAGACTCTTTTTGCTACTGGCGCTTGGCTCGATTCCAGCGGCTATTGCCGGAGTCTTTCTTGAAAATATTGTCGAAAACAGTTTCAGGAAAGACATGGTGCTGATTACCTCAGTAGTGATAATCTTTGCTCTGGTGCTTTATTGGGCTGATTCTCGAATAGGAAAGAGGAAGGTTGAGAAGGTTACTCTGCGAGATTCTTTGGCAGTGGGGTTTGCCCAAGTGCTTGCTCTGATTCCCGGGGTTTCACGCAGTGGGATTACTATCACCGCCGGTTTGCTAGCTGGCTTGGACAGGGAGGCAGCAACTAGATTTTCCTTTTTGCTTTCCACCCCAATTATTGTTGGAGCCTCGCTCTTTAAATTCAAAGACATCATCAAAGAGGGTGGCTTTGGAGATCACTTTGATATTTTTTTGGTTGGAAGCCTTGCCTCGGCTGTTTCTGGCTGGATCGCGATAAAATTTCTTCTCAGCTTTGTTCAAAAAAATAGTTTTCGTGTCTTTGTAGTTTACCGTTTGGTGGTTGGAGTAGCCCTTCTTCTGGTCACCATAGCCCGCTAATCACTCGTATTTTGGAGAAAAAAGTTTCTTTTTACCCTTAAACCAATTGATGGTGTTGACTACTGCAGCTCCGACCCGAAGACCGGTGAAAGAGCCCGGTCCTTCATTCATTTCAAATTCCAAGGTAGAAAGATTGAGTTTGTGTTTTTTTACCAAGAAGTCAATTGCGGGTAGTGGCGAGGTAGCGGTTCTTTCATCAATCTTCTTGTCTCCATTGAAGAGGGTTACAGTTGCTTGTTTGCTGACAGTCGTATCCAGATAGAGCTTCATTTTAGCGTTTTTTGAGCATTCCCTGGAGCATTAGGGTACTTGGGTCATGTTCGACCGGTTTCTGAGATTTAGAGATTGGAAGAGAAAAAGTGAAGGTGGTTCCTTTGCCCTCAACACTATTGGCCCAGATTTTTCCGTGCATGAGTTCAATATAGTTTTTGGTGATATAAAGCCCGAGTCCACTTCCACCTGAGGTTGCCATAGTGGCGTAGCTTTTTTGCAAACGGCCAAACTTGCTAAAAAGTTTGGGCAAATCATCTTTTCTAATTCCAATACCGGTATCGGCAACTGAGGTTTCAATATTACCAGCGTTTTTTTGGAAAGAAACTGTGATCTTTCCTCCGGCTCGAGTAAACTTCAGGGCATTGCCGATAAGGTTGGTAAAAATTTCGTTAAGTTTTTGAATGTCAGCTGAGACAAGGGGTACGGTACTATCTTTATCAATGACTGTTTCAATTTTTAGTTCTCGTGCTTGCTCGGCGAGGGTATCAGTCACATCTTGGGCAACTTTGATCAGAGAAACTGGTTCAAGCTCGATGTTCAGCCGACCAGTCTCAATGTGGGAGACGTCAAGGACATCGTTAATCATACCGATGAGCCTCTCAGAGCTGTCATAAACCTTGAAAAGGTAGTTTTGCATTTGAGTATTCAGTGGTCCGGCTCGACCGTTCAAAACTAGCCAAACGTAACTTTTTATTGCGGTCATTGGAGTACGAAGTTCATGGGAAACGACCGAAACGAATTCGTCCTTGGCTTTATCGAGTTCTTTGAGACGGTCGTTGGCGGCTCGCAGATCTTCAGTGGCTTTGCTGACTTCAATCTGGAGTTTACTGGCAAACTTTTTCTGCTCATCATAAAGTTTCGCGTTCTCAATGGCGATGGCTGCTTGGCGACCCAAAATTTCCAGAAGCTTAAGATCTTCGTTTGAGTAGAGATCCCCGGAAAGTTTTTCACCAAGGAAAACTGCACCAGTGATTTTGTCCTTTGAGATCAGAGGAACGATCACAGCCACCCCACTTTTTTCCAGAGCTTCGAAAGCGGCCAAGGTCTTTTCATCAAAAACACCACGCCGTTCCTGGATCATACTTTTGATTTCTTCCATGACTAAGAGACGCGGAAATTTTTCAAGTATTTCGGACAGAAAATATTTTTGCTCAGCAATCGTATCAAGAGTGTTGTCGAAACCATCAGCTACCTCTATCTTCTCAAAATGACCATCAGTGCGAAGATAAACTGCAAATTTGCTCATTTTGACTGATCCTGCTAGGTTGTTCTTGATAGCCAAAAGAAGTTCGCCCAGGTCAATGATTGAGCTTATGTCCTCTGCAAGATTGGAAATTGTTTCTTCGGCATTGTACCTAGCCTTGAAAAAGATTTTGTCAGTGGTTTTTTCAATAAACCTTTTGAGTGGGTCACCTGTAAAAGCTACAACTATGATGGCTAGTAAGTCAGTGATTCTCGGGAAAGAGCTCGTACCTTCCGGCAAAAATAACCTATTCAAAACAAAGACAAGGGATGAATAAATTATGGCAAGTACAAAGAGTAAAGATGAGTAAACAAGTGAGCGACGGATGATAATTTCGATATCCAGGAGTCTATGACGAATGATTGAGTAGGTTACAGCAGTAGTTAGTATTAAGGTTGATGCAGGGGCGATACTTATTAATTGAGAGAATCCAAACAGAGGTAGAACTCCACTCATAACTAAAGCAAAGAGGAGAGTGGCAAACAACCCACCCAATAGATAAGCAAGTTGAATTTTTTGTAAACCATAAGAACGTCGATATTTTGTATAAAGTTTAGCTAAACTAATTAATGCGTATATTGCTATAAATAAAACAATCGCAGAATAAACAGGTCCTACTTCGGTTTGTTGGCCGGCGTTTGTAAATGTTACCTTGGAGATATTTAATGCGGTTGGAATGAAAGGCAAAAGAATTAGTGTTGGTATAGTAGCAATAACCCAAACTAGAGGTTTTATTACTGTCGGAGGTTTTGGGTATACGTCTGAGAAAAACAGAAGAATAGGAGACAGAACTACTGGTCCTAAGACTGTTGCTCTTGCCCAAAATAAAGCTGTTTCTGGGGTACTTGACTGATCAGCAAGAAAATTTGTTAGAACCCAAGTAACGATACATAATGTGAAAGCTCCAAAGGATAAGTTTACAGGACTTTTTGGATTCTTTATTAGAATCAAAAGACTAAGGGTTAATGAGATAAGAATTGTGAGTACCGAGACAAATGATCCTATGGGCATATGTTAAATTTAACAGCTTATTGGGGTGTTTTCAATTGCGGGGTGGGGAGTGCAAGGCAAAGCTGTACACTCCCCGGAGGATCTCTCATCTTCCTACCCCTTAATCGTCGCCGTTGATGATGATTGCGTCGTAGGTCTGTATCTCCACCAGGCGAGATGGCAAGGACTTTGCGTGAACCGTTTTCAGGAGAAGAGTGAACGTGATTTCATTGCGGCCGCCGAAGTCGCAGAATGTTACCACGATTCCTTCCTGCTTCATGTGACGCTTGATCTCATTAGCGAGGGTTTGGAGAATTCCTCTCCCACGCTTGTCTGGGCGAACGAAGAAGCTCTGAGCGTACATGCGCCTACCTAGGTATTCAGGGAAGTGTTTGTTGTAGTACGCTTCGCTGATCCAAGGTACGAGACCGAGGTTCTTGGTGAAGAGGCTGCCGGCCACGAGTTCTCCGTTCTCGTAGACCAACAGCTTCACGATTTCAGTATTGCGCATGAACTCTTTGAATTCACGCCGGGTGAGACTCTGACGGCAGGGGTGGTCTTCCCTGATTTCCGCGAAGCTGCTTTCATACACCTGCCATGCTTCCTCAAGGTCTGACCCTTCCACAACCTGAAGGTGCTTAGCACCCTCTCGCTTTCCGGTGTCTGCAACCACACGACCTCCTTCTAAGGCTTGCTAGCCCAACACTCTTTCGACAAACCTACTCAGGCTTATTCCACCTACACCATAGAATGGAACCCAGATTGCCCCGAACAACCAGGCGCCAACCACAATGTATCCGTAGGTAAAACGGTTACTGAAACCCAAAACCTTGACTACAGCCCAGCCTAGTACAGGACCGAGCAGAATCGCGGCCGCCAGGACTCCAAGGAATCTAGAGATTTTGGCGAACCAAAAAACTACGCGGTTTCTTAGGCTGCTGGTCGAAGGCCTGTTACCTGAGTTGGACTTCCTCTTGAACGATACCTTCTTGGGTAACAACCAGTTGATAAACGACTCAGCCATTGGTTTGACCTGTGGCCAAATCGTGAAGGCCAGGAGACCAAGGACAGCCCAGATCGTGCAGAAAGCTACATAACCCCAAACTATCCCAAGGTGGTTTACTAGCAGAATGATAGGGGTTGCGAGGGCCACTTCATCCCAAATCATGAGAGCAAATACTGGGCTAACGGTTAGTGCCCCGGCAACTACCTTCGTCACAGGTGAGTTCTTGATCGAGTCAACTAAGTGTTGACGACGACCGTTAAGTTTGGTATTTATCACGGCTTCTCCTATGCGTGAACAGGTTTGATCAGCACGTAGTTGGAGCTCGTTTGGTTAGTTCTCACCAGGAAAAAGAGTGAAAGTGCTGCCGAAGCAGAAAAGATCACCCCTATTCCTGCGTAGGTTCCTTCCGAAAGAATGATGCCACCGAGCGCCGCACCTATTAGGGTTCCAAGAGCACTTACCATATCCACTGCTGCAATGGCGGGTACTCTAGCTGCCGCGCGCTCTGTTTCGTGAAGTAACATTGTTTCCATGGCTAAAAGGCCAGGAGAGCGCACGAATGCGTATACCGACGCGATAGCAACTGTCGTCCAGAAGCCGTTGGTTAGCCAGAAGAAGACGAAAGCTAGAGGAATGACCAACACTCCAGTGGTGATCGCGATTTTCTTCTGGGTTTCTCGGTTTTCTGAGAAGATGAAAGTACCTATGGTGAAGGCTATTCCAGCGCAGACGAAAAACCAGCTGACTTCGGATGAAGTTGGCTGGTAAGTGCGGACAAGGAAACCTCCTACGAAGGTTACTACCCCAAACCAACTCGCAGCAACAAAGATGTTGGCGAGAAGAAGTCCTCGAAGGTAGCTGTTGTTCCAGATAGTTTGGAATCCTCCCGTTTCCACTTCCTTGTGTGGGTACTCTTTAGCAAAAGCAAGGGTTAGACTGAGAAGCAGCATTGTTGCGCCCGCTAAAGTAAACCACTTGAAGGCGCTCTGCCAATCACCGCCTCCGGCCCAGGTGTTTGCTAGTGGAAGACCAAAGATAGCTGAAAGGGCTGTCCCGATTAGAATCCATTGGTTTCCAAAAGCCCAACGGTTGCGTGGTAGGTAGTTGGCGATAGCGACCCAGGCCGCTGGGTAGATCAGTCCATCTGCGAACCCGTTAAGAATGCGAATAGCCAAGAGCGCGCCATAGGTGTCAGTCGTTGTGGCAAGCCAAGATCCAAAAGTTAAGCTAGCCAGACCAAACCAAATAACGTACTTTGGACTAACCCTCGAACCGAAAAGACCGTAAACTAGCAGGATTCCGATCATGGCGCCGGCCGAAATCGTCACCAGTTGCGCCGCCGCTCCCAGGCTGATACCCAGAGAAAAGGCGATGTAGGGCTGAAGAGGCGAGGGGAGAGTAAGGTTCCAAAAACTCACTCCCACGGCCAGAATCAGCACCAAAAGAGGCCATTCATTCTTTCTCATGCGATCCCCTCCTTAGGGTATTGAGTTGTGGTCTTACAGACCGTGTGCAATTTCTAAAGGGATTGTAGCAGAAAGTTAAGAATAAAGCAACCTATAGTATTATAGGGTTACCAGGGCTCAGAACTATAAACAGCGGCAACCAAAGAGCAGGCAGATTTTTGATTGACCTCTTGGGAAGAGATCTTCATATGTATCTTTTCTCTTTCAAATTTGATTTCTCTGAACTCACACAAATCTTTGATAGTCGCTTCAAGTTTTTTTGAAACATTTCTTTCAGCTTCATCGGCCTCAAGAGTTTCAACAATATCATGGTGTTCAGCAAAAACTCCTCGCTTGTCGTCCCACTGGTACCAAGCAATACCTGCAGCGATGCTTCGGCCTAGTTGATCGGTTCTTTCCTCAGCTAGAACTACGTAAAGCTTGTTCCCATACTCGTTTTCTGGCGACTCAAATTTTTTCTCAACAAGTTCTGAGTCGGGAGGAATGATTGAGGAAAGTCTTATCAGATTATAGTTATATATTCCTGCTTCTTTCAAAGCGTTGTCGAAAGCTGCTAAAGTCGTTTCTCCTGTACCGTTTCCCGAACTTATTATTATTTTCATACTTTCTTAATTATAGTACATTCCCGTTAACGTGGAAAATTTGCTATGTAGTAGTAAAATAGATACTATCTAATAGAAACGCAAGGAGTGAGATTATGCGTTTTTCTTTTCCGTGGGTTCGGTCTTCGGTTTCGGTGAACACTCGAGCGCAGAAGGTTCTCCAACTCCGCAAGGCGATGGAGGATAAAAGGTGCGTAGAGCAAGGTGCTAGGTGGTTTGCCTTCCGTAAACCACCCGTCTGAGTCCACCAACGACGTTTCTAGAAGACAAGAGGTTGATGAGTAGATTCTTCTTCTCCTCATCAACCTCACCACACTTACTAAAGAAATTTTCCTTGAAATATAATAATTTTGCTTGGTTTCTTTGACTAGCTTATCTCAGTCCCGACGAAGTCTTTGCCTTCGAGTGCAGCTTTGAAATTCTCAAGATTGTGACCATTCATTATTAAAACCTTGATCCCGGCTTCGTGAGCTTGCTGTGAAGCGATGGGGTCAAAAGGAGCGTTGAGACCTGGTTTCCATTCTGAGCCAACGATTTTGCGAAAATCTTGCCAACTTATTTCTCCAATTGGTTTGGCATCGGGAAAAGCTTTCGGGTCTTTGTCATAAACTTGATCTACGTTGGAGAGATTAATTACCGTCTTTGCACCATATTTTTTGGCAAGCATGATCGCGTCGTAATCAGTTGAATGGCCTGGTTTCCACCCTGCCCCGACAGCGATCGGCTCAGTGATTGGCTCATCTTCGTTGTAATGAGTAACAAGTTTCAAGTGAGCGTGGTCACGAAAAATAGTCCGGATCAGCTGGGCGTTGAGGTGGGTGGAATGAATTCCGAGCCAGTCAATGTCTTCGTGATCAAGAAGGCCAATCTCGGTGGCTGCCTGTTGATAATGACGGCAGATGGCGCCACCTCCACAAACAATAATAAAGCGGTTTCCTTTTTCGATGAACTGCAGTATCAAAGCTTTAAATTTTTTTAGAAAAGAAACATCAATACCATCCTTCGGATAGATCAGGGAGCCGCCAAGGGAAATTATTTTGAAATCTTGCATAGTTTCCTACTAGTATAGCAGTTAATCTTAAAATTAATTTTAGCTATTCAAACTTCTAAACCTTGATCTTTCTTTCGTTTTCTGAAGCTTTTTCAAAATAGATTTTGACCGGGTCTTTTAACTTACTAATAATCTTTTCCGGCCACTCGATGACTATCGTGGCACCCTTTTCTTCCAAAATTTCCTCCAAGCCCAGGGCAGAAATTTCACTTTCCTTTTCCAGGCGATAAAGATCGACATGATAAAAGTTGTTTTCCGTGTAAGGTCGGATAAAAATGAAAGTTGGCGAGAGGACTCTTTTTTCTATTCCTAGTCCTTGTGCTAAACCTTGAACAAAGTGAGTCTTACCGGCTCCAAGCTCACCAAAGAGAACAATTACTTTCGATTTTAAAGAGCTCGCCAAGGTTTTTCCAAGTTGCCTGGTTTCCTCTGGGCTTTGAGTTAAGTATTCCATGACTAAAAGAGTTTACAACAAAAAAGGGTCTTTAAGAAATTGGTTTGGCTGGACCGCCCTTAGCTCCGAATTTAAGAGCGGTCCAGGTCTGTAGCAGAGTTGGGAACTACTTGCGCGGGCTGACTCGACGCCGGCTTTGGCGGGGAGTAAGGTGCTTCGAAGCACTCAAACGCTCTCGCAAAGAGACAGTTTTCACTGTTCCTGCGCCGCCCGGGTAAGCTGAGCTGTCTTCTTTGGGGAGCGGACCAATAAAGATCCCTTCCCCGAAAGGATGGGAGTCGGTGTACTTTAAGTCTTGGTTCCATTTGCCCAAGAACGAGGTGAGGCCAAGAACTCTTAAGATTCTTCTAGACCTTGAAGACTGTTCGTTCCGGGACAGCCAAGCCTTCAGGACTTCGCCCGTGGCTTCTTCCAGAGTGAATCCGAGTAGGTTGCCGCTAGCATAGTTGAAACCACCAACCCGATGATCGTTAAAGCAGATGTCATTCGTGCTTACTTCCAAACCGACGTTTTTGAGAATCTGCCGCAGGCGTCGGGCTGGAACTGCCTTTAGATTAACTTTGAAAAGCATCTCCCCCTCCCAGAAGAAAAATCGGCTTTAGCTTGAGTTGATGGGCTTTGCCTTAAAACTAGCCTAATTGAAAGCCCTTTTCAAGGGGCCAAATAAGGAAAAAATTGCCTTTTGGGCGTATAATTAATAGTCACAAAAACGACTTAAGGAAGGGAGAGAGGATCATGAGAGGGTTCATTTTCTTGGCCACTTCAGTGGTCTTGATTGCAGCTGCTTGTGGTGGGGGGAGTAAGCGCCTTGTCGAGCAGCCGTCGGTTCCCCAGAGAATCGCTGGTACAGGTTTGGAGAAGCTGTCGATCTGTGCCGACGATGAGGTCAAGCTGACGGACGAGCAACTTCAGGTAGCTGAAAAAGCGCTCAAAGGTGTCGACGGCCTGCTTGAGATCAAGTGCCTGAGTTGGTACGACAGTGTTGGCGACGATTACCTCTACCGGGTTCACCTGATCGCCGTTCGTAAAGAGGGAACCTCAGAGGTCGAAGAAGATGGTATCTTTGACCTGATCAAATCTCAAGGGATTTGGAGTGTCGATGCCAGTGACATCCACTTCACCGCTACAGCCGAGCAGCAAGAGAAAAATGCTGCTGCTACGGCTCAAGCCGAGGCTGATCAACAAGCAGAGGAGGCAGCAACTATTGAGGTAGGGGGTGGCTTTGCCACTTTGCTCGCAGGAAAAGTCAGCTTCGAACGGGTGGACAAGCCCTACAACAACCAGTTCTGGAGGGATGAGGTTACCAATGTCCCCGTTTTCGTGATCCGGGGTTGGGTTTTCAACGACTCGGACCGGGACATCAACTTCAGTCTCAGCGCCACAATACTTTTGGCTGATGGCGTAGAGGTCTCATACTCAAGCACAGATTCTCTCTGTGGGGAAGACTCCGGAGGCACTTATCAAGCTCGAGCGGGAGTCCCCCATGAAAATGACGATTGGGTGGTCTGCCCGGTTGGTGAGGCACCAATCGAGTTGCCGGCGAGCGCGGAAGAGTTTCTCGACTTTGTCAACGCCGCCCGCCTCATCAAGGTCTGCTTGGTCTATGAGGACGGGAGTGTTGGTACCTGCTACATACCGGGAGATAAGTAGAGAGTAGATCGCACGAGCAGTTGCTGGGTTTTCACACCCCCTCAACTGCTCTTCGCGTTTTTAGAAAAGATTTTTCGGAAAAATCCTGATTTGATCCCAAAAATAGTTAAAGAAGTTACTAGCAAAAAACCTCCAATCACGACCAAGATCCAAAAGAAACCCTTTGGGGATTCAGAAGCAAAAAGATTTTTGACCGGACTAGCTTGCTTTCCGGAGTGGCTTGAGGCAGTTGCTTCCAGAGGGGTAAGAACATCAAGTGAATAGTTGTCGCTTTTGGGATTTTCCGTCAGAGAAGACTTACTGGTATCCGTAGAGCCAAGGACTTCCCCGGTGTTGATAATGTTCGCTGCTGCCGGAGTCGGGGTCAGGGTTTGTTGCCAGATACCGGAAGAGCCTTTGGCAAAAGAAACCCCCTTGGTTGTTTCCCCGAAATTTACCACGTCAGCTTCTGAGCCGTCAGGTTTGAGGAGACGAAGGCTGTCCCCGGAATTGTTTAGCTTCGAAGGTAAATAAAAAACTTTATAGCCAAAGCCGGCGATAGTTGAGTTTTCCTCAAGCGTCAGTGGCGAAGAACCGGCGGGACCATCGTCAATTTTCCAACCGTAAAGATCAGCGCTAGAGCTGGCCAAATTGCGAATTTCGACCCATTCTTTCTCCCCTGTTTCCGGATTGGGCATAAATTCTGACAAGGCTAGCTTTAAGTTAAGCTTTGGAGTTGGGTCGGTTGAGCCAGTATTACCATCCGAGTCGGAATCTTGGTTTGGAGGTGCCGCCTCGACATTGATATTAGCCGTTTCGCTCTGAAGAGTAGTTTTTGTGTCAGTTCTTCTCACGGCTATCCGAATTAAATTTGATCCTAGGACAACGTTACTTGAAGTTTTGGCTGTTAAACTAGCGGACAAAGTACCAGCAGAGTTTGTTGTAAAAACTGGAAAAGAAGTCCAAGCATCTGAATCAGTTAACCATTGATCTGATGCTGAGTTGTAAGTTTGCCCATATTTAAGATTGCTTGTCTCGGTACCAAGTCTTACCTTTGCATAGTAGTTGTAATTTGGATCAAGACTAAGGCTGAAACTTACTGTAAAATTTTCAGTCGCTTTTACTGTGTCTGGAACGGTAGGAGCAGGCAAGGAACTAGCCAAGGCTTGCTTCGAGAAAGCAAAAACCAAAATTGTTGAAAAGAAAAAACTGAGCAGTTTTTTGGACACGAAAGATAAATTAATGAAAATTTAGCGCTAAGTCAAGGGGTTTTTTTGGCACCTATACCATGAGAACAAGGACTAGTAAATTCATTAAAAGTTTGATAAAATTCGTTCCACTTATGGCTGAACGAAATTTAGTTATAAATAAATACGAGGTAGCTCTTTTCCCAAAAGATTTTTATATTTCTGATTTAAATATCCTGTTAGAAGAGATAAGGGATGGGGTTGATGTATTTTCTGATGGAAATAACATTATTTTACCAATTCCAAGCACTGCCCCTCGTGAAATACCAAGGCTTTTACTTAGATCCAAAGATAATTCAGTTGCGTGCAATTTGAGTTTTGACAAAATAAACATTCAGTGGATTAATCAAACGGAAATATCTTCCTTTTCACTTCCATTAGATAAAATTCAAGATTTAGTCGGGAAACTCTCTGACATTATATTTCATCATAGTCCTTCCCAGAACAAAATGAAAAGGGTTGGGTATATAAAGGAGATATTCTTTCTTTCCCAAAACCCTACCAAGGATATCTCAGAAACTGTTTTTAAAGAAAGGCTTACAGAGAATTTAAGAACTTTCCTCTTCAATCTAACATTCAATTTAACATTGAATAATATTGATTGCAATCAAGTTGTTACTATCGGCGATGGAATAAAAAATGTGGGTAATAAGGGAAAAGTAATAATGTTGATGAAAGATATAAATACTCGGCAGGACAAAGATATGAATTGGGATTCCGAAAAAATTAAGACGTTTATACAAGAAGCTGATAATAAATTAGATAAAAAAGACATGTATTCAAGTATTTTTGATTAAAATGCCAAAACCATCAGAACCGATACCAGAAACAACAAAGCCTGAAAGCAGTAAAATCCCAACTACGGGTAGTCCAGAAATTGTAGAAACTTATCCCCAAATTGAAGCACTAAATGAATTTTCCAAAACCCTTCAGAATGAAGTAAAAACTCTTAGTGATAAACAAAATGATATATTAAAGGAGTTTAACAGCCAGGAAGATAGAGTAAAGAAAGTGGAAGATAAACTCGATGAGAATAGAACACAACTTATAGAGACGTTGGGTTTGTTCGTTGCCCTTTTCACTTTTATATCTATAGAGTTCTCTTTATTTAAGCAGGTTACTGTTTTTTCAGCGGCTGTTTCTTTAACCTTAATTTCCGCTGGTTTACTTACATTTTTTGTTCTACTTCTACACGTTGTTCTTAGAACTGGTAAAAATGCGGGCTCAATAGTTATTTATATAGTGCTAACACTCTTAATTATTGGGTTGATATTTTTCGGTATAAATTTCAATAATTTTTATTCAAAGGGAAATTACCTTATTAACACCGCCACATCCTCTGCTATTCAGACACCTAAGTGATATAATTGTGTTGTGAAGAAAAAACCTCTTTCCCAGGATATAAAACTCAAAGAGTGGCTTAAGCAAGGTGGTCGGGAAGACGCAAAAAAAGACTTCCTTAAAGTTCTGAAAAAAGCCTCTACTCCTCAGAAATCTTCAAAACCTTAACCTCTGCAACCTGTGCCAAAAGTAGATCAAACATTCCGCCGCCTACATTTCTGTTAGAATAACGGAAACCAAACTCATCAACGTAGCTTTGCAGGTACTTCTTGCTTACCACTCGGTACACGCCAGTAATTCCACGCTTTAGGTGAGACCAAAAGTTCTCGATATTTTGAGTGTAAACGTCACCATAAACGAAAGTCTTTTTGTGGTTTACCCAAGAGTGGTTGTAGCCCAAGCGGTTAAGTTGTTTGTACGAGCCGTACTGGTCAGTGTAAATGGTAGCTTTAGGGCTAACGTGGTCTTTGATTTGGCGAAGCAAAGTGTACTTGCCAGTATTTGGAACGTGCTTGAGATAGATTTTACCCTCTCTTTGCACCATACCCATAACAACCTCTTTTTCCTCGCCCTCAACGCCCTGTATCCACTTTCTTGCCCTGTTCTTTGCTTTACCACCCACAAAGGTTTCGTCAATTTCAATAATTCCGTCTAACGGCTCACCTGAATTGTCAGCCATTAAGGCTCTAATCTGCTTAAACATTCTCCAAGCAGTCTTGTAAGTAACTTCGAGCATTCTTTCCAGTTGTTTAGCAGAACAACCAGAACGGGTTTGTACCATTAAGTACATTGCAAAGAACCACATATCAAGTGGCGTAGTAGTTTTCTCAAAAATAGTTCCTGCTAATGGGTAAATTTGGTAGCCACAGAACTTACAGGCATAAGCGGTTCGGTCTGAAACTTTGTAGAAAACTGAAAGCCTTTTGCATTTTGGACAATCCATTTCATCTGCGAAACGTAGCTTCTTAATAGCTTCCAAGCATTGTTCGTGCGTACCATATTTTCTCTTAAATTGTCTGAGGCTAAACTTAGTGTTCATTAGCCTCACTATAGCATACTATTTACTTGTTGTCAAGGGATAAGTGCCGTTTTTTTGAAGTTAGCTAAGTTTTTCTAACGAATGTGCCAATATAGGGTTTTGCTTCCGTCTGAGTGGTCAATGACAATCCCACGTGCCGGTGGGTGCCACCAGGCTCCTGGGCAGCCGTAACTGTTTCTATCAACTATCAGTCTAGCTTGGCCGGCTTTGGCCGCATAAACTGGAGAATTAGATCCGGAGCTAATATCAATAGCTGGATGCCCTCCAGGTCCATAGATGGCCCAGTTTGCATTTTGTCCAAAGTATTGGTTAATCTGGTAACCTCTTTCTGGTTGACCTAATTGACCGCTTCTTAGATAAGGCAGTGGATCAACTGCTCTTCCATTAATACGGTATTCGAAGTGTAGGTGGGACCCACTAGAACACCCTGAGTTGCCTTGAAAGGCGATGATCTGACCGCGGGTGACGTCCCCAATGATGACTCCGCCACCACCCAAAGCGACCAGAATTTGAGCTTGTTCAGCCTTGGCTTGAGCGAGCAGACTTTGGTAGGTGATTTCGTTGTTTTTCGTGACTCTCAGCAGATAAGACTTTTGGGATTTTTGATCCGACAAAGAATTTTCCTGGGAAACAAGTTGGGTTTTCAGCTTTTCGGTGTCAGACTTTTGCTTGTCCAGATCTTTTTTGTCTTGACTGATGCCGTCACGTACTTTTTTGAGGTTGTTCATCAAGTTAACGTCTGATTGATGAACGGCGTCGGCATACTTTTGTCGGATGAGAAAATAGTTGACGTTGTCGCTAGTTAGAAGATTATCAAGTGGTCCGGAGAAGCCTTCCTTGTAAATCTTTCTGATTCGGCTGTCAGCCACATCGTTCATGTGGTTGTAGTCTTTGACCGCGTTTGCCAGCTTCTTTTTGGTCTTCTTAATTTTGTCCGCCAAGAGATCGAGGCGATCGTTAGTTTCCTCGATTTGAAGGTTGGTTAGCTCAATTTGGTTGTTAGCATAAGAAATTTGGTTGGCTAGACTGCGTTCCTGATTTTGAGCGTTACTAATATTTTTCTTGAGCTGTTCCTGTCTTTTTAAATTACTGTTTAGGTCCTCGAGCAAACCACCCGAGTTTTGAGGAAGACTGGCCGCAGAAAGGGGTACCTGTATCCAGGGGCCGAGAATAAAAAGGGAGATGATTGTCAGAAAGAACAATCTTTTTTTCATAAGGATCTAAACTTTTAAGTATTTTCTCGTCGCAATGTAGGAGCCAAGAGTTCCAACAAAGATTCCTACCCCTGCCTCAGCTGCCAAGAGATAGGCGTAGTTGGTCCAAGGAACAGGAACAAGAGAAAACTCTCCCAGATAGCGCGAAACAAAGGGACTCAGCCAAACCATTGCTCCAATGGTCGCCAAAGTAGATAAAAGAGCTGATACCAAACCATAAAGAGCTCCTTCAAAGAGGAAAGGAGTGCGTATGTAACGTTCAGTTGCTCCGACCAGTTTCATGATCTCAATTTCTTCTTTGTGGAGAGAAATATTCAGTCCGATGACCACTAGAGTGACAAAAATAGAAGTTAGCATCAAGAAAACAATCGAGCTCATACCGACCAAACGGATCGCTTTTGTCCATTTAGTAAGATTGTCGATCAATTCTTTCAGAAAAGCTACTTCTTCAACTTGAGGCTCGGCGGCAACTGCTTTGGCGACTTCATCTTGATCCTCAATGTTTTTGGTGGAGATCTCCAAAGAAGAGGGTAAAATATCAGCAGTAACAAATTCGGTCAGTTCTGGCTGAGATTTGTTTCTGCTTTTATAAATTTCTAGCGCTGCTTCTTTGGAAACGTAATTTACCGAAGATACCTTTCCGGTGGAGTTTAAACTTTCCTTAATTTCTTCAACTTGGGTATCAGTAGTGTCATCTTTCAAAAAAGCAATTACTTGAGGTCTAGATTCATAGTAACTTAAAATTTTGTTGGAGCCAAAGCTAATCAAGACAAAGCTTCCGCCCACCAAAAAAGTGAGAAACATGACGGCTATGGCTCCCGCAGCATTGTAGGGGTTGCGCGTTATTCTCTTAAAAGTAGTTGAAAAGAGTCGTTGTAAAGTTTTCATTTTTTCTCCTCCTTGGTTTCTTTCGATTCCTTTTTCGGTTTGGTGTCGCGGGCGATTTTGCCTTCACGGATTTCAAGCATCCGGTGCGGGAGACTGCTCGTAATATCAAGATTGTGAGTAGCCATGACAATAGTAGTTCCTAGTTTGTTGAGCTTGGCGAGGAGTTGCATCACTTCCCAGGCACTTTGAGGATCAAGGTTGCCGGTTGGTTCATCAGCAAGAAGTACTTCAGGTCTCTGGACCATTGAGCGGGCAATAGCAGTGCGTTGTTGTTCACCACCGGAAAGTTGCCAAGGAAAGTGCTCGGCTTTGCTAGCCAAATTGACTAGTTTAAGAGCCTCATGACTAGTACGAGAGACCTCTTCGTCGGCAAGACCGATTATTTCCAAAGGAAAGGCGACATTTTCAAAAACAGTTCTTTGGGGTAGAAGTTTAAAATCTTGAAAAATTGTTCCCACGACCCGACGAAGATGAGGAACGCGGTTCGATGGTAGGGAGGTTATTTCGGATTCGCCAACGAATATTTGTCCTTGAGTAGGAAGTTCTTCGCGAATCAAAAGTTTGAGCAGAGTAGATTTTCCTGCTCCGGAAGGACCAATCAAAAAAACGAACTCTCCGTCCTCAATTTCCAAATTTATATCCGAGAGGGCATTGGTTAGATTATATTGCTTGGAGACTTCATCGAAGACAATCATCAGTTGGAGATTTCACCATAGCAAATTTAGCCACAAAAAGCAACTTTACTGGCGGCTGCTCTCTCGAGTTAGAGCCTCAATTCAGCCTCAATAAACGGCTCCAAATGACCGTCCAGGACTTGGTTTGGGTCAGTTGAGACGAGTCCAGTACGCAAATCTTTCACTTGTTTGTAGGGGTGAAGGACATAAGAACGAATTTGATTGCCCCAGCCTGCGACTTTGAACTGACCTTTGAGCTGTCTTTCCTCTTTGGCCCGTTTTTCTTCTTCAAGAGCGTAAAGTTTGGCAGTGAGGAGCTTAAGAGCATTTTCCTTGTTTTGGAGCTGACTTCTTTCCGATTGAGCTGTGATGACAAGACCAGTTGGTTTGTGACGTAGTCTGACGGCGGTGTTTACCTTTTGAACATTTTGCCCGCCCGGACCAGAAGAGCGAAAAGCCTCCATTTCAATTTCCTCTGGATTAAGTAAAGTTTTTTCTGCTTGTTCAATGACAGGTAAAACTTCGACAAGGGTAAAAGAGGTTTGGCGAAGGGCGTCAGCATTAAAAGGGGATTGCCGAACTAAACGGTGAGTTCCAGCTTCATTTTTCAAAAGACCGTAAGCTTGTTTGCCTTTTATTTCAATCGTTGCCGATTTTATTCCGGCTTCCTCACCTTTGGTTTCTTCGATAAGATGGCTTGACCAGCTCTTTCTTTCAGCAAAGCGCAGATACATCCGCAGCAGCATAGCGGCCCAATCCATCGCCTCAGTACCGCCTTGACCGGAATGGATTGAAAGAAGAGCGTCTGCTTTGTCATAGGGACCAGACAAAAAGGAAAGACTTTCGATTTTGTCTAGTTTTTTTCCTACCTTTTCAATTTCAGATTCGAAATCGATTGTTTCTTCCTGATTTGAAGTTTCCAAATCTGCTAGTTCTGACAAGGTTGTCAGTGTCTCTTTCAAATCTTCGAAGTCAGCAACCTCAGTTTTTAAATCAGACAGTTGCCGCATCGTTTCTTGGGCAGAGAGAGTATCCGACCAGAAATCACTTTTGAGAGTGTTTGCTTCCAAAGAGAGAATTTCTTTTCTTTTTTCAGCCAAAACCGCTCCCGAAATTAGACTGTCTAGCCGTTTAGTGAGCTGCTTTATTTTTTGTTTGTACTCTTCCATACTCAATATTATATACGCTTAAGTGAATTTATCTAGAATTTCTCAAAAATTTTTGACAAAAAGACTCAAAAGTGATAGATTGTTGACCTGAAATCCCCCGAAGCAAAATCTCAATGAGTTCAATACACTATTTGGACAATGGATTTCTGTGGGGAAAAGCCCCCAGAGGTCCGCAAGTCCAAGAAATAAAACCAAGGGAAGTAGTTTACTTCCATGATTTTCACCAAGCTCGAAAGAGTAAGTTTTTCGGTATTGATAAGAAATTGTTCCCCTACCTAATCTCAGAATTGGTCAAATACTTTAAACTAAATTTGCTTACCAGCAAAAAATTGAGACCTTACTTTCCAAGCAAAACTTCAAGCTATTTTTCTCCGAGAATGTTCTTTGTACCTTCCTTGCTTTCGGCACTTGGGGTAGTTTTACTGTCAATTTCCCTACTTTCGCCGGCGACTTTGTTTTTTGCACCCAACACCAACGCGGCTTCGACTAGTTACCCGCCTCAAGTGGTCGAAACACAAACGTCTACTCTGGTTAGCAAAGTGGAGACAGAAGCGGAAATAAAGGCTTCTAATATAAAGCCGCCCACGAACACCTCCTTTTCTTCTGGCGTAGTGAGTCTGCCAGAAGGTCTTTCGAGATCTCTTCACTGGCCCGCAAGAGGCTATATCACCACCTATTTTTCCTCTTCCCACTCAGGGATAGATATTGCGGCTAGTTATGGAACACCGATTCACCCCTTTATGGAGGGGGTGGTGAGCTCAGTGAATCACTTCAATGGTGGTTTTGGCAATCATGTGATCATCAAACACAACGGTTTTGAATCACTGTATGCTCACCTGAGCTCCACCAACGTTGTAGTTGGGCAAATAGTCAAAGCCAAGACTGTCATTGGTTGGGTTGGTGTTAGCGGTTGGGCAACAGGACCACATCTTCACTTTGAGGTTTCGCAGTCCGGACAAAACATCAACCCACTTTCAGTTCTACCCTAACCTTTACTTTGGTAAAGAAGAGATAAAACCGAGCCCCAAGCCAAGTGAAGAACTAGACTAAGGAAAAGACTAGCTCCGGCTGGGTCTGGATAAACAGCCTCTTTGAAAAAGTTCGAGACTCCTCCAAGGACCAGGAGAAGAACCCAAATTAAAGCTCCAAAGATGGCTCCCCTTACTACCGCACTTCCTGGCAAAAAAGCGTCAAACCAGTAAGTGAAGATATAGGCAAAGAAGATACTCAGGACTATGGCGATGATCCAAACTCCGAGGACATTGTTGGTCAGAGAAAGAACTGGTGACCAACCACCGGAAGTTCCGAGAGCGCCACTGACCAGAAGTCCAAAGACCGCTGCTCCCAAACCAGCTCTAAGAATACGTGCTTCCAAGTTTTTTTCACCCCCAATCAAGAGGCAGCTATTTTGAAAAAAACGTCTTGAATTGTGCTAAACAAAAGACGTTAGTAAAGTTATTATCGGACCTTTTTTATCCACTAGTCAAGGGGTTTTCCTAAGAAGAGATTTGCCGCTAGGGCGGTAAAATTTTAAAAAGAGAGTTATCCCAATTGATATTACTATCATCACAATCGCTTCTAGCAAGAGAAGGAAAGAAAAACTTTTTAGGAGGTAAAGAACGACCCCAACCAGAGGGCCGATATCTATGCCTGCTGGTAAGCCAAAGAAACGATCAATTGTTGAAAGGAGGAAATTTTTACTCAAAAACAAAAAAATTGCCAGAGAGATCAGTAGGGGAACAAAAGCAGTAGTAAAGAGACCCCGACTGATCCAGCGCAGGCTAGAACGGTAGTTTTTCAACCAAAGCAAGGCGACCAAACAAAGAGAAAGCAGACTTAGGGAAAACCCCAGCAAGATAAATAAATTTGCTTTTCCAAGCCCGTCGCGAATTGAATTTAGTTTTATAGATTTCAAATCCTGTGAGGGATTTGGAGATACATGGCCTGCTTCTCCCTTTGTAGTCTCACTTGGAACAAGAGTAGCCTTGTTGTTGTCAATTTTTACTTCAGCCGGGAAGCGGTCAAGCAAACTTTCTCTTATTTCTTGAGCCGGTATTTGTTGGTAAAGCTGAGCCAAGGTCGTGCCCTCAGCTCGACAGGAAGGAAGACCTTCTGACTCTTGTTTTTCCCCTCCCGGGTCGCAAAGCGGTAAAGAAGAAAAATAGTCCAAAAAAGCAGTTTCAAAGTTGTTTTCCAAGGTCTTTTTGTATTTGGTCAGATCAAGACTAAAGGCTAGGGTTTGAGTTTTTCCATCAAGGTAAGGAAGTAAATGATCCAAAATTGTTTCTGTGTCTTGCTGTAGAGATTTTGGATCAACCAATTTTATCGAGACTTTTTGGGCTAAAGTACCTGCGTTTTCAGAATCAGCACCGTTATTTTTCAGGGCTTGTAAAACTACAGTTGGCAAAAAGCTGGTCACGACACTTTCATAGGCATTGTTTTTGACCAAGGATTCCTTGATCGTCTCTGGATTGAGGAAAACTAATTTCAAGTCGTAAGCAAAGAGACTAAGACTAAAAAGGATACTGAAAATAGAAATCAGGAGAAAAGAAAAAAAGCTTTTCAAAGTACGAACTTCCCCTGATTCAAATAGAAATAGATAAAGAAGAGAAAGACGATCAAAGTAGAATAAGCAAACCAGCTCAAAAGATTGCGCTTTTCCTCACTAAAAGCCCAACGACTATTCAGAACATAGTTAAAGACAAGGACTACGGGGATTGTCAGTGCTTTGGCAAGTAAGTCTCCCAAACCGAAGTATTTGTGCAAAATCAGTAAACTGTTTTGTGACAGAGCAAGCCCACCGAGTTGAATAAGTTGAAAAATCAGAAAACGCGACCAGAGTGGTTGACGAGACTTTCTCTCCGAAAAAGTCCAAAGGTTGTTCCAGAAAAAACTCCAGAGAATGGCCACCTCGACATTGATCGGGTTCGCAACCAAAGCATCTAGGCTCAGTTTTTTGGTTAAAACAAAAAAGAGTCCGTAGTCAACGATCGTGTTGCTGACTCCGACGATGGAGAAGCGCCAAAAAGTTCGGTGGTGATAGATTAAATAGTAAATTTTATCAGCCAAAGAACCATCGAGACGACCGTGATACATCCGGATTTTGATCAGATCCAGAAACATTTTGGTTGAGTCAATGATCGGATTGACCGTGCTTCTTTTGTCATTGAACCAGAGGACAGGCACTTCAGCTATCTTTAGGTTTGTTTTCTGGGCTTCAAAGAGGAGTTCTACGTCAAAGCCAAAATCAAAGATCTTTTCCTGCTCGAAAATTTCGCGACAAGAGCTCATCTTGAAAGCTTTAAAGCCGCATTGTGTATCAACTATTCCCCGGACTGTAAAAATACGGACCAGAATATTAAAACTTCGTCCCATGAGTTCGCGCAGAAAGCCTTGATGTTGCAGTACGGTTGAGCGATCAAGGGCACGAGAACCAATGGCGATGTCGAAGCCTTCATCACTAATTTTTTTCAGGAGTTTGTCGACTTCTTCAATTGGGGTAGAAAAATCAGAATCCGTAAAGACTGCAATTTCTCCTTGAGAAGCTAAAATTCCTTTGTTGACTGCGTAGCCTTTACCCGCAAAAGGACTTTTCTCAAGCTTCAGAACCTTAAAGTTGGGGATTTTGTTGGCAAAAGACTGCGCAATTTCGCTGGTTCTATCAGTACTAGCATCGTCAACTAGTATGACTTCAAAATCACCATTTCTTTTTTCCAAAAAAGCAGCTAGTTTTTCAAGGGAGTTACCAATGCGGTCTTCTTCATTGTAGGCGGGGATAATTATTGAAATCATTTTGCTATTTCCGTCCTATGACCATTTTATGGCCCAATGCAGGTCTGGTGATTGAAACCATTATTTTATAGTGAATTTAAAGCTATTAATCATTGAAGTAAATTCGGATTCGTTAGATTCTTCTGGCAAGGGAGTGTGATTGTGTAGCTCGATAAAATGCGATTTTGTCATAAAAATTACGTTTGTTGTTTTCCCTACCAAACTTACTTTTAAACCGGCTACCCCGTCGATAGTAACACTGGTTTTTTTAAAGGAGCTTTTTCCTTTTTCCTCAACTAGAGCGAGACTAGCAGTAAAATAATCATTTAATGAGTAGTTTTTTTCTCTGAGCAAAATACTTAGCACATAGCCTTTTTCTGCATCGTCACCAATGAGAAGAGCCGAAACATTGTCCTCTTTGCCCGTTGCTACAGCTTCGTATGGAGGAGTGTTAGTTGGGACTCTGGGTTTTTTGTAAGAACTTAGATAACTGAATTCAAAGCCGACGACAGTGTTTTTGTAGGTTGCCCAAGAAGTGGTTTTGCTTTTTGTGCTCTCAGCTGAAGCGATCTTGTTTTTTGCACTTTCGGTGGTAGAGGAAGCTTTACGACTGATAAAATTTACCCCGCCCCAAACGTCCACCCCGACAAGAAAAAGAAGTATAGGCAAGAAGAACAGAAGCTTTCGGTTCACAAATTAATAATATATGTATCTAGGAGAAGAAGCAATAAATTCTCGGCAAAAAGCTTTTTTTGCAGATAGAAAATTTATTGACAACATTTCGCACTATTTATTGGTGAGCTTCTTTGTTCAATGGGCCGAGGGTCAGACCCATTTCAGCAGGACTAGGGCCAAATTCACCAGCCATCTTTTTGGTCAATCACTAACGTAGCTAATCTTGATCTTTTTCCAGTACAGGTAACCAGTTGTTGCAGGAGCGGCTGTAATTTTCAATATCTTTATTTTTTCGTCTGTGGAAACAGCTTTTGTAGAGGTTGCTGAGGAGACAGCAGTATTTTTTACCAAAACCAGCGTTTTGTCTTGGTTTGTTACCCCACTCGCGCTCCAAGTGTAACAAGCGGATGACAGACAGCTGGCAAAGGTGTTGGAAATGCTAGACAATTGAACGGGTTTTTTGAAAGAAATAGTGACTGTGACTGGAGTAGCCGAGTAGTTGATTAGGCCGTACTCTGTGGTACTAAGACTGAAAAATCCGTAAGGAAAATTGCCACCTGTATTTTTTTCTGCGTTTGAGTAGACATAATCAATTTTCGAATCTTGGATCGTGGTTGATTTGTAGTTATAGCTAGAACTATTTTGGCTGACAGTCAGGGAAAAACAGTGACGTCCTTTCGGGTGAGAAAAGTCAGTGTTTGAGGAGTTGGAGTAACTATAAGCTGATTTGGCAGTTGTTTCGCTCGGGGCGGAGAAAGTAGCACAGAGTTTGTAAGAAGTTGTGCTCGTGACCGAATACTCATAGTCCTTGCCGGTGTCGGGATCTTTGGTTGAGTTCCTAGAGCTACCATAATAGTAGTCGGTGTTTGAAGAAAGATCAGAGAGAGTTGAAGGTAGTTTGCCGTTGCGGTTGTAGTAGCTCTCAATTGAGTATTTGAGGTTGCTGAGGTTGCTGACGCGAGTTTGGTCGAACTGCTTGCCCCGAGCATCAAAAGGAGAGCCTGTCAGACTAAAACCATAGATGACAGTACCTAAGGCAAGGAGGGAAACTATGGCAATCGCTAAATAAGTTTTTTGCATCAAGTGCGACGATCTTCACGAACCTCCAATAATAGGTAAGCAAAGATTGATCCAGCGACAAGAAAAGTTACCGCTAAGTGAGCTAGCGATCGGGAGGTCGTTTCCCCTCCCAGAAGGCGGTAAATTTCCAGAAAAAGGTTCCAGATCATGAGAAGAAAAGTTCCGAAGAGGGTGATGTAAATGAGAAGTTTCCGCACCCCAAGATTGCGAACCACTGGTTTTTCGGCAAGTTGCTTTTTGGCCATGACAAAAAGAGTCGCAAAAATAGGGAAACCGACGATCAAGGCTGCCAAAAAACCGCGCAAAATTAAGGTATCAAAAGAATTGCTGTAGCTATTGCTTAGATCCAGATTGTCCTTAAAGGTATTGTTGACCGCGATATGAAGAATTCCCCCAATCGCAGTAGCACTCATGTAAAGCGTAATGAAGAGAATAATATAGTGAAAGGCGACCCACATTCCCAGACGAGGTACTGGAGGTGGTGGAAGAGTTGCTGCCTCGGTTTTTGGGGCTAGAGCGTCAGCGACGTCGTTTGCCCCCCAGCCAGATTTTATCAGTTGATCTTTGATTGTCTCATCGGGAATTTTTTGTTCTCGGGAGGTAGTGATGTATTTTTCTAGATCAGGATTGGGCATGTAAAGAAATTATAATAGCAATTCTTTGAAAAAAGCAAATTTGGTTTTTGAAACAAACAAACAGACAATCTAGTCAAAAAAGATCATCTGTTTGCTACTATTTTAGTTACTTTTTAATTTTGTCCGCCTTTGCGACCAGCTTGCCGGGCTCGCTCCGAGCCTTTTTCGAATTTGGTAGGGGAAGCTTCCCCTCCTTTGCGGCCAATTTCACTGTAGAACTCAGGGCCTCTTTCGGAGGCGGTTTTCTCCCCACCCTTGCGACCGGCTTCGGCGTGCCCCTCAGGGTCACCGTGCCAACCACTACCTTCTCTTTTTGTTTCTTCCATCTCTGCAACCATGCTCACTACACCTCCTTTCTGGGGGTATTGTTAACAAAAATCATTATAGCAATGCTGACACCTTATGCAAGAAACAGGCAAAGGGACGCTATTTGTCGAATAGACTTGGGAAGGGGTTGAAGAATGAATTCTTCTCAGTCCGTCCGAACGAGATTGGTTTTAAGCTACCAGCGATTGACAAAAGGAAAGATAAGTACTTAATATATCAATAGTAGTTGATATATTTATGCCTGCCCAAAGCAGTTTTGACAAAGAGATGGAAAAAGGCTCCCATCTTCTCAAATGCCTTGCTGACAAAAACCGCCTTTCTGTTTTTGCAATTCTCACCCACGGAAGCTACACGGTCTCGGATATTTACCGCTGTCTTCGACTGAAACAGAATTTAATCTCACACCATTTAAAAATCTTAAAAGCAGAGAAATTGGCAACCAGTGAAAAACTGGGTAGAGAAATTTATTATTCCTTGAACAAGGAGAAACTAAAGGAGCTAGATAAAATCCTGGGGAGAATTTTGCAAGCAAGCAGGGGAAGTGCTAAATTTAATTAGAAAGAGGCAGTTTATCAGGTAAGGAGGTGAAATGTTGTTATGAATAGATTACTAAAGGTCTCATCTGTTTTAGCTGTTCTTGTGGGAATCATTGTTGTCCTAGCCGGTTCTTGGGGAGTCGTGTTTACATATCAGACTGTAGCTCGAGAGAAAATAGTTACTCCGGAAGATGCTTCGATACCCAACGCTGCTGTTCGGGATCCCATGACGCTAAAGGCTCAAGCTGATGTGATTCGAAAGCATACCTTGAAATCAACTGAGGGCAAGACTTATGCCGAGATGCCCCAGCAAGTAGCCAAAGTCGATGCAACAGGGAGTGCAGTACTAGATAAAGATGGTAAACCAGTGATGGTTCCGAATGCAGCGCGTAATATTTGGGTAACTGCTACTACTCTTACAACTTCACTAAACCTCGGTATAATGGCGTATATGTTGTCAGGCTTTGCTATCCTCTTTGGGTTAGTATTAATCTGGTCTGGGTTTGTAGTAAATGCTCTGAGTAAGAAAGAGTAAGATACTTTCTCGTTGCTGATTCTAAAAAAGCAAACGCAAGCTTAGGTTAAATAGCAATAAAATTATCTATAGTTATTTCCGCTGAATTAGTCTTTCTCGAGAATAAAGCAACAATAGAGAAAGAAAAAGCGGAAATAACTTTATGTGTATACCTTGTTTGCACTAAGTAAAAACCATTAAAATAGATAAAGTAGCAGTTTTATCAAGTAAACCTGTTCTAAATGAATACTTTTCCAAAATTAGGGGGTAGTAATGAGCTTATTTGAAGACCTTAAAGAAGTTATTAAAGGTGAGGTTTTAAGTGACCCGCAAACCCTCAGTTTTTACAGCCATGACACCAGCCTTTTTGAAATAAAACCCAAAGTAGTTGTTTATCCCAAAGATAGCGAAGACGTTGAAAGGTTAGTTCAGTATATTGTCAAGAAAAAGCAGGAGGATCCAACCATTTCCTTGACCGCCCGTTCTGGTGGAACTGATATGGGTGGTGGGGCAATCAACGATTCAATCATTGTTGATTTTACAAAACATTTCAACCAGATCAAGAATTTTGAAGAGGAAACAATAACAGCCCAACCAGGGGTCTTTTACCGTGATTTTGAAAAAGAGACACTAAAGCGAGGGCTTTATCTGCCTAGCTATCCAGCCTCAAAGAACATTTGCGCTTTGGGTGGGATGATCAACAACAATTCAGGCGGAGAAAAAACCCTGATTCATGGAAAAACGATTGACTATGTGGAAGGGTTAAAAGTGATTCTCCGTGACGGCAATGAGTACAGCCTGGAAGCGCTCAACAGACAACAATTGGACGAAAAACTCAAAGCGGAGAATTTTGAAGGGGAATTCTACCGCCAGATCTACCGGATTGTCGAGGAAAATTACGAGACGATCAAAGCTGCTAAACCCAAGGTCAGCAAAAACTCTACTGCCTACAATCTTTGGGATGTTTGGGATCGGGAGAAAGGTGTTTTTGATCTCAGCAAACTTTTCGTCGGCTCACAGGGTACTCTGGGCTTGGTAACCGAAGCGAAGTTAAAACTGATCCCAATCAGAAAATATTCCGGGCTTTTGGTCATCTATGTTGAAGATTTACACAAACTTCCAGAGCTGGTCCATGCGGTTGTTCCGACAAAACCAGAAAGTTTTGAAGCTTTTGATGACCATACAATGAAACTAGCATTGAAATTTATTCCCAAATTCGTCCAAATTCTGGGGCTAAAAGGAACCATAGAAATGGGCCTGAATTTTCTGCCCCAGCTTTTGATGTTTGCAACTGAGGGAATCCCCAAATTTACTCTTTTAGTTGAGTACGGTGGTGAAACTCAAGATGAAGTCGACCAAAAGCTTGAGGAACTCCACCAACAGATCAAACATTTCAATATCAAAACAAGTAAAGCAAATACAAAAAGCAAAGCCGAAAAATATTGGGTGATACGGCGGGAAAGCTTCAACCTTTTGAGAAAAAATATTAAAGACAAACACACCGCTCCTTTTATTGATGATTTCATTGTTTCTCCGGAGCATTTGCTGGAATTCTTTCCACGCCTGACGGCGATTTTGGATAAATACCAGCTCCTCTATACTATTGCCGGACACATGGGAGATGGAAATTTTCACGTTATCCCCCTGATGAACCTAGCTCTAGCTGGCGAAAAAGAAAAAATTCCCATTGTCGCAAATGAAGTTTACGATCTTGTTCTTGAATACAAAGGCTCTATTTCGGCCGAACACAACGATGGTTTGATAAGAGGACCATATTTGCAAAAAATGTATGGAGAGAAAATGTTCAACTTTTTCAAAGAGGTGAAAAATATTTTTGATCCCGAGAACATTTTCAACCCGCACAAAAAAACTGATGCCTCAATGGAATACTCACTCCAGCACGTCAGAGACCATTTTTAGATTGTTTTTGTGGAAAAGCAGTTATGTTTGGGCTTTAACCAGGTTTTCCTGGTGTTGGGGTGAGTCGGTAAGACCACACTTCTTGAAGTGCTCGTGATATAGCTGAATTAGTGGAGAACTGCCTGTATTGTCACATTGACGCTTTGTTGGGTGGTGGCGGTGGTAGATGTAGGTGTCGTAATTTTCAGGTCGAAGCGTTGAGTACCGCTAGTAGCAATATTACTGGCCAAAGTTGTATAACCTGTAGTTAGGGTTGTCCAAGTCGGACTACTGTCACAGGGATCTGGACTACCAGTCCCCGAAGTACAGAAAGAATGGACATACTGTTCACTACCGGCGCTAGCACCAAGAGTCCAAGCAGCACTAGATTGTCCTTTGATATTGAAATCTTCGGCAGCGTCACCGTCGTTGGTTGCTACCTGGGTATCGTTTAAGCCCGAGGAGGTGGTATCTTCGTTGGTATTTACTGCCAAGGTTCCGTAAGCGGTAGAGCCGTCACTGATAGAAACGGAGATCACTGGAGTGGTGTAGGTGATTACCATGGAGATTTGGTCTTGTCTTATCACAGCGGCCGCACCGTTAACATTGTTGGTTTGGATACTACCGGAAAGACGCAGAATAATGCCGGTTGAACTTGCTTGGTAAGAAGCACCGATGGACTGGGCACCAGAAGCATTACGAGCCGCCCAACTAGTAGCGCCAGTGTAAGAAACTTCTGTTTCCAGAGTAGTGACTGTTGTGGTATCTCCTGAGTCGCGGATCGATAAAGTGCCGGATGTATTTCCTCCGGTAGTGTTACAATTCGTACAAGTAGCCATGGTGTGGTTGTAGGAACCATCAACGACAGTTACAACACTACCTGTCGGTACGCCAAGGCTCTCCCACGAAATTCCAGAAAGTTCCCAAGTCCAGGTTCCACTTTTGTTTTTTCTGGTTTCCGGCTCTTCCAAACTTCCATTGGCTGGGCTACCAGCACTGGATTGCCAAGCGCAAGTTGCTCCGGCAGCTCCACAGGCAGTGGCGGTCCAACTTTCGGTATCTGCATCAAAAGTAAACGTTTTGGTCAGAGTACTAGCTTGGACAAAACCAATTTTTGGTGGGAAGCTGGGATTTTGCCAAAGGGGTGGCCAACCGGACAATAACCAGAATAAAATTAAAAGAAAAACAATAAATCTTTTTAAAAACGATTTTTTTGAGTTAAGAAAAGGGTTTATCATGTTTAGTCAAATTAAGTAAAGGCTAGTATTAGACCGTATGTTAAGGGCCAGCGATGAAGTAGTTCAACAACGATTTTAGATAAATAGTTTGCTTCCTCACTTCAAGTGCCTCTGGTGATAGTTGACCGTATTGCAAGATAGAGCTTTTCCAGCCGCTTTTGTTTAATAAACCGGTTTCGTGGGAAACAAAGGTCTTCTCGTCTAATTTTGATCCAGGCAGCTCGACACTTGATTTTGCTGGAGGCCGAATTTGGACAGTAGCGGTGACTGTATTGTTGGCCAAGACCTTTTTTGGGATGAAGCTAGCGAGCAAAAAGAAGAAGCTTGTGAAAAGCAAGATTAAGTAAAAATTGTGGATCTTCATCTTTAGCTGCCTCTGCCTTTCTTTTGAATCCTGAATGAAAAGTTAAAGTATTTTCTAAAGATAGTTGTCAGGACACCAAAGACAAAAAGAGCAGTAAGAATGTAGCTGAAAGGAGCATAGTTTTGATAAAAAGAGATAATCCAGTAGAGGATGGCCATGAAGAGGTTTGCTGGTACAACAGTAAAGTAAAGTTTGGTGGCGGCAGCTACTCCCACAGAGGTGTCACCTTTCTGAACTGTCTTGTCGGGTACAGCTTCTAGATAGACAAAATAATCACCCGGGGGTGTTCTCAAAGGAAGAGAAAGTCTTGGTGTGACTCTTTGGGAGTCTTTGGTTGTAAGAGTAAAATTTTCAGGGGAAAAGGAAAACCAACTCGCATCCGGTTTTTTCTGCGGTTGAGTTTCGTTGAACGCTGGTCTGATCTTATAAGTGGCGGTCACGGTGCCGGTATTAAAGACGGTCATTGGTGGAAGAGTGTAACTAGCACCCGGCTTGAGTTTCTCAGTGACATTGATCTTTCCAGTGCCCACGCCTACGCCTACGTCAGCTACAGTAGGAAGCGCGGCTACGAATAGAAAAAAGAAAAAAATGGTAAGAATCAAACAGAAATTTCTCATAAAGTCCCTGTGGAAGGCTTTGGCATTTTTTATTAGTCGCGACTTTAATTCGGTCATATCTTTTCTAGCAGCCTTGCGATTGTGAGGAGAAGTCTTATAATGACTCTCCTCAGCACTATGATTAGCGTTATCGATACTACAAGTAGGGTTAGCAGATAGCTCCAAGGTGCAAATTGCTGATAGATTGATATTATTCGATAAAGAAGAGCCATCAGAAAGTTGGCTGGGACCACCGTGAAATAAAGTTTTGTAGCGGCAGCTACTCCCACAGAGGTAGTACCTTTTTGGACTGTTTGATCAGGAACGGCTTCTAAATAGACAAAATAATCTCCCGGTGGAGCCGATAAAGGCAGAGAAAGTCTCGCTGTTACTACTTCTGATTTTTTCGGATTAATACTAATTTTTTCTGGTGAAAATGAGAACCATGAGGCTTTTGGTTTTTTTTGAGATTGTTTTTCGTTGAACGCTGGTCTGATCTTATAAGTGGCGGTCACGGTGCCGGTATTAAAGACCGTCAACGGTGGAAGTTTGTAGGTAGCTCCGGGTTTTAGTTTTTCATTCAAAACTATTTTTCCAGTTCCAACTCCAACCCCAATATCAGAAAGAGCAGCCTTTGGAACAGCAAGAAAAAAAACAAGCAAAACGAAAAAAAAGCAGAGCTTTCCCATAAAGTGCTGCTACTATAGCAGAAGTCAAAAAGAAAATGAAAGTGGTGAGATTTCTTAGTTAGCGACTGCTTGGACAGTTACCGTGATAGATTTCTGAACATAGTCAGCAACTGAGCTTGGGGTGCTGAGTTGGAGGTCAAATCTTGTTGTACCGCTCGCAGCGACATTTGTTGAAAGAGACTGATAAGACCCGGCAGTTGTTATTGCTGTCCAGGTTGGAGTGCTGTCACATGGATCTGGACTGCCGCCACCGGCGGTACAAAAAGAATGCTTATATTGATCAGTACCGATAGTACTAGCTAGAGTCCAGGCTGTTCCCCCAGTTGCATTTGTACTTGTGATATTGAAGTCTTCAGCTACATTTCCGTTGTTGGTTGCTACCTGAGTATCATCTAAACCACCAGAAGTAGTAGCTTGGGTACTACTAAGATCAACGGTTCCATAGGCGACTGAACCATCTGTAACAGTTACAGAAATGCTTTGAGGAGTGACAGTGGCAGCAACTGTTCCGGTATCAGCTGCGTTAACAATAGTAATAGAGCCGATAAAAATAAGAAAGGAGATGAGCAGGGCAGCGATTTTCATCTATATATAGAATAATACAAAAAAATAAGCTAGTCAATCTTGTCCTAAACCCGGTCTTTTGCCTTAGCAATATTTTCTTGATGTGCCGGTATATTTACAAGACAACATTTTTTGAAGTGCTTACATAATGGCCCACCCATAGGTTCAATGGGTGAGACTGATAGCCTCAGAATGAAACCCCATAGCAGTCGCTTCACAAGAGTTTTGTTCAATCACTATGGTATTGTTGTTTAATTGTACTACCGAGGAGTTAATTATTTTTGTAAGGATTTAGTTATCTTCCTGGTGCGATAAGCCACATAAATTAAATTTCCAAGAAGCACTGCTGCAAGTGCTCCGAGGTGGGAATAGGAACCCAAAACAATTAGAGGCAAAACGGAAAAAACTGCGATTGCCAGTCCAAACAAGACCTGCTCTTTCTTAGCACTAGGCGAAGTCTTCGGTTCTGAAACAATAATGAATGCAAAATAATAGGGCAGGACTTCAAGAAATCCCATTACACCTTGAGTATTGAATGAATTGAGACTTGCGAGTCTTGTGAAGTAGAAAAGCAATGCTGTTGCAGTCAGAAATGGGATTGAAGTCCACAGTTTTCTTGCCCGCCAGTTCGCAAATATCAAAAGCGGCACGAGCCAGAGAGTTACAGTAAAACCTCCTACCCCAAAACCTTCTACTACCTGGGATGAACCATGGGTAACGGCACCGTGAGCGGCTGGGTTAAAGACTTGTGCAATAACCACGCCAAACACAGCTGGATTGAAGATGTGTAAATCGTTCCACCTAATGATGAATTTAGAACCTATCGCCAGAAATGTGGCAATAAGAACTCCAGAAACGGGTGCATTTACTGATACAGTGCCGATTATCAAGCCCGTAATGATTGCTGATAAGGGTAGAGTTGGTTTCTTTTTCAGCCAAAAGCGTTTTATAGCAACATCCAGGACGGGTGCCACAAGAACGGCCACAGCCAAATTTACAGGAAATCCACGGCCGGTATTTGCAACAAGTGCTACCACCAGTAGAACAACAATGGTGACATAATGCATAGATCTAAAATATCTCCCGATATACTGAAGAAAAGTGTTCATTTTAGTCCTAGTAATCGCATTGTTTTATTTGAGTTAAGATTTTTTGTGCAAAAATTTTGATAGAATTTTCTTCTGCAATTTCAGGTATCCCGCAAGTTCCTTATCGTTCAATGCGTCAAAAACTTGTGCCATTTCGGTTATGCGATTTTCTTTCGTAGCAGCGATATGCCTCTTGCCTTTTGGCGAAAGCTCCAACCGTACCAATCGGCGGTCATTGGGGTTTTCTTGTCTTATCACAAAACCCGCTTGCACAAGACCGTCCACAAGCTGAGTTGCAGCACTTGAAGACATCCCTAGTGTTTCCGCTATATCTTTGATACTTACGCTTTTATAGTGTTCGATAGTTTTCAAAATAAACCATTGGGAGTGGGTAATATGATTTTGATGCCCCAAATGAACAGCCTTTGCCTTAATATGATTACGAATAGCGTGGAGGCTATGCAGAATTTCTTCAATGAGTTGGTCTCTTGTCGACATACGAAGTTATGTTAGATACTTAATATATAAGTATATTAACAAACAACAATTCGCTGTCAAGTAGGCTGTTAGCTAGTTGGTATTAAGCTTTGATGGACTGGGATACTATTTGATAAACGAGTAAGAGTCTTGAGACTCCTTGTGGACGTCATAAGTTATAAACAGTCTAATTTTTAGTCCTATAATTTAGAGAAATTAATGGCGTTTTAGGCTTTAGCCATATTTTCTTGATGTGTTGGGCTATTTACAAGCCCACATTTTTTGTACTTAAGACCACTACCACAAGGACAGGGATCATTGCGGCCGATTTTATCCCCTACTAGAACCGCTTCAGCCACTGGGTGGTTGTGGCCAGCATGAGACTCTGTGGCAGCCCCGGAAGAAGTCGTCATCGTGGTTTGGACCGCTGGAGGAGTGGGTTGGGTTTGGACTTGAACTTTGAAAATACGGTGGACAGTTTCGTAGTCGATCGCGTCCATGAGATCCTCAAAAAGTTTGTAGGCTTCAGCTTTGTATTCGACAAGCGGGTCGCGCTGGGCATAACCACGCAAACCAATACCTTCACGCAAATCATCAATATCCTCCAAGTGATTGATCCAGAGAGTATCGATGACCGAGATCAAAACTAGTTTTTCGATTTGCCGCGAAACTTCTCTTCCCAAAGCAGCCTCGCGAGTTTCATAAACCTTTTTCGCCAGGCCTTTCAGATAGTCTTTTACTTCTTCAGGACTACTCTTCTTTTTCCCGACTTCTTCCAAAACTTCTTTCTGTGAAGCTTCGTCAAAAGGAAGAATCGTGAAGTATTCGGCCGTCAGATGATTAATATCCAGATCAATTTTGGTTTCGGCCAAGGAAGTGTCGACGAGAACCTCGATTTCTTCTTCAATTTTTGGAAAGACCATTTCGCGCAGCTTTTTTTCAGCCTCTTCCTTATTCTCGTTGTTCGGGTCTCCCAGTTCGAGGATTTCGCGCCGTAGCGAGTAAATGACCTCTCTTTGTTTGTTCATGACATCGTCATACTCGACGACGCGCTTACGGCTGTCAAAATTCTGGCCTTCGACGCGACTTTGAGCCGATTCAATTGACTTGGAGACAACTGGGTTTTCGATTGGGACATCATCGGGAATTTTCAGAGCGTTCATCAAACCGGCGACCGTGTCGCCACCAAAAAGCTTCATCAAATCGTCCTGCAAACTGACGTAAAATTGACTTGAACCCGGGTCCCCCTGACGACCAGACCGACCACGGAGTTGGTTGTCAATGCGCCGAGCGTCATGGCGTTCTGAGCCAATGATGTGCAGTCCACCGGCTTTATCAGCGCCTTCGCCTAGCTTAATATCGACCCCTCGACCGGCAATGTTGGTGGCGACAGTCACTGCTCCTTTTTGACCAGCAGAAGCGATGATTTTTGATTCACGATCATCTTGCTCGGCGATAGATTTTGCATTGAGAAGCTCGTGAGGGATACCTTTTCGTTTCAGCAAGTCACTTAGAAGTTGGTTCTTGTTGATATCAATGGTTGCTACCAGCACCGGTTGACCCTTTTTGTGTCGCTCTACGACGTCCTTGACGATCGCTTCGTATTTGGCAGCCGTGGTTTTGTAGACTGCATCAGGAAGGTCTTTTCTAATCATGGGTTTGTTGGTTGGGACGGTGATGACGTCCAGTGTATAAACTTTGTGAAACTCTTCCGCCGAGGTAGTGGCTGTACCGGTCATACCGGCGAGTTTTTCATAAAGACGGAAATAATTTTGGAAAGAAATTGTTGCCAAGGTGCGGCTCTCCCGCTGAATTTCGACACCTTCTTTGGCTTCAATGGCTTGGTGCAAGCCTTCACTGTAGCGCCGGCCCGGGAGCATGCGACCGGTAAATTCATCAACAATGATGACCTCGCCATCTTTGACGACATAGTCGCGGTCGCGGAAAAAGAGAGTTTTGGATTTGAGAGCCTCCTCGAGATGATGGATCGTTTCAAAATCTTTTTCATACAAATTGTCGACTCCCAGAAGCTTTTCGATTTTGGCAATCCCGATTTCAGTCAGAGAGGCAGTGCGCATTTTTTCATCAACGACAAAATCAGTTTCGATAGTGAGTTTATCGACGAGACGAGAAAATTCGTAGTATTTTTCTGTCGATTCTTCGGCTGGAGCGGAAATGATCAGAGGGGTGCGGGCCTCATCAATCAAAATTGAGTCAACTTCATCGACGATAGCGTAGTGATGCCCTCTTTGAACATAATTGTCCAAACTATCAGCCATGTTGTCCCGGAGATAATCAAAGCCATATTCATTGTTAGTTCCGTAGGTAATGTCAGCCCCATAAGCTTGGGTGCGAGTCACTTCTCGTAAAAAACGACCAATACCGATTCCTTCCAAATCTGGGGAGGCGGCTTGAGCAGCCGTCAAATGAACTTCAGCCGCATCATCTTCTTTGGTTTTCGGGTTGGGGTCATAAAGATAGGATTTTTCATGGTTGATGACGCCAACGCTTACTCCCAGCAAGTGAAAGACCGGTCCGACCCATTCAGCGTCACGACGAGCCAAATAATCGTTGACCGTGACTAGATGAGCGCCTTTACCAACCAAAGAGTTGAGATAGAGAGGTAGAGTAGCGACGAAAGTTTTTCCTTCTCCGGTGCGCATTTCGGCAATTTTGCCTTGGTGGAGGACTGTGCCACCCATGATTTGGACGTCGTAGGGCCGCACCCCAAGAGTGCGACGGAAGGCTTCTCTGACAGTAGCAAAAGCTTCTGGAAGGAGGTCATCAAGAGTCTCACCCTTTTCCAGGCGCTTTTTGAAATCCTCGGTTTGCTTCTTTAATTTTGCAGCAGAGAGTTTTTTTAGTTCTGGCTCAAAAGCAGCAGTCGCCTCAACAATAGGTTGAAGTTTTTTTATTTCCCGTTCGTTTGAATCAAGTAGTTGGCCAAAAAACTTTAGCATTTTTGTTGGGTCCTCAAAGCCCGAGCAGTATAGCATCTGTCCTCAAAAAAGACTAGTTATAATAAACTAGAGGTCGAAAGTAAAGGGTTGACAAAAAAAACACCCCTGCTAATATGTCAGCGGGTGTTACCCTAACCCCGCTGCAAGGCGGGGTCTTTTTTTGACAAGCAATTTCCGGCAACCTATAATTAGAACAATGCCCGATGAATCAAACCCAGTAGACAACCAGAAACCCGCTGAATTTCCCAAACAAGAAATAAACTTAACAAATCCAACAAAAGGCATTAACAAACTTTTTTTGGCTCTCGGGGTTTTAGTAATAGTCGCGCTTTTAGGAGCAGGCGGTTACTTAGTACTGAATAAAACCAGCAACAAAAATCCGAAGACTGATACCACCAAACAAGCTTCTTCCAGTTCAAAGCAAACTTCAAAGGACAAAGACGCTCAGAGCGAGACGATTACAAAAGTTGGTTTTGTGGACAAGAACAATATTTGGGTACTTGATGTTGTCAGTAAAAAGAAAACTCAGATAACCAAAGATGGATCAAACGACCTTCTTTATCGGAATCCTACTTTCCTTACCCAGACGACATTTGTTTTTGTTAAAGAGAAAGGCAGTGGCAGTGAGCTTTGGCAAGGGGTTTTCAAGGGAAATAAATTTTCTCTTAGCCAAGATAAAAAATTTAAAAAGCCTATTTATCTAACTGACATCACAAAAGATTATAAAAAACTACTTTTTAACTATTTTTCCGACAAAGTGACGGTACATCTTTTTGATTTAACCACCGATCAAGACAAAGTGCTTTATGAAAAGGCTTCTGTTGGTAGGGGAGCTTCACAAGACGATGCTTTTTCGGCCAAATTTTCTCCAGACACAAATAAGGTCCTTATAGTTGACACTTTCTACAGTACTGATGAAAAAATATTAGTCTTTGACACCAATGGAGCGAAGGTAGCTAGTATAAAGGGAGACGTGACTTTGCCAGTTTGGGTATCAAACACTAGCTTTGTTTACAAGGAGATTTCTGAGGGAATGCATATTTACGACCTTGCTTCAAAGACTGACGAGAAAATCAGTTCTGAAAAAGATTGGTCTAGCCCTTCGGTTTCCCCTGACGGTAAAAACCTTGCTCACAGCAAAGGTTATGCCGTTAATGAATCAGAAGCTTCCGATTCGAGTGTTGGTCTATTTAATTTGAACAGCAAGATAGACAAAAGTTTAGGGAAGCATTTAGCTACTCCCGCTTGGGTAAATGATAATATTTTGGTTACTTTAAAGTTGAGAGAATGCAATTCAGGTGAGTGTGTGACAGACGGTAGTTTTACAGGAGAAAAAACTATTGTAATTATTAACTTAAGTACCGGTCAAAAATCAGAAGTCTCGACCCTTTCTGCTCCAAGTTTTTGACAGACTTTCTTTTTAAAGATATCCTATTTTAGTGAAAATTGTTGTCATCATCCCCACTTACCGTGAGCGCGAAAACATCCAAAAACTTATTCCATTGCTCGCGGAGCAAAGAAATAGAATTAATCACGACCTGCAAATACTGGTGGTTGACGACAACTCTCCGGATGGAACAGCGCAGGCAGTCGGCGAACTAATTAAAACTCACAAAAACCTTCATTTGGTTAGCGGTGAAAAACAAGGCCTTGGAGCAGCCTATATTCGCGGAATGCGCTACGCAATGGAAAAGTTAGAGGCAGAGATCGTCGTCGAGATGGATGCCGATCTTTCCCACAAGCCAGAGGATTTACCGCGACTGATTGCTGAAATTGATTCTGGGGCTGACTTTGTCATTGGTAGTCGTTACGTCCCCGGAGGTAAGATACCAGAGGGTTGGAGTTTGTTACGAAAAGCCAACAGCCGTTGGGGCAACCGTTTTGCCCGTTATATCGCTGGCATCGATGACGTGGCGGATTGTACGGCCGGTTTCCGCGCAATCAGAGTTGAGTTGCTCAAAAAAATCGATCTCACCAAGCTTCACGTCAAAGGCTATTCTTTTCAAATGAGCTTACTTTTTGAAGCTTTTGTGGGAGGCGGAAAGATCAAAGAAGTTCCGGTGGAGTTTGTCGAAAGAAAGATAGGGCATACCAAAATTGGCCCAGGGGATATAATAGAGTTTGTTTGGACCGCCTTTAAACTGCGCGACCGAAGGTTAAAATTGAAGGGGTTAGGGGTTAGGGGTTAGGGGTTAGGGGTTAGGGGTTAGGGTTTTATTAATTAGAAAAGGAGGATTCCTCGTTGAGGTTTTTAGTAACTGTAGGAGCCGGATTTAAGATTATGCGGAGCATAAGCGCAAAGCTGGATAAAGGTTTTAAAGTTGAAGAACTCTTGAAAGGAAGTGGAGTCACTAAATGAAAGTAGTCGTGACCGGGGGCGCCGGATTTATAGGTAGACATGTTGCCGACAAGCTAATTGAAGCTGGTCACGAAGTTACAATTGTTGACAATCTTTCCCGGAGCTTTCCAGAAGGAATAAATCCAAAAGCGAAATTTGTTGAAGCTGATATTGCGGACAGCGAAAAAATGAGCGCAGTTCTTTCTGGGCAAGAAGCAGTTATTCATTTGGCGAATTACATCGTTGTTCCCGAATCAGTTGAGCGGGCGGTTGAGTATACGGAAAACAACATCGTTAAGACCGTGAAATTGCTGGAAGTGATGCGGCAAGCAAGAGTGACAAAAATAATTTTTTCTTCTTCAGCCACCGTTTACGGGGAAATCAAAAACTTACCAATCAAAGAAACCGATCCAATTGGCCTTTCGACCAATCCTTACGGCGCGACGAAGGTAGCGATGGAGCAGATGATCGCAGCCTACCACCACAATTGGGGTTTTGAGGCTACCTTGCTGCGCTATTTCAATCCTTATGGACCAGGGGAGAATCACGAGCCGGAGACACACGCCATTCCGAATTTTGTTGTTAAAACCATTAAAAATGAGCCAATTCCTTTATACTGGAAAGGAGAGCAAGTTCGGGACTTTATTTACGTCGAGGATTTGGCAGTCGCTCACGTTCGGGCTTTGGAGCTGGAAGGAATGAACACTCTCAATGTTGGTACCGGCAGTGGCGAAAAAGTGATTGACCTCGTCAAGCAAATCTTTAGTTTAGTCGGGCATTCAGTACCGATCACTGATCTTGGCCCGAGAGCAGGGGATGCTCAGGAAACTTACGCTAGTGTCGAGATGATCAAGAAAGTTCTTGGTTGGGAAGCACAAACCAGCCTAGTAGAGGGCTTGCAAAAAACTATTGATCATTTCCAAAAAAAGCTGAACGCAGAGCCGTCAAGTTGATATCAGGCAGAGCTCGTACTATACTCTTTTTCAATCATGGACAAAAAGCTTGTTGTCATTGGCGGTGGGACTGGGACATTTCCGGTTTTGACGGGGCTGAAAAAATACACCTCGGAACTGGTTGCCGTGGTGACAATGATGGATTCAGGTGGCTCCTCAGGAAGGCTGCGTGACGAGTTTGGGCAGCTTCCGGCGGGGGATCTACGCCAAGCTCTAGTTGCCCTCAGTAAAGACACCTCAGTTCTGCGAGAGCTTTTCAACTACCGCTACTCAAAGGGAGAAGGCTTGGAGGGACATTCTTTCGGCAACCTATTTTTAACGGCCTTGGCTGAAGTTAGTGGTGGGATGGATCAAGCAGTTGCTGTTGCCAGCCAAATTCTCAATGTCAAAGGAAAAGTTTTGCCCGTGACTACTGATCACGCCACTTTGGTGGCAGAATATGAAGACGGTTCTGTTGTTCGCGGAGAAGGTAAAATTGATGAGCCGGAGCACGATGGAAAAATTGCGATCAAACAACTGAGCCTTGATCCGCTGGCCAAAGTTTTTCCACCGACTGCAGAAGCAATAGAGCAAGCTGACGCGATCATTCTTGGTCCAGGAGACATTTTTACTAGTTTGATTCCCAACCTTCTAGTGGCAGGGGCAGCAGAGGCAATTTGTGGTTCTAGTGCCAAGAAAATTTTTGTGATGAACTTGATGACGAAGTATGGACAAACTTTTGGTTGGACCGCAACAAAATTTGTTGCCGAGATCGAACGCTATTTAGACAAACCTTGCCTGGATTTTGTTCTCATTAACAATCAAGAGTTGCCAGAGGAAATTTTGCAGCGTTACAAGCAGGAAGGGGACGAGCCCGTCAAAGACGATCTAGAAGATGACGGTTACAAAATAATCCGCACAGACTTGCTAGCTAGTTCTCCAGTGCAAAAAACAGCTGGGGACAGCCTAAAACGAAGTTTAATCCGTCATGATACCGAAAAAATAGCCTCAGCCATCATGGAGATAATCTAAAAATGTGCGGAATTTTTGGTTACGTCGGAAAAAGAAATGACGTAGCTCAAATTGTTCTCGAAGGGTTGAAACAACTTGAATATCGTGGTTACGACTCTTGGGGAATCGCGGTCAAGACCGGTAAGAAAATCACTTTGGAAAAGCATGTTGGCAAGATTGGTCAAGCCGAAACGATCTTGCCGGAAAGTAATTTGGGTATAGGACACACCCGCTGGGCGACTCACGGAGGAGTTACTGCTGAAAACGCCCATCCCCACTTTGACTGTAGTCGAGAGCTGGCTTTGATACACAACGGTATTATCGAAAATTTCTTGGAAATAAAAGAAGAGCTTCTGAAACAAGGACACAAGTTTATTTCGGAAACTGACACAGAAGTTGCAGTTCATTTGATTGAGGAAAATCTCAAAAAGAAAGGCTTTGCTTCGGCCGTACGTGACAGCTTCAATCGCCTTGAGGGAATGAACGCGATTGTCGTTGCCAATGCGGCCTCGAAAGAAATCATTGCTGGCAAAAATGGTTCCCCTCTGGTAGTTGGGGTTGGAGAAGATGGCTATTATCTCGCTTCCGATGCAGCAGGAATTTTGAAGCACACCAAGAAAGTCCTTTTTTTGGAGGATGGTCAGCTAGTCATTCTTGGCGAAGAATTAAAACTTCTCGAGCTACCCGAAGGTCAAGAGGTAGAGCCTGAGTTTACCACCCTGACGTGGAGATTTGAGGAAGCGGAAAAGGGAAACTATGAGCACTTCTTTATCAAAGAAATTCACGAGGAAGCGGCCGTAATTGAGCGGGTTGCCTTGAACAGTTTAGCGCAGACCAAAAAACTGGCGGAGCTGATTGAGGGGGCTTTTGGAACTTTTCTGATTGCTTGCGGATCAGCTTCTTACTCAGCCGTTGGGGCGACTTATCTTTTTTCCAAAATCGCCAAAAAACACGTTAATTTTTCAATTGGCTCAGAATTTAAATATCTTGAGGATTTTGTGCGCGAAAAAACTTTGGTGATTCCGATTTCCCAATCAGGAGAGTCAATCGATGTCATCGAGCCAATCACCAAGGCGAAAAAGCAAAAAGGCGCGAAAATTGCCGCGATCGTCAACGTTTTGGGTTCAACTCTTTACCGGATGGCCGATTTCAAAGTTCTGCTCGAGTCTGGTCCTGAAAAAGCAGTCGTGGCGACTAAAAGCTTCACTGCCATGATTGCGGTTTTGCTTTTGACCGCTTACAGTCTGGCAAAAAAACAAAAGCAAGGGCAGGAGCTACTCAAAAAAGCGGCCAAAAATGTCAAAGAGATTCTCGCTCCAAGTTATATTAAAAAGGTGAAGGACCTTGCAGAAACGCTCAAAAAGCAAGACCACATTTATATCATTGGAAGAGGTTTGTCTTACGCAGTTGCTCTTGAGGCGACTCTGAAGATTAAAGAAGGAAGCTACACCCACGCTGAAGCTTTCCCTGGAGGAGAGCTCAAACACGGGGTCATTGCTCTGATCGACAAAGGCACACCTTTGCTAGTCTTTGCGCCCAACGATGAAACTTACGAAGAAATAGTTTCCAATGCAGCAGAGGTCAAAGCACGTGGAGGCTTCATCGTCGGTATTGGCCCGAAAAACAACCAGGTCTTTGATATTTTCCTACCCACGGAGGATATCGGTGAAGCGACGATCCTGGCCCAGATCACTATTTCTCACCTTCTTGGGTATTATCTTGCACTCGCCAAAGGAGTCAAAGATCCCGACAAACCCCGCAACCTCGCCAAAAGTGTGACGGTCAAATAACTTCAATCAAACTTGACTGCTTCTTGAAAATCACTGTAGCCGGTAAAGTAATGTTTGTCTTCTAAAGTTTTGAAGTTGCCACCAAAATAAAAATTCAATATTTTTCGGAATGAATTGACCGGACTTATGGTTTGGGTCAGCTGCCTTTGGCCGCCGGCGGGTAAGTAATAAGCGTTCAAAATTCCAAAGCGCTCGTTTGTTTGTTCTTCAGTCAAGCTTTCTAGGGGCAGAAAAAATTGATCCATGGTTGTGGGTCCGTGATCGGACTGAATGACAATGAGTGGAGGTTGAGGGGAATTCTTCAAAATCTGCTCAACCAGGCTCAGAACTTTTTTGTTGATAAACTTTAACTGACTGATATAACTGTCCTTTTGCTTCCAAAGTTTGAAAACACCAATGTCTTTTTCTGGTTGCGCGAGGATGTTTCCTGCTTCGTCAAAAAGATAAGGTGGGTGCGGAGAAATAATATGAGCAAAAGTAAAAGTACTCTCCTTTCTTTTCGAAATCTTTTCGATTTGGTCAAAGGCATAGAGAATCGATTTGGCCGCATCGTTTTGGTAACGCTCTATCAAAGTAAGAGCACTGGTACTGAAAAGAAGCTTGATAAACTCAGTTCTTTGCGGATATTTGATAACTTCGTGGGCATACTGGTTGTGGTCGGTACCGACCCAGCCAGTACCGATGTCTAGAAAAGTGTAGCCCATTGCTTTCAAGAATTTTGGCAGTTCTCCGTTTCTTATTCCCAAGTAAGCTTTACGCCTTTTTTCCTGATCAGTGAGATTTTTATCATCAATAAAGTCCAGATAATTCATATTCATCGAGCTTGACAGCGACAGCAAAGTGAGTGGGTAATTGCTTCGGCTATCATGAGCAATATAAAAACCTCTATTGCTCAAAGAATCCAAAAAACTCGCGTTATCGAATTTATAACCACTTTTTAGGATTTTTTCATTGGCATAACCATCAAGAATTAGGTAATAAATATCCGGTTGGTTTGAAACTCTTGTTTTTAGTTCTGAGGCACTGGTTGGTTCTTTCTCCTCCCACTTTGGAAAACCGTTTTTTAGAGAGGTAGAAAAGGTATTGAAAAGTGCAAAGATGATAAGAAGTAAACCGAGATTGCTGATCAGCTTTGCCAAAGGGGCGAGCGCTTTTTTACTTTTCCAGAGAAAAAAGAAAGCAGAGAGCAAAGTGAGGACAAAAATAGGTAAAAGTATTTCATCTTTCGAAAAATTTAGGGTTAGTCTTATCTCACCAAGCGAGGTTTTTAGGTGCCCATAGGAAAAAAAGAGAATGTTGAAGAGGCTAACAAAAAGAGCGGCTTTGATTTTCCCCAAAGTGTAAAGAGCGGCTCTAAAAAGAAGAAGCGAAAAAGAAAGGGACAAAATGATTGGGAAAACAAGTTCTTTTACAGTTGCCTGATCAGTGTTGTTTGAAAACAAATAAAGTATTGGGGAAATAGAAAAGAAAAAAAGCTGCGCAATCGGATAAGAGTTTTTTACCCATAAAGGAAGTTTTTTTGAGTTTGTAAATTTAAACATGGAAACTATTTAAAAATTTCTTTGGTTCGATCGTGGAGTTTGTACGGAGCTCCGGTAGGGTTTTCGAAAATGAAAATTTTGTCTTCCAATTTTTTAAAATTGGCCCCAAAGTACTGATTGAAAACCAGCCGGAAAGTGTTGACCGGGGTAATCGTCTGGTAGAGGTTTTTGTAATTCTGGTCAGGGAAATAGTAGGCATTGAGAATTCCGGTTTTTTCTTTCAGGGACTTCAAGCTTGATTTGTCCCAGCGCTGACTGACCTTGTTCAAAATTGGGGTTGGACCCTCATCAGCCTGGATGACGATGATCGAGTTTTTCGACTGTGCCAGGATATTGTTCACAATTTCTTTGATATTTGAATTGGCACACTTGATGTGGTTGAGATAATTTACTACCGGAGAGTGTTTTTTTGTCTGTTCCGGTCTGATTGGTTTGCAGTTTTGGTCGAGAACATAAGGAGCGTGTGGAAGAAGTATATGACCAAAAACGAATTTTGGGCCTCCCCTCTCTTGGGGAATTTTTTTCAGACTTTGCAGACCAAAAAGAATTCTGTTTCTGTGATCAAAGTTTCCGTAGGGTTCATCAAGATCGAAACGATTTAGTTTTTGGATGATTGGTGAAAAAATGGTTGTTTCCAAAAGTTTGGAAGAAAACTCGTCCAGATTGACAAAATTGGACAATCGAAAGACATAGTTTTTGTCGGCGTTTTTGTTGGCCCGGGTCGGATTCCACCAGCTGCCCACATGAAAATATTTATAACCAAGGGCTCTCAAATCTTTTTCGACTTTGTAGTTGGCCATGAGAGGATAAACTAAAGTCTGGTCATTTGAATCTTTGGGCAAAGCCTTGACCAGAGAAGTGATGTAATTTAAGTTTAAAGAGCTTGAAACAGACAGGAAGGTAGCTGGATAATTGTCGCGACTGGCCTTGGCGAGATAAAAACCTTTCTCAGTTAGAAAGTCAGCTAATTCTTTGTTGTCATAGTTGTAGAACTCCTTGAGGTTTTGAAAGCTAGCGTAGCGGTCAAAAATGAAGTAATAAACATCTGGTGGGTCTTTTGGTAGGGTCAGCTTGTCAGTGCTTTCAATCACCACTTCTCTTTTTGTTAAACCAAAAAACCTTTTCGTTCCTACTTCGTAAGAAAAGATTTTGAACAAAGGAAAGACAAGGAGAAGAATGACCAACCAATTTAGAGGTTGCCTCAGCTTGGCACTACCTTTTCTGATGATTAAATAGCTACCAAAAAGAAGAATAAATCCAAAGAGAGGAACCAGGGTTTTGTTTGCACCAAGGGCAAGACCAAAGATATTAAAAGTGAAATCAGGCAAAGAGGTTTTGACTAAGTCATAATTGAAAGCTAAAACCAGCACCAAGAGGACCAGGAGAGCTGCCTTGTCTTTGCTTTTGAAAAGCTTGGAGAGGAGGAAAAAAATTACTAAACTTAGAGTGGGAACGAAAATTAGTGAAGGAAGAATCTTTTCCGGAAAAAGCTCGGAAATGTTTTGCGAGTAGAGCGATAAAGTTGGATAGAGAGCAAACAAGAAAAAATAGATCGGTTCTTGGATCAGCTTTTTGAAGAAATTTAGTAGAGAGTCTTTTGAGAAAGTTACAGTTACTTTATTCTTTTTGGCCATTTTTTCTCATTAAATACAAAAATCTTTTGCTAGCCTTGATAAGTTCGCACTTTTCAATCAGAAAAAAGTTTGCAAAGGCTTTTTCAAAACCTTCCTTGGTATAGTCGGGGAAAATGTCTTCTCGTGTGGCCAGAAGTTTTTGAACTTGAGAATCTTCTTTGGGGATAAATTCAACGACCAAGTTATTACAAAGTTTGGCGAATAGAGAAGCCAAATTTTCTAAAGAGACATTGTTCGAAATTGCCAGATGATGGATTATAGCTAGAGCGAAGATCGTATCAACCTTGGCTCGGTAAAGTATAGGGTCCCTTTCCTGGTTGTCCCAGCCTAAAGCCGGACTGGGATTAGTTAGATCAAGCAGCAGAGGCAGAATGAACTTCTCTTTTTTATTTTTAAGAGTTTCATAACTAACTTCAATCGCATCCGGATCAATATCAAAAGAAACGGTGGGGATATTTTGATCAGAAGCAAGTCTACTAAACAAGCCTGTATTTCCTCCCAAATCCCAAACAGAGTTTGTTTTTTGGCTGTTTAAGAAAGCCTTCACCAAATTCGTTTTTTGTTTTAGTGCGCTAGAAACATAATTGTTGTTTTCTGGGTAGTAGTCGCCCCACTCGGTTCCTGCTGGCTTCCATTTTAGTAGGTTTACCCCACTTTCCAAACTGTCAATTAGAGCCAGGAGGGAAGTTTTTGAAATACTTTTCTTAATTTCTTCTTTTTTCACTTGCTTGTCGGCGTAGTTAATTTGGCTCTTGGCGTGCATGAAAAGATGCAAAAAAAGTGGAATACGTAGCCTTGCTTTAAAAGGAAGAAGTTTAACAGTTAAGTCTAGAGGAATTCCGTCAATGTAATTTTTGAACAAAGAGGAGAGTCGAAAATCTGTATAAGCCATAAGCGCCAAGGTAGCCAAAAAATGCTGGCAAAACTGCTTGTAAGCCACCCAAGGTTCACCTTCTTTGTATTTTTCGAAGGAAAGAGTATCAATCAGCACGGGTTTGCCTTCAAAAAACTGAATATTGAAGGCGCTGGCATCTTTGAGGGTCATTCCGTGTTCCAAAGCGATTTTCTGAATTTTTAAAGTTACCAAAGCAGAGTCCTTCAACTGGCTAAAACACCACTCGTAAGGATAAGAGATGAACGGAATTTGAGTGGGTTTAATAATTTTGTAAGCCCGGGAGGTTTGTTTCAAAGAAAGGTTGGCTTCTTGATGGGGAATTAAAAGTCCTTCGCTGGTTAATTTTTTATAGAGCCCGCTTTTTAGCAAAAAATCAAAGTGCTCTCGGTAAGAAGAATTTATTTGTCGGTAGACGGTATTGTCAATTTTGAAAAGAAAACCACTTGGGTCTCGAAAAGAGGCGGCAAGATTATTTTTTGCCATTTTTCGTGGCAGTTTTTTTCTGAGTGAATCTTGAGAAAAAGGTTTTAATACTCGACCAATAAGTTTTGACAGTAAAAAGCCCACCCGCGATACCGATGATCATAAACTGAAAGAGGACGCTTCCAGTACCGGGATTCAAGTAAGCATGGGCTGGTTTGGTAAAAAGAGCGAAAAGGGTAAGAGTAAGTAAGCTGATATTAAAAGTCGAAGGTTTTTTCATAAGGCCCCCTAAAAAAGTTTTATGGTAATAAATCTACCACTCTTTATTTTTCTGTGCAAGCGTTAGTTTGTCTGCTAGGTTTGCCTGTGTTAAAATCAGTTTCTGAAAACCCCAAAATGGAAAAGCTAAAACAGAAGATAAAAAACAAAGAAGCAAAAATAGTCGTGGTCGGGCTTGGTTACGTAGGTCTACCAGTTGCTTGCTTGCTTGCCAAGGCTGGTTTTGCCGTAAAGGGCATTGATCTAAATAAAGAAAAGATCACTCTCATCAATAAAGGTGTGTCTCCTCTAGATACAGTCGAAGAAGGTATCGGTCAATTGGTTGAAGAAACTGTCAAAAACAAAAAACTGTTAGCGACTGATGATTACGCGGTGAGCAAAGAGGCCGATGTTGTCATTGTTTGTGTAGAAACTCCAGTTGAAGAGGTCGATCACTTACCTGCTTACAAAGCTTTACGGAGCGCGCTTTCCTCGGTAGGTGAAAATTTACAAAAGGGTTCACTGGTCATTGTTGAATCGACGATTGCTCCGGGAACAACCAAGCAGATTGTCATCCCTACTCTTGAAGAAAAGTCGGGAATGAAGCTAGAAGTAGATTTTTTTGTGGGTCATTGTCCAGAGCGGCTGATGCCAACACGCATTTTTGCTCAGCTAAAAACTTACCCAAGAGTGGTTGGTGGGACGAGCCCAAAAACGGCGGAAGCAATGACGGAGCTTTATCGAAACATTACTTCTGGGGATTTGGATTTAGTTGACCCTCTGACAGCTGAGGTAACTAAAACCGAAGAAAACTCTTTCGGAGACGCTTTGATTGCCCAGGCCAATGCCTTTGCTCTTCTGTGTCAAAGCTACGGTGTTGATGCCAACCAAATTATCAAGCTGATTCGGAAAATCCCTGGCTACTGGGGCGCTTATTTAAACCCCGGCCCAGGAGTCGGTGGCCACTGTCTGCCGAAAGACCCTTATTTAAAAATCATGCAGCTTAAGGCTTCTCCCGGAGAGTCAAGAGCAAAAGAGCTAGTGGCAAATTTAGTGAACTTGAATCGGGCTATTAATGACTACATGCCGGAGAACATGACGGTTTTGATCGAAGAAGCTTTAGCTCAAGCTACAATAGATCCCAAAAAAGCCAAGGTAGCTCTCCTCGGCTTTGCTTACAAAGCCAATACGGATGATACTAGAAACTCACCTACCGAAGCTTTGGTCGAGTGTTTGCAAGGACGCGTTGCTGAGATAAAAATCCATGATCCTTTCGTTCAGAACTATCAAGGAAAACTTGAGGAAACCCTAAAAGGCGTAGATGTTTTGGTGTTGATGGTGAAACATGATGTGTATAAAGAAATTGACCTAGCAGAAACAAAAGCACTTTTGAACAAGCCAGTCATTGTTGATGCATGGGCTTTTTTTGATAAAGAAAAAGTAAAAAAAGCCGGCTTTATTTACAAAGGAGTCGGCAATGTCGGCTGAAAAAGCAAAAATTCATTCTACGGCTGAGGTCGCTGATAGCGCTGAAATCGGTGAGGGAACCGAGATCTGGAATTTTGTCAAAATCCGTGAAGGAGCGAAAATTGGTAAAAATTGTCTGCTTCACAAAGGAGTCTTCGTTGATCAAGACGTTACTATCGGGGATAAGGTAAAAATGCAAGTTGATTCCTCGGTTTTCAAAGGAGTCAAGATAGGCAACGGAGTCTTTATTGGACCGCACGTTTGTTTTACCAACGACAAGCACCCCCGAGCAGTCAATGGGGATTTGACTTTAAAATCAGGTGCGGATTGGACTGTTTCGGAAACTATCGTTGAGGACGGGGCCGCAATTGGCGCCAACGCCACGATTTTGCCGGGTATAAAAATTGGTAAGTGGGCCATGATTGGGGCCGGTTCGGTCGTCACCAAGGGCGTTCCCGACTTCGGTCTGGTTGTTGGTAACCCCGCTCGACTGATTGGCAAAGTTAACAAAAAAGGAGAAAAAGTAAATGATTAATATTTCCAAACCCGAACTAGGAAAAGAAGAAGAGGAGGCAGTTGTCAAAGTAATTCGCAGTGGCAATTTGGTCCAAGGAGAGCAGGTCAAAGCTTTCGAAGAAGAATTTGCAGGCTACTCTGGGACGAAATACGCAGTGGCAGTCGAGAACGGGACTTCGGCTTTGATCGTCGCCCTGGCTGCGGCAGGTATTAAAAGAGGTGACCAGGTGATTACTACTCCTTTTACTTTTATTGCCACCGCCAACGCAATTTCTTTTCTCGGGGCTGAGCCAGTTTTTGTTGATATTGATGAAAAAACTTTCAACCTTGACCCGAGCAAAATTGAGTCAGCAATTACAAAAAAGACCCGCGCGATCATGCCAGTTCACATTTATGGTCTGATGGCAGATATGGAAAGAATTGGTGCTCTTGCCAAAAAGCACGGTCTTTTGGTGATCGAGGACGCGGCCCAAGCTCATGGAGCGAGTATTAAAAACAAAAAAGCGGGTAGTTGGGGTCTCGCTGGAACTTTTTCTTTTTATCCGTCGAAGAACATGACTACCGGTGAAGGAGGAATGATTACCACGAGCGACAAAGCTTTGATGGAAAAAGCCAAAATTTTCCGTCACCAAGGCATGAGCGCGCAGTACCAACATGATAGCCTCGGTTTTAACTTCAGAATGACGGAAATAGAGGCCGCTATTGGCAGACAACAGCTTAAAAAACTAGAGGGCTTCACCAAAAAGAGAATTGAAAATGCGGCCTATTTTGATAAACAGTTCTCGAAGATTTCTGGTCTGACTACTCCTTTTGTCCCGCAGGCTAGCCGTCACGTCTACCACCAGTATACGATCAAGATTGAAAAACCTTACCCTTTGGAGCGCGACCAGTTGTTAAAAAAATTGCTAGCTGAGGAAATTGGAGCAAGAATTTACTATCCAAAACTTTTGAGCCAGGAAAAAATTTATTCAGGGGCTAAACACAGAGATTTGGCCAAAGCTGAAAAGCTGCACCAAACTATTCTTTCTTTGCCAGTTCATCCCGGCCTGACCAAAAATGATTTGGACAAAATTGTTGGGGTGATCAAGAATGTCTAGAATTGTTCTTGGTTTTATTGGTCTTGGGTATTGGGGCCCAAACCTGATTCGCAATTTCCACAAACAAGAGGGGGTGCGGGTAAAGACAGTAGCTGATTTGTCAGAAGACCGGCTTGCCAAAATCAAAGGAGATTTTCCTTCAATTGCTAGGACGACGACAAATTATCAAGACTTGTTAAACGACAAGGAGATCGAGGCAATCGTCATTGCCACTCCGGTTTCTAGTCACTTTCAACTAGCCAAAGAAGCTTTAGAAGCAGGCAAACATGTCTTGGTCGAGAAACCAATGACGGCGACTGTGGCTCAAGCCGAGGAGCTGCTCGAAATCGCCAAAAGAAAAAAGCTGACTTTGATGGTCGACCACACTTTTTTGTTTAGTCCACAGGTAGAGAAAATCAAGGAATTGGTTGATAGTGGAGAGCTGGGGCAACTGCACTATATCGACTCAACTCGAATAAATTTGGGGCTCTTTCAATCAGATATCAACGTCGTTTGGGATTTGGCACCACATGACTTTTCAATTGTTAATCATCTGATCGGCAAAAAACCAATCAGCTTGTCAGCCCAAGGCTTTAAACACCCGGGGGATAGCAAAGAAGCGATTGCTTACCTGACAGTTCGCTACCCAGACGATCTCTTTGTCCATATCAATGTCAGTTGGCTTTCACCAGTCAAAATGCGCTTGATGCTGATCAGTGGAGACAAAAAAATGGTTGCCTACGACCAAATCCACCCTAGTGAGAAGATTAAAGTGTATGACTATGGCGTCAAACTGAAGCGCAGCACAGAAACTCCTTTCAGCCCAATTTATCGCGCTGGCGACGTTTGGATTCCGAGAACAGAAGCAAAGGAAGCGCTCGAGGGAGTTTGCAAACATTTTCTTGATTGTATTCAAAGTGGAGAAGAGCCGATTTCAGGAGCAGAACAAGGTTTGCTGGTAGTAAAATTGCTTGCGTCCGTTGACCAATCTTTGCAAAAGGGTGGCCAAGAAATAAAGATTAGTTAGGTTTTCATTATGACTAGAGAGCTTCAGCCGGGAAAACTCAAAGCAGGGGTGATTGGTATTGGCAACATGGGCCGACACCACGTACGCAATTACGCGGAGATGGGTGGTGTTGCTTTGGTAGGGATTGTTGATCTTGATAAAAAACTTGGCCGGCAGCTAGCCAAGAAGTTTTCTACCCGCTACTACGCTGACTACAAAGAATTTTTCAAAAACGAAAAACCGGATTTGGTCAGTGTTTGTGTTCCAACCCAACTTCATTTAAAAATTGCCAGTGAAGCTTTGGAGTCAGGAAGCAACGTTTTGGTGGAAAAACCAATCGCCAGCAACGTGGATGAGGCCAAGGCTTTGATCAAACTAGCCAAAGAGAAGGGCTTGGTCCTGAGCGTTGGCCACATTGAGAGGTTCAATCCCGCTGTTCTGAAACTCAAAGAGTTGATTGGCAAAGGAAGTTTGGGGACAATCGTTTCAGTCATGGCGCGCCGAGCCAATGCGATTCCCTCTCGGATCAAGGACGCCAACGTTATCTTTGATATCGGAGTGCACGATATTGATCTGCTCAATTTTCTTCTCGACTCTAGTCCGGAAGGTGTTTACGCCTCAGGAGGAAAAGCAATTCTACGCAAGCTTGAAGATTACGCGGATATTTTTCTTGAGTATCCAATTAATAATCAAGGGCTAGCTATTACTGGTCATATCCAAGTCAACTGGATCACCCCGGTGAAGATTCGCAAACTCAATGTTACCGGGACCAAAGGTTATGCGGTGGCCAATCTTATCAGCCAAGAACTGTTCGTTTTCGATACTAGCTACACGACTGAGTTTGATGACTTTGAGGACTACGTTGGCAAATTTCGGGAGAGTAAGAGCAAGAAAATTGCTGTCAAAACCAAAGAACCCTTGCTCTCTGAGCTTGAAGATTTTGTCGCGAGCATCAAAAATCCGGAAAGAAAAAGTTTGGCCGCCAGTCCGGAAGAAGCACTCAAAGCCCTGCGTATCGCTACTTTAGCAACTGAAAAAATTCGTCTCAAGGAAGACAAGTTAAAATAAAAAATGGTGCAAAACAGAATTTACCTTCCCAAAGAAGTCAAAAAAAAGCAGGTGTTGATTTACGGTGCTGGTGTTGCCGGAAAATTGATTCTGGAAGAAATCAGACGTTATCAAGAGAAAAATTACGAAGTTGGTGGTTTTCTTGATGATGATAAGAAAAAAATTGCTGCCTTGGTTGAGGGTGTGGAAGTTTTGGGTGGCTTGGACTATTTGGAAAAAACAAAAACAGAAAAACCGGCGGTTGAAGAAATTTTGATTGCTATTCCTTCGGCTCCGGCAAAAACAATCAGAAAGATCGTCCAAGGTTGTGAAAAGGTGGGTTTAGACTACAAAATCTTGCCGGGAATTTATGACATTATTACCGGCAAAAGAAAAGTCAGTCCGGTGCGAGAGGTGAAGATAGAAGACATTCTTGGCCGAGAACCAGTCAAAGTAAGTTTTGAAAAAATTTCGAAGTTTCTCAACGCCAAGAAGGTTCTGATCTTTGGTGCGGGGGGTTCAATTGGTTCAGAAATGGTCCGACAAATTGCCAACTTCAAGCCCAAAAAAATAATTCTTTTCGATCAAAATGAGAGCGAACTTTATGACCTACACATGGAGTTGCTTGCCTTGGGAAAGGAAGAGCAAGTCTTGCCGGTGATGGGAGATATCAGAGTTTTTTCAGAAGTTCAAGAAGTTTTTGAAAAGTACAAACCGGAAATCGTTTTTCACGCGGCCGCCTACAAACACGTTCCTTTGATGGAAGCCTTTCCGGCTGCTGCGGTTGAGACCAACGTTCGTGGTGTATTAAACATCCTTAGAGCCAATGACGAGCACCCGGGGCAAAGTTTTGTTTTCGTTTCGACGGACAAGGCAGTTTACCCAGAGAATGTCATGGGTTTGACCAAAAGAATTGGTGAGTTGCTCACTCTTGACCGAGAAAAAAGAAACAAAAAAACTAAACTTTGTGCCGTCCGCTTCGGTAATGTTCTCGGCAGTCGAGGTAGTGTCGTGCCTTTGTTTCTCAAACAAATTGCTCTTGGTGGGCCGGTGACAGTTACCGATCCAAAAGTCGAGCGCTACTTTATGACCATTCCGGAGGCAGCCCAACTCGTTCTTCAGGCAGCAGCTACTTCTCAGGGCGGAGAAATCTTTATGCTAGAAATGGGCGAAAAAATAAAAATTGTTGATTTAGCCAAAGAAGTGATTCGCTTGGCTGGTTTTGAACCAGAAAAAGATATTGAAATCAAGTTTGTCGGCTTGCGCCCAGGGGAAAAACTGACAGAAACACTCTACAAGGACGATGAAAAGAAGGTTGGCACTGAGCATGAAAAAATTTCCCGGGTTTACTCTACGGAGAAGGAAGATATAGAGGAATTTGCTGAAGAACTTTTACTTATTTCAAGACAGGGTAGTAGAGAAAAAATTATCGCCAAACTTAAGGAAATAAAATGAAAAAGCTAAAGATTTTAATTACAGGAGCTTCAGGATTTGTTGGCAGTAGTCTAGCCAAGGCTTTGGCCGATCACGAACTTTATCTTTTGGTCCACAGGAAAGAGTTTGGGTTAGGAGAAAACTTCCTCGAACACGATCTGGCAGAAGAGCTGGACAGAGAAAAACTCCCCAAGAGTTTGGATATCATCATTCACCAAGCTGCTCTGGTGGGACGTAAGCAAACCAATCCAGCCGAGCTTTTAAAAATAAACGTTGAAGGGACAAGAAAATTGTTAGAGTACGGGAAAGATGTTGGGTTAAAAAAATTTGCTTTTGCTTCCTCAGTAGCGGTTTACGGTCCAAAGCAAGACTTGGCCAAGGAAAGTGAGCGGCTCAATCCACAAAATCTTTATGCGGAAAGTAAGGTTGCCGCTGAAGAACTTGTTAGCTTTTATTCAAACCATTTTGAAACTTTGATTTTTCGCTACAACGATCCTTACGGAGCCGGAATGCGCCACGGTTTAGTTTTTCATCTTCTCAACAACATGGAGCCGGGAAGAAAAGTGGAATTTTTCAATGGTGGGGAAAACCCCAAAGCTAATCCTATTTATATAGACGATTTAGTTGAAGCAACCAAAAAAAGTCTGGAACTGGGGGGTAGCCACACTATCAATCTCGGCGGACCGGAGACAAAAACACCAAAAGAAATCGTAGAGAGTTTGGTCAAAATCACTGGAAAAAAACCTGAATTTGAGTATATTGAGGACAAAAACAAAGGTAATCAAATAGTGGACACCGCTCTCATGGAGAAATTACTTATTAAGCCCAAAATTGGTATTGAGGAAGGGCTGAAACGGTTTGTGGCCTAGATCATGACAACGCTTACTTCAAAAGCTATATTGATTGCCTTCGGAAGTGGCGCCGCCCAGGTTTTGACTGTTTTGACCGGTGTTGTACTAGCTAGACTTTTGTCAAGAACCGATTTTGGAACTTATAAACAAGTCTTTTTAGTCTATCAAATTTTTACTCCAATCTTTACTGTTGGTATTCCTGCTGGTCTATTTTATTTTCTTCCCCGTATCAGGGATTTGGAACTAAAAAAGCAGTTTATCAGCCGGTCTATTTCCTTGCTGATTTTTACGGCCATTTTGTTAACCGTCTTTATTTTTGTTTCAGCTTTTTGGGCTCCGAGAGTCATGCACAACCCCAAACTGATGATCCCCCTGATGATTTTTAGCGTTTATGCTTTTGCCACGGTCGTGGAGCAATTTTTCCAACCTTTATTGATCATGTACAACAAGCTAAATTTGCTTTTGATTTACCCAATAGTCAGAAGTACTCTTTTCTTTATTCCAACGGTGACTTTGGCCTTTTTGTTTGGAGGTAATTTACAAATAATCTTCTTGGCTTTGTCATTGGTGAGTTTGATTTTCCCGTTTTTTGGAATCATTTATACCAAAAGAATGGTTGCTTTGGAAAAGATCCTTAGTTTTGATCTTTCAAACTATAAAGAGCAACTGGCTTACGGTATCCCACTGGGGGTGACTTCAATCATTGGTCTGATCGCTTGGGAGTTCGATAAACTTGTAGTTTCAATCAACTTCCCCCCAGAACTTTATGCTGTTTACGTGGTTGGAGCGACCGAAATACCTTTTGTGAGTTTAATACGATCTTCGGTAAACCAAGTCGTTTTACCGGAAATGGCCAAAGCCTATTCAGAAGGAAATACAAAGAGATTGGTAGAGGTTTGGCACAACTCAATCAGAAAAATTAGTTTGATTATCTTGCCCGTTTTTGTCATCGCCATGATTTTTTCCCACGAGATAATTACGCTTCTTTATTCAGAAAAATTCGCCAGTAGTGTTCCTTATTTCAGAATTTACCTGCTTTTACTTTTGATCAGAGTAGCTAGCTACGGTATAGTACTTCAGGCAATTGGAAAAACTAGAGAAAACTTAAAGGGCTCAATAGTCTTTTTTGTTATTAACGCAATTTTGAATCCAGTTTTGGTTTTCACTCTAGGTTTGGCCGGTCCAGCGGTCGCGACTGTAATCTCAACCTTTATCAACGTTTTTTACTATGTAATAGTGATTAAACGCTACGTGAAGATTTCCTTGGCAGACGTTTTTCCTTGGACGGTTGTGTTGAAAATACTCTCAATCTCGATTCTCTCAGCTTTGCCGATCAGCCTTATTTTGTATCTAAATTTGGAGGTCTTGGTTAAAATGTTTTTGGCAGGAACTGTTTATTCTCTGGTCTATCTTTTGTTGATAATAAAACTAAACGCTCTGAGTCATTTAGATAGGCAACTGCTTAGCGGCTATGTAAACAAGATTCTTGCAAATTCTCTTAACAAATTTAGATCAAGGCCATGAAAACTTTAATTGCGAGAAAACTGGTCACCTTGATAAGATATTTGGAAGGAACTAGTTTTCTTCGGTTGAGAAGGTTTTGTTATCGCAAGCTGCTGAAAAAAATGGGGCGCCCAGTTTCGATCGGCACGGCGGTTTTTATCATGGAGCCGGAAGAAATCGAAATTGGTAACAATGTTTCGATCCATGAGTTTTGTGTCATCTCCGGCTTTGGTGGTGTGAAAATTGGTAATGACGTTTCTATCGCGACTGGAACAAAGATATTTTCTTCAACTCACCCTTTTGATGATAAAGAGGTAAAAATCAGAGAGGGAGTTTTGCAAAAACTTCCAGTTGAAATTGGAGATAACGTTTGGGTTGGAGCCAATGTAGTTATAACTCCTGGAGTGAAAGTAGGATCTGGAGTTGTGATCGGAGCTGGAGCGGTAGTCACTAAAGATTTGGAAAAAAACGGTGTTTATGCAGGAGTTCCGGCACTGCTTATTAAAAAAAGATTTAGTCAGGAGAAATGATGGATTTGAACAAGGAAGTTGCTAGAAAATACAAAAAAGCGCTTGTCACTGGTGGAGCCGGCTTTATCGGCTCACATATCTGTGAAGAGTTGGTCAAAACCGGAATTGAGGTCGTTTCTTTGGATAGCTATGTAGCTGGAAAAGAAGAAAATATTCAAGACTTAAAAAAGTTTCCAAATTTCCTAGGGGTTAAAGCTGACATCACTGATTTTGACGACCTAAAAAAACATTTTTCAGGAGTTGATATTGTTTTTCACAACGCAGCTTCGAAAAAAACGGTTTCTTTGAAAGACCCAAGAAGGGATTTAGAAGTAAACGCCAAGGGAACCTTTAACTTACTTGAGCTTTCAAGAGACACCGGAGTAAAAAGATTTGTTCACGCTTCAACTGGTTCTGTTTACGGTGAGCCTGTTGTTTTCCCTCAGGATGAGAGTCATCCCCTGAGCCCAGTTTCTACCTATGGAGTTAGCAAATTGGCAGGGGAAAGATACGCGATACTTTTTCACAAGCTCTTTGGTCTCAATACTACGGTGCTTCGCTACTTTCATGTTTTTGGTTCTAGGCAAGAGTTTAATGATTTTGGAGGAGTAGTGGCGATTTTTATCAGAAATATGATGGAAAACAAACCGCTGATTATCTTTGGAGATGGAAGTCAGCAGCGTTCTTTCACCTATGTAAAGGATGTTGTCAGAGCAAACCTTTTGGTGGCGGTAAATGATGGTAGTATTGGAAAAGTTTATAACTGCGCTTCTGGTGTCAAAGTTACTGTCGGGGAGCTTGCCAAAGCAGTTTTGGAGACTTTTGGCAGAGATGAATCACAGATAGACTACAAAGATTGGACTATTGGTGACATCAAAAACTTTGAGGTCGACAACACAAAAATAAAGAAGTTGGGAATGGAATTTTCCACTGATTTTTCCGTTCGGCTCAAGGAAACGATCAAAGAGATGAAAGATTATATAACCAAGCTTAAAAACAAAAATGCCTGATCTGAAAAAAAAGAAGATTTTTGTTGGTTTCAACAACGCTGGTTCGGAAGGAATCTACAGTTTCACTAGGATTCTAAGGAAAGAAGGCTTTAGGATTGATTTTTTTGGCTTTTCCGGAAGGTGGGTCAACACCCCTTGTGATGTAACCCTCAGACCGTTTTCAAACAAACTTTTGCAAAAACTTCAAGGTCTCTACCTATTAATTTCCTCACTTTTTAAATACGATATTTTTCATTTTTTCTACGGAAGGACCTTTTTCCAGTATCGATTTGACCATTTCTTCTTCAAACTTTTAGGCAAAAAAGTTATTTACGATTTTCGTGGCTCAGAGCTTTATGATGTAAAAAAATCTGTCGAAACTGATGGAAAAGAAAGCCCTTACTACTCTTTCTTCCATAAGAAAGGAGCTACATTTTTTGAAAATGAAAAGAAGAGAAACGGATTTTTGATCGACAATGCAGACGCGATCGTCCTTGCTGGTCCTTGGTTGGCTAGTCAGGCTAATAAGTCGGCACACATAATTCCTTACTCGAGAAATATAGAAGAAATTCACGCGTTTAAAAAACAAAATAACGAGAAAAAAGCTTTCACAATTTTGCACGCTCCAACAAAACAGGAAATAAAAGGCACTAAGTTTGTTACGGGTGCTGTAGAGGAGTTAAAAAAAGAAGGCATGGAGATAGAGTTAACTCTTGTAGAAAAAGTGCAAAAAGAAGAACTTTTTGAACAGATCAACCGCTCTGATATCGTTGTCGACCAACTTTTGATTGGTTGGTATGGTGGTTTTTCTGTTGAAGCTATGGCCCTAGAAAAACCGGTAGTTTGTTATTTAGAGGACGAGTACAAGGACCTAGTCCCTTTTGGGGACGAAATTCCAATCATTAACGCAAGTAAAGACACTCTAAAAGAAATCTTGAAAAAAGCAATTTCCGAAAAAGAGGAACTGAAGGCTTTGGGAAAGAAAGGCTACGAATTTGTTCAGAAGTATCATGATGCAAAAGTTGTGGCGAAGCAATATCAAGAAGTTTATGAAAGTGTGCTATGAAGAAAATTTGTATGGTCGTTGACAATTCTTTGGATCATGACAGCCGAGTCAACAAAGAGGCCGCTTCTTTAGCGAAAGCAGGTTATGAAGTAGTAGTTTACGCTCAGAAAACAGTCAAAAATTCAAGTGAGGAGAAGGTTAACAAATTCTTAGTTAAAAGAGCCTCGGCAAATTATGATTGTTTCTCTATCTATAAACCTTGGAGATTTGTTTTTTCTTTGCAAAAGGCGCTGAAAGAATTAAAAGCAGAGAAAGCAGATGTTTATCATGCCCACGACCTTCCTGTTTTACCTCTGTGTTATTTAGCAGCAAAAGCTAATAACTCCAAAGTGGTTTATGATTCTCATGAGCTTTACTTAGAAACCTTGGATAGAAAAAACATGAATTTGTTCAAATATCTATTGTTAAAACTGAAGTTTTTGATTATGGGTCTTTCTGAAAGAAAGCTTATTGGAAAAGTTGATTTGGTCATCACGGTCAATGAGTCAATCAAGGAAGAATTGAAAAAGCGTTACAAGATTAAAGCAGTTGAAACTTTGCTCAATGTTCCTCCCAGAAGTGGCGTGGTGACCAGTAGGGACAAGTTTAAAGACCTTTTTGGACCAGGAACAAAAGTAGTTTTGTATCAAGGAGCCTTTGGTTGGCTGCGAGGTTTAAGGCAGCTTCTTGAGTCAGTTGTCTACTGGCCGGAAAACTTTGGTCTAGTTTTGATGGGTGGGGGACCAATCAAAACGCAACTAGAAAAATTGGCGAGGAATCTTGGTATTGAAAAGAAAATTGTTTTTTTAGAATCAGTGCCACTCGAGCAGTTGTTGGATTATACAAGTTCAGCTGATCTTGGGGTTGTTCCTATGTTAAAAACAAATTTAAATCAATACTTGGCAACTCCAAATAAACTTTTTGAATACTTAGTTGCAGGACTTCCGGTTGCGGTCAGCAATATGAAGGAAATGAAAAAGTTGGTGGAGGAAGAAGAGATTGGTGTTGTCTTTGACCCAGAGAACCCCAAAGAGATTGCGAGTAAAATCAACCAAGTTTTGAATGAGGTAGGTGTTTATGAAAAAATGAAAAACAATGCCCTAAAGGCAGCTGAGGGAAGGTATAATTGGCAGCTTGAAGAAAAAAAACTGTTCGCTATTTACAAGCGTTTAACAATATGAAAATAGTAAGTGTCGTCGGAGCTCGACCGCAATTTATCAAAGCAGCGGTTGTTTCAAAAGAATTACGAAAAAAGTTTCAGGAAGTTTTAATCCACACCGGGCAACATTACGATCCAAATATGTCAGAGGCTTTTTTTGAGGAGTTGGAGATTCCGGAGCCTGACTATAAATTGGGCGTTGGATCCTTAAGCCAAGGCAAACAAACTGGAGAAATGCTCGTCCGTCTAGAAGAAGTGCTTGTCAAAGAGCATCCAGATCTGGTCCTGGTTTATGGAGACACAAACTCAACCTTGGCAGGTGGTCTTGCAGCCGCCAAGCTTCACTATCCAGTTGCCCACGTGGAAGCTGGTTTGCGTAGTTTCAACCGATCTATGGCTGAAGAGATCAATCGAGTTCTGACTGATCACCTTTCAGCGCTACTTTTTTGCCCGACGGAGACGGCAGTAGAAAACCTAAAAAAGGAAGGCATCACAAAAGGAGTTTGGAAAGTTGGTGATGTTATGTTTGACAGTATCATTAACTACAAAGATTTAGCAGAAAGAAATTCCACAATTCTTGAAAAGTTGGCTTTAGAAGAAAAAAATTACTTACTAGCAACAATCCACCGGGCTGAAAACACTGATTCGATTAAAAATTTACAAAATATTCTTGAAGGTTTTCTTCAGAGTGGGGAAAAAATTGTTCTGCCTTTGCATCCACGCACAAAAAAGGCTCTTGAAGATTCAGAAACAAAAATTCCCGAAAATGTACTGGCGATTGAACCTCTTGGTTATCTTGATTTGTTAAAACTTGAAGCTAACGCCAAAAAAATTCTGACTGATTCAGGCGGAGTGCAAAAAGAAGCCTATTTTCTCAAAATTCCTTGCATTACTTTGCGAGAAGAAACCGAGTGGGTGGAGACTATCGAGGATGGTTGGAACCTCTTGGTGGGGTCTGACAAAGAAAAAATAGTTGAGGCGATTAGAAATTTTCAATCCCGAGGCGGGCAGAAAACTAGTTTTGGTGCTGGAAATGCTAGTGGTCTTCTTGTTGAGAAGATAAAGGAATTTTTGGAAGAAGCTAGACCATGAAAATCGTTCATCTTATCGGCTATTTCCAACCAGAGTTGGGATACAAAGAATATTACATCGCTCTCAACCAAGTTCGAGCCGGGCACGAGGTTCACGTCATTACTTCCAACAAATTTTTCCCTTTTCCTGATTATCAAGTTATGGCGAAGCGTTTAGATCTGCCGGCGAGCAGAAAAAGGCAGGCAGGGGAGAGCGTTTTCGAGGGAATCAAGATTCACCGTCTCGCGGCCAGGGTTGAAATCAAGGAAAGTATCTTTGCTTTCGGAGTTAAAGAAGCTTTGGCGAAAATCAAACCGGATATTGTCCACACTTACGCGCCCAATCAGGGTTTGACTCTTCTCGGGGCCAGATACAAAGACGAGCTGGGTTACTTTCTGATTGGGGACGATCAGATCCAACCAGAGTCGAATAAGCCTTACAAATCAGTTGCCGGTTTTCTTCGTTATTTTCTGTTTCAAAAATATGCCAATTCCTATTATTACAAGAAGGCGGACGTGATCTTTTGTCCCAACAACGGCACCAAAGAGTATTTGCAAAACAATCTGCAGGTTCCGGAGAGCAAGCTTAAATTGGTTCCCATTGGTTTTGATCCCAAAGTTTTCTTTTTTTCTCAAAAAGCTCGAGAGGAAATCAGAAAGCGCTTTGCAGTTAACACAAAAGAATTTCTGATCCTTTTGGTTGGCAGACTAGCAGCGGATAAAGGTTTTGAGGTAGTATTAAAAGCAGGTGCTGATCTGATCAAAAGCGGACAAGCCAAAGTGTTGGTTGTCGGTGAGGGAGACTACAAAGCTGATCTGGAGGCTTTGACTCAAAGACTTGGTTTGAGCAAGCAAGTACATTTCGCTGGATTCGTCAAAGAAAGCGATCTTTATCAGTACTATTCTGCTGGTGACCTGGCTGTTTGGCCCAAACGACCGACTGTTGGCATCTCCAACGCTATCGGTTGCTTCCTACCCGTACTTCTGCCAAAGAACAATTTTGTAGATCATCTCGTTGCCTTTGAAAACGGACTGACTTTCAAAGCTGATGATGGTAATGACTTGGAAGAAAAGCTAGCAAAAATCATCACCGATAAAGAACTTTACCTGAGTTTGAAGAAAAAGACACAAAAAGCCCGCCAGTATTTTGATTTTGAAAAATTAGCCTTGGAGGATATTCGAGCCTATGAAGAATTTGCAGCTGCTCATCCAAAAAATTAAAGAGCCGAGAATTTTTGGACCAATCCTTATTTATCTTTTGCTGGTTCTGGCAGCAATCTTGAAGCTCAACCTCGCTTTCCTTACTCTTGCCGTTTTCTTGCTAGTCAGTTTTTTTTATTTCAAGAACTATCTCTTGGCTTTTTATCTAGCGGTTTTTAGTCTTTCCTTCGATCAAATCTACATTTCCGTTGGCTTTTCTCTCAAGATCCACATGGTCGTTTTCCTAATTACCTTTTTGCTTTTACTCTACAATCATGTCAAAGAAAGACGCCTACCGACTCTGCCACCAAGAGCCTTCAGTCTACCGTTGGTGGTTTTTCTCGCCTTTGCTTTGTTATCAGTTTATTTTGCTCTCGATCAAACTCGGTCACTGCGTTTTTTTGCCAATCTCGTTTATGACTTAACAGTTTTTGGAATCGTCTTCGCTCTAGTTGCTGATTCGTCCCGAGTTTTAAAAACTATTCTAGCTCTTTTGCTTGGAACACTAGTGACTACGGTAGTGGCAATTTATCAGTTCGTCGCTTTTTATTTGGACATTGATTTTTATACCAAGGTCAACATTCTAAATCCAGGAACTTTTGCCCGCCCCAAAGGGATTTTTGACCACACTAATTTTCTGGCGAATTTTCTTTTGGTTTCACTTCCAATTGGGTTGTCCGTTTTGGTAGACAAGACCAGAGAAAATTGGTGGAGAATTTTCCTAGTTGGGGCGGGGATATCAGCCTTGGCTATTACTTTCTCTCGGGCTGCTTGGATTGCTTTGTTGGGAGCTTTGTTGATCTTCATTTTTGGGACTGTAATCTTGCGCTTTAACCTTGTGGCTTTGCTATCAAAATTTGCTGTAGTGGGGCTCACTAGTCTAGTGATGTTGGTGGTTTTGTTGGTTGCGATAGGGCCGTTGCAGTTTGGGGGTTTGCGAGGCAGAAGCCACGTCAGTGATTTGGAAAGGCGAATCAGTTCAAGTGTTGATCCAGAAGCAACAACCAACACCGAACGGCTGCAGATTTGGCAAGCCGGTATTAAAATGGTCAAAGCCAATTGGCTGACCGGAGTTGGTTTGGAAAATTTCATGCTTCGCTATCACGATTACAAACTTCCCGAAGCTAAACGAGATCGTGTCCAAGCCCACAATGTTTATTTACAGATTCTTGCCGAAACCGGGGTTTTTGGCTTTTGGGCCTTCCTTTGGTTTAACATCGCACTCATTGTCAGCGCTTTGTTAAGTCTCTTTCAAAGTAAAGATTGGCAAATGAGACTTGTTGTTTTGGGCAGTTTGACGGCAGTCTTGGCGGTGAGTTTCCAGAACCTGACAAACTCAACTCTCTACTATCCGCACACTTGGTTTCTTTACGGTTTCCTATTGGCCAGCTCAAGGTTGGCTCTGAAAAAGGAGTAAACCTAGCCAAGGCTTGGTAAAATAAAGTTTATGATTATCTTTGTTAGCGGTGCCCCTTTTTTTGGTGGAGCAGAATACCAAATTCTTGATTTGATCTCCAGTTTAAAAAAAGAGTTTCCGACGAAATTTGTTACTTCCGAAAAAAGCCCATTTAAAAAGGCAATGGAAAAAGCTGGGGTCGAAACTGAGATAGTTAGTTTGGGAAGTACTTTTGGTCGTTACCGAGGCTTGAATTTTTTTAACCCGGTAAACCTTTTGTTGCAGAAAAAAATGGCCGAGAAACTTGCCTCGGCTACCAAAAAAGATTTGGTCATCACCTTTGATTACAAAGAGCTAGTTTTGGTTGAAAGGGTAAAAAAGGGCTTTTCGCATCTTCATATCCAACATCCTCAATTTCCCGCTTGGCTGCGAAAAAACCCGCTTCTCAAAAAGGCAGTTGTTGCTAAACTAAATTCTTGTGAGCAGGTGGTGGTTGATTGTCAGGCTCTGAAAAAATATTTAGCTGACTTTTCAGTTTCAGAAGAAAAAATAAAAGTCGTTTACAACGGAGTCGATGAGCACTTTTTCGTCCCTCCGAGGCAGGAGCAAAAGCTGACTGCAAAGAAAAAGCTTGGTTTGGAAAAAAAACCAGTGATTGGTATCAATGCCCGTATTAACGCGGGCAAGGGTTATGAAACTTTGTTGGAGGCCTTGGTTGAAGTCAAACGAAAAATTCCAGAGGTGCATCTGCTTTCAGTGGGTGGGGGAAATAAGTTAATGGAGAAGAAAATAAGAAACAAAGTTAAATACCTTGGTCTGTTGAAAGAGGTGACTTTTTTGGGAAAAATTGAACGAGAAGAGACTTTGAATTTTTATTACGCTGCCGATGTCTTCACTTTACCGTCAGAAAGTGAGGGTTTGCCTTTGTCAGTCCTGGAAGCGATTTTTACCCATGTTCCGGTGGTTGCGACAAAAGTTGGTGGTATTCCCGAAGAGATAGAAGAAGGAAAAAGTGGTTGGCTGTGCGAGGCGAAGGATAGTCGGGCTTTGGCAAAAGCCTTGCTCGAAGCCTTGGATGATAAAATCAAAGTAGAGAAGTTTACGCAAGAAGCTTACAGCAGCGCTCTGGAAAAATTTACTAAAAGCCGTATGATCGAAGAAAGCGGCAAGCTTATCAGGGAAGTTTTAGGGAAAGAAGGCAGGTCTAAGTAGCATCGTATCGACCAGGAAGGGTGTTTGCTTAAGAAACCAAGAATTTGGATCGCGGTTGAAGACGCTTGCAGCGCAGAGAGCGAAGAGATCTAGAATCGTAAATTACAAAGAGCGAAGCGAATTTATATTTGCTCGCTAGTTACTTCAAAATGAAAATTGCCATTGACGCGCGTTTCTTTGGTCCAGAAGGGACCGGAATCGGCCGTTACGTTGAAAATCTACTAAACGAGTTGGTGAAAATTGACACAGAGAATGAGTATGTTGTTCTCCTACGCAAAAACAACTACCCCCTTTTCAACCCGGAGAGCTCCAATTTCAAAAAAGTCCTCACTGATGCCAAATGGTACTCGGTCAAAGAGCAAGTCGTCGTGCCGGCGGTTCTTACTCGCGAAAAGCCAGATTTGGTTCATTTCCCCCACCTCAACGTACCCTTGCTTTGGGGCGGAAAATTTGTCGTCACAGTTCATGACACGACTACCAACGAGTTTGGTGGTAGTGCGGCAACGACAAGAATGAAACCAATTTATTTTGTCAAAAGTGCTGGTTACAAGATTGTCGCCAACCAAGCCGTGAAACGGGCAAGCAAAATTCTAGTTCCATCGGAATTTATCAAAAAGAAAGTTGCCGCTAGCTTTGGGGTCAAGCCTTCAAAAATTGAAGTGACCTACGAAGCCGCAGACCAGATTTTCTTGTCCCTTGGAGAAAAGAAAGTTGCTGAAGGGCAAAAGAAAAAAGTTTTGGAGAGCTTCGGAGTGAGAGACCCGTACTTGCTTTACGTGGGAAACCTTTTTCCTTACAAAAACATCCAGGTCATTTTCGAAGCTCTGCGCCTTCTTGAACCCAAAACTAAACTGGTCATCGTCGGGGCCCGAAACCGCTTTACCGAAAAAGTGCAGGAAGAAGTTAAAGATCTCGGTTTGGAAGATCGGGTCAAGTTTGTTGGTTTTGTTCCCAATGAAGAGCTCGTCATTCTTTTTCAGGAGGCGCTCGCCTTTGTTTTTCCCTCCCTCTCTGAGGGCTTTGGGCTTCCGGGTTTGGAGGCAATGGCCTGTCTCTGTCCGGTCATTGCGGCCAAAATTTCAAGTTTACCTGAAGTTTACGCTACTGCGGCAGTCTATTTCGATCCGCACAAGCCCCCCGAGCTTGCGAAAAAAGTAAAAGAAGTTGCAGAGAACAAAAAGCTCAGAGAAGGGTTAACCAAAGCTGGGCAAGAAAGAGTCAGGCAGTTTTCCTGGCGGAAAATGGCAGAGCAAACACTCGCGGTTTACAACCAAGTGGGAAAAAAGAGTTAAAACAAAATTACTTATTTTTCACTTGGCGACGAAGCTTGGTCAAATAAAAAGTTAGAGTCAGAAATACTACTACCCCTCCAATTCCCAGAGCAGGTAAAAGAGGAAAGTCAGTTTTAGATTTTGAGTTTGCTGAAGCAGTTGGAGAAGAAGTTTTGCTATCATTGACTTTGTAGGCTGGGTTTGGGAAAAAGCCTTCTCCACCTTCAGGACCAAAAAACTCAGCAAAAGTATCGTTGTAGAGGCCGTTTTTGTCAGTGACCCGTAGCAGTGGAAAACTAGGGAAGAAGTCGGCAGCGTAGGTATGTTTTATAGTCTTTCCTCTCTGTGCCACCCCATCACCAAAGTCCCATTGGTAGGACAAACCATCGCCAACAGATTGGCTCGCATCAAATTCAATTTCGTCTCCTTTTTTGACTTTGAAAGTGTCCTTGAGGGGGTCTGCAACCAGCTTACCGTTAATTTTTATCTTGGCTTGCGGTAGGGAGTAGTCTTTGTTGGGCAGAATATTCAGCTGCACGGTATTGAGATCAAAAACCGTATTTTGAGTCGGGTCTTTGACGGTGATTTTGACGATATAAGTGCCTGGTTTGGTAAAGGTATGAGAAACGGTTAACCCGCTGCCCTGCCTGCCATCAGCAAAGTTCCAGCCGAAAGTAGAGCGATCGATGACTTCTTTTGGAGCCGGCAAATTCTTGCGGGTCAGGGAAAACTTAACCTGGGTATTAACTAAATAATTTTCCGGTGCTACATCCATTCCCAAGGGAATATCAGTAGTGCTCGAGGTAAAGATAGGGTTGTTGTTTGCATACTTTCCATTCATAAGCAGGATTGGGGGACCAGAACCGTGGGCGAAGATACTCCCTGGGAAGGAAAGGACTATTAAACTAAGGAGAAGAAAGGAAAAAAGCCGCACAGTCTTTTCATTATACATTTTTTGGGAAGAGGTCCTAAAAAACGGAGCGAGCGGCCAAAAAAGTTTTGGTCGCTCGTGTTGTCGATCCTGCGCCCCGTTGATTATCAGTTGATAACCATGTGGAGCGTCTTGTCCGAGGCTTTGGGTAATTTCTTCTCCCATTCCTCAAGCGAGCGCTCCATTCTGGACCAGACTTGTTCAACGGTAAGCTTGGGCTTGCGCTGTTTGCGCCCTCGCTTGCGTGTCATGACCTTCTCCTCTACTCCCGCCCTTTTGGTATCTGCGACACCGGCAGTGGTGAGTGAACTGGTACCACAACCATTCCACCTCGATCTTCTTCCCAAGGCGGGCGTTTTACCGCTCGGCCGTTGCGGTATCGAATTTGTAGTCGTTCCGTTGCGTTACCTGCCACGGATCACCTCCTAACAACCGGGTCCGATGACGATGTTACCAGCACCCCGCAGACTCTCGGTCCGCTGGCCACGCCGTTTGCGCGAGTTTTGTCGCAGTTCCTTTGAGAGTTTCTCAAGACGGACTTTTAGTGGTGGGCTCACCAAAGACATGCTCAACTGCTGCTCGACTGCTCGCAGTAGGGCCACATCGATTCTGGAAAGCCGTCCGCGTTGAGAACTACCTTGCCTATGCCAATCCAAGGCTAATTCTTTGACCCGCAGCAGATTGGCGCTGTCGAATCCCAACTCCCGAAGTCCTTGATCGAACTGTTCGGAGAAGAGATTGGGGAACTCTTCCAATTTCCCCTCAACAATCCGTCTGCCATCGGGTGTGGTCGCGAGCCAAAGGCTCATTCTGTCATAATCGTCCGGGAACCGCAAAGTTTCCATGGAAAACTCTCCTCCAGCCTTTTGGCTAATCCTCGTCAGCCTCCTCGAAACAGGATTGACAGTAGAGCCCTGGCGGGCCGTTCTTGGGCTTGCCACGGTCGCAGACCTGTGTGTAGTCAGTGCTGCCGCAACCGCACACCAGCTGTTCTTGAGACGTTCTCTGTAGGCTGACTCTTGTGCAGTTGGCATCGTCTTCTCCTTGTTATACAGCCACTGGTTCAACTTTCCGTCGCAGACGGTAGTAGTTGCCTTCCCAGCGCACGACTGCATGGGCAAACTGCTCATCGACCGTGACAACCAGAGCAATTTCCTCAGGCCAATCCCGTTTGCCAGTAGCGTATTGGTAGCCGATGAAGGCGGTGATCTCCTCATCATTCCACTGGCTATGAGGAGCAGCGGAGTTGGCTAAATTCCATGCTTCATCCTCGGTTATATCTCCGACTGGATACCAATCGCGAGTACAGTCCAGGTCAAAGGCAAAGGTCTCACCTACCTTGTCATCGAGCATGGGTAATCTCCTTCTAGCCTTTCGGCTCTCTCGTTTCGTGTTGCTGATTTGGATTATACACCTTCATTTGCTGACGAGAAGTATAATTGCTCTAACCGGAAGAAACAGGCAAATGCCAAGGAGGTAGTTGTGGATCACGCTTTCTTCAGTGATGAAGATGGAGCTGACAAGGCAGTGGCTATAGTGTTGGCTGCCGCCAAGGAGGCAACGACTGACGAGCAGGAACTCGATCGTCTTGGGAGGGTAGAGGATCTTCTCAGGGAAAACGTGAGGTTTCATCTGACGGACATCCGAGGATATCTTCCTGACGCAGAATTCTTGTTGCAACTTGGTCCGGGTTTTTGGTTGACCCTTTTCATCAAGTCCGACTCGCGAGATGATCTTGCCGATGTTGGTGCGGTTAGGGTGGCAGGAATCAATCTGATGCGTTTGGGTGTTTTGGTGGTGGCGCAGAAGAAATCACCTGTCAGTGCCTGATCGGGAAGCTGGCGAAAGCCGGAAGGAGGAGTCGTGGCTCAGGCAAGGGAAAGTCATCCCGGACTCGAGTTCGTGTCGGCTAGAATCGCCCACGACTTGATTTGTGGCAAGGACCACACGCCTTTCTACAAGAAGATTGGAGTACCGCTGCTACTGCCGGTACTGCCACCTCTGCTGGTGTGGGTTTTGGGAATCCACCCGCTAGTCTTCTTGCCCGCAGCGGTAGTCAGTGCCGTGTTGTGGTTCAAGTTGATCGAGTGGATCAGGATCGAGGTGGTCGACAAGACCTACCTGATCACCGAAGAAGGTGTTGAGTTCAACGGTCGTGCCAACCGGCGCGACTTTTGGATCCACAGCGGTGGTGGTCTGAGTGCCTTGCTGCTTCTGCTGGCGGTGCCAGTCAAGATCATCATCGAGAGATTTGCGTAACGGCGCAAGTCGAAAGGAGTAGTGAGATGACTTGGATCCGCGAACGCTTCACCTGGGTTTTCATCCTGGCGATGGTCGTCTTCGCCGCGAGCTTTGGGGTGAACAAGCCAGTCTTTGACCTGGCTGCGGCCACCATGGTGCTGGCCGTTTTCAGTTTGACAACTGATACACAGAGGAGAAAATGGGAGCTGATACCAGTAGCCCTCACCATCCTCATGATTGTTGGAACAGTGATCTGGGCCAACTTCTTTGTTGAAGATTGGGGCTTTGACAACTCGGCGAAAATCATGTTCTAGCACCTAGTGCGTTAGTGATTGCATAGACACCGACGAGGAAGAACGCACTCTTTCTCGTCGAACCCTCTGAACTAAATTATTCTTCACTCTATCTCCAAAAGAAAAATTCGAAAAGGTAATAGCCCAGTACTAAAAAGGGAAAGATTTTTGGAACAGAAGATTTTCTTCCCCAAAAATTCACTTTTTCAGCAACGAAAGCGCTTGATGCCACTAGAAACAAGATCAGCGAGAAAACGGCTGGGGCAAAATAGCGATAACCCGCAATATTTTGGCCGGTGTTGTGAGTGAGGTACTTCGCTTGTGACACTATCAATAAAGCCACCAGGTTTAGAAGGAAGAACAGAACCGGAAATTGGATTATGTTTGGCCAACTTCGCTTTCGGACCAAGTGAAGAATTGTTGGTAGCAATAAAAGAGAAACCAAAACGGCTAAAAAGAAATCATAGAGAAAAAGATTGTAGGGGTAGAAAAAGACACTAAAAGATCCAAAGTATTGATCTGTCACACTGGTTGAAAAATTGTTGGTCAGCTCTGGATAACGAAAAAAAAGTCCAAACGGTTTGACCCAAAGGAAAGGGTAAATAAGGTAAACGATTGCTAAACCGCCTGCGAAAACTACAAAGACTGAGCGCAAAGCGTTTTTAACGTTTTCTTTGTTGAAGTTAAACCAGATCGAAGAAAGGGCTAGACTTGGTATTAGAATGATGGCGAAAGCTTTTGAAGCAAGGGCAAGACCAAAGGCTAGGGCAGAAAGAAAGAGAAAACTCTTGTTTTTCTTTTCCCAAAACACCAAGTAACAAAATAAACTTAAAACCAAAAACAAAGCTAAAAAAAGATCGGTCCAAGCAGCCTGAAGGCGTATTAACAACGGGTTTAGACCTAGTAAAAGAGTACCTAGGGCTGCGTTGCGTTGACCCAATAAAATAGATAAAGGGAAGAAAGACAAGCTGGCAAGAAGAGCAAGTATCAGCCCGATGACTACTCGATTTACAAAAATTTCATTCTCGCTAATCTGTGTGGTAAAAAGATCTTTTTGATTATTGAGCCTGCGCACCAAGGTTGTAGTTGTTCCAGTAACTATTTCAACGGTTACTCCTGGGCGGGTGGAGAGGTTGGTTTTTTCAAACTCACCATGAGAAAGTTTGTCAACGAAAGTTATTCCCGCAGGTATCCAAATGTATTCGTCCAAAACAAATTCCCGAGTGGTTATTTTGTTGATTTGGGCCAGGGAAAGGAGGATAAAAACAAAAGAAAAGATGGCAAGTTTTAGTTTCATCTACTTAAAAATCATATGCTGAATTTGGCTAAGTGGTCAAGCTTAGCTTTGAGAAGTACTCGGCTCGCGCTTGTGCCGCGCGCTATAAGCAATTGAAATCGCTTGCAGCAGTCTAAACTTGTATAAGCCCGAAAGACTCGCGCTTGTATCGCTAAAGCGCTATAATTGGAACCTATGTTTAGCAAGCAACCAAGTGTGGCAATTGTCAACGACTTTCTCAACCAGTATGGTGGAGGAGAACGGGTCGTTGGAGCCTTAGCAGAAATCTGGCCGGAAGCCCAGATCTACACTTCTATTTATGATAAAAAGTTGATGGATTCTTGGCTAAAAATTGATCCGAGTCGAATTCACACTAATTTAATACAAAAACTTCCTTTTGCTCATTATTTAAACAAACACTACTTCTTTCTTTATCCCCTGGCCTTTCGGTTGCAGAAGACCGACGCAGATATTGTGATCAGTGTCTCCTCCTACGCCGCCAAATTTGCTCGAGCAAAAAAAGGTGGGTTTCACATTGCCTATATCAACACTCCACCGAGATTCCTCTACGGCTACGATCAAGAACTGACCGGCTACCGACACCGCGGTTTTGATAAATACTTGGAGCCAATCTACCGACTTACTGTCCCGGTTGTTAAAAACCTTTTGCGCTTGGCAGATCGGGCAGCGATGAAAAAAATCGATTTTGTCATCGCCAATTCTGAAGAAATCAAAAAACGAATTAAAGATAAATATGGTGTCCCGGCGACGGTGCTTTACCCCCCAGTAGAGACAGCTCGCTTTGCCAGCGTACCCAGTATCAAAGATCAAGTATCAAGGCCAAATAAATTTTTCTATCTCATTGTTTCCCGTCTTGGGGGCTATAAAAAAATTGATATTGCCGTCAAAGCTTTCAACAAACTCGGTTATCCACTAAAAATAATTGGTGACGGCCCAGCTCTGACAACTCTAAAAGCAATGGCCGAGCCCAACATTGAGTTTTTGGGAAGGCTAGCTGATAGCCAAGTAGCGGCTTACATGAAAGACTGTCGAGCCTTGATTTTTCCAACTGAGGAAGACTTTGGGATTGTCCCAGTCGAAGCCCAAGCCGCGGGCAAAGCTGTCATCGCTTTTGGAAAAGGTGGGGCTCTCGAAACAATTGTCGAAGGAAAAACCGGAGTTTTTTTCTCAGAGCAGACAGAAGAGTCTATAATAGAGGCAGTTAGAAAATTCGAAAAAATGGAATTTGATCCTCAAGAAGCAAAGAAGCAAGCAGAAAAATTTTCTAAAGAAAGATTTAAAGAAAAAATGAAGCTCTTTGTCAAAGAGGCTCTGCAAGCAAAAAGATCAAAGACGTCACTCTGAGCGGAGAAAAGTCTCGCAAACTTAGTAGTGCTTGTCTTGATTAATTAAGAACCAAAGAGATTCTTCGGGTATACTCGGAAATGACAGAAAATTTAAGATTTCAATAGGATTGGAGGTTAACTAAATTGAAGATTGTAATTTTTTCGGGTGGAGCCGGGACGCGAATGTGGCCGCTGAGCCGCCAGGCTCTTCCCAAACAATTTCAAAAATTGATCGACGATGAGTCGCTTTTTCAAGCGATGGTCAAGCGTATCCTGACCGGTTTCGACCCAGAGGATGTTTTTGTTTTGACCGGTAAGGATTATCTCGAAACTGTTGCCGAACAGGCGCCGCATTTAAAACCAGAGAACATTTTGGGAGAGCCGGAAATGCGCGACAATCTTGCCGCCGTTGGTTTTGCGGCTTCCTATTTAGCCAAAAAATTCCCTGGTGAAACCATGGCCGCGGTCTGGGGAGCCGATCATTTGGTCAAAAATACGCCGACTTTTGTCAAAGCTTTGAAGCTAGCTGAAAAACTAGCTAAAGAGAGAAATGTTATCGTCAAAGTTGATGTGCGCCCGAGTTTTCCCAGTGTTCATTTAGGTTATATCGAAATCGGCAAAAAGATTGAGAATTTGGAAGGCTTCGACATTTGGCAATTTTCCCGACATGTCGAAAAACCAAACTACGAAGCAGCAGAAAAGTTTTTAAAACAGGGGAATTTTCTTTGGAATACCGGTTATTTTGTTTGGGAGCTAGACAAAATCATGGCTCTTTTCCAAAAGCACACTCCCGAGGTTTATGCTGCCTTGATAAAGATCCAAGAAGCAGTCGGAACCAGTCGGGAAGAAAAAGTAGTTGAGCAAGAATACCAAAAAATTCCTCGAGAGGCGATTGACTACGCACTTTTTGAAAAACTCAGTAGTGAGGACCAGATTGAGATTGAGGCAGATTTGGGTTGGACTGATGTTGGGGCTTGGAATGTTCTCAAGGATGAGCTAGCCAGTTTGGGTGGGTCGGCCAACGTTGTTAAAGGTCAGCACATTGATATTGATACTAAAGATTGTCTCATTTTTGGTTCGAAGGAAGGCAAGCTTATCGCGACTATTGGTCTAGAAGGAATGATTGTGGTAGACACCCCAGACGCACTACTGATCTGTCCCAAAGACCGTAGTCAGGATGTCAAGAAGGTTGTCGCTGAAATCAAGAAAAGAAACAAAACTGAATACTTATGAGATTGGTTGCTGCCCTTCTAAAAATTTCTAAAACATGTACAAATTTTTGAAAAGAACAATAGATTTGGTCCTTTCGAGTTTAGTTTTGGTCGCTACCTCACCTTTCTTGGTTTTGACCTCAATTTTGATCAAATTTGATTCAGAAGGACCGGTTTTCGTGGAAGTTTCTCATCGAGTTGGGAAAGACGGCAAACTTTTTCGGATGTACAAATTCCGTACCATGGTTGCCAACGCTCACGAAGAAATCAAGAGAAACCCACAGTACAAAAAACTGATGGAGAAGTGGAAAAAGAACAGCTTTAAACTTGACCGCGATCCAAGAATCACTAGGATTGGTCGTTTCCTGCGCCGCTACAGTATTGATGAGTTTCCCCAACTGCTCAATGTTCTCAAAGGAGAAATGAGTTTGGTGGGACCGCGCGCACTTTATCCGGAAGAGCTAGAAATGCAGAAGAAACTCCATTCCGACCTAGTTCCTTTGCTTGAGGAGGTGACCAAAGTTAAACCGGGTGCTTCCGGGGTCTGGCAAGTCTCGGGCCGGTCCGAGATTTCCTTTCGGGAGCGGGCGGCCATGGACGCGGACTACGCGAAGAACCCATCGCTTCTGACTGATCTCAAGGTCATTTTCAAGACTCTGCCGGCAATCATCAGTGGTAAAGGAGCTCAGTAAAGAGGGTTAAATTCAACTTAAGTTGAAGGTTGAGGTTAGTTTGGTATAGGATAGAGGGTGATGAGTACTTGGGGTTCTGAAGGGATAGTCTTGAAGCGCAGTGACTTTGGCGAAGCTGACAAACTCCTCACAATTTTCACTAAAAACAAGGGCAAAATACGCGCCTTGGCGAAAGGAATTCGGCGCGTCTCGTCGCGTCGAGCAGGCAACGTTGAGCTGCTCAATCACTCCAAACTCTTTTTTTCTGAGAGCAAAAATTTCAATATCTTGACCGAAGCAACCACGATCTCTTCGTTTCAGACTTTGAAGGAAGATCTCGAAAAAATCAGTTACGGCTACAAAATTGCGGAAATTATCGATCGACTTTTCGACTCTGAGCAAGAAGCGAGAGGAAGCTTTGGTTTACTTTTAGAAGCCTTGGAAAGAATAAATTCTGCGCAGGATCTTGGCCAAGCGCAGTTGTTTCGGTCCGCTTTCGAAATTAAAATTTTGGACAAAGCTGGTTTCCGACCTCAGCTGTTTGTTTGTACGAAATGCACCCGGCCTCTACAAGCCGAGAGTCAGAGACTATCTCCAGGGATGGGAGGGTTGCTTGATAAAAACTGCAGCTCTGAATCCTTAGCTCGTCCGGTTTCGGTGGAGGCAATAAAAATCTTGCGCTTTTTGCTTGAAGAAGACTGGGAGCAAATAAAGAAGCTTTCGATACCAAAACTGCTGCAAAAAGAAATTGATCAGCATTTGGGTTTTTATCTCGAATATATTGTTGAGGCAAATCTAGCTTCCGAAGAGTTTATTGATCAGGTCAAAAACTTATGAAAAAGGCCTGGGATTTTGTTTCTGAGGCGCGTTGGTGGATTGGCTACATTGTCTTTGTTTTCCTTCTTGGTGTGGCCTGCGGGGTAATAATTTCCCTAGTCAACCCTGATTTGAGTCGAGCTTTTTTTCAAAGCTACGGAAAGTCCTTACAAAAGATCGGCTTCGAAACTGATCTAAAGACAGCCTGGTTTATTTTTGAACGCAACGGCGGCATTTTGATTGGAACTTTTGTCTTCGGCCTTTTTGGACTGGTGCCTACTATCGTTGCCTTTGTCAATGGAATGATTTTTGGGATGTACTTTGGCTTCCTCGATATTTACGCTGTCCTCTCGCCGCTAAAATTAATTTTTCTGATTTTACCCCACGGGATTTTTGAAATCACTGCCAGTTTGGTGGGGTTTGGCCTCTCGACCAGGACGGGTTTGCATTGGCTTTTTGCCAAAAAAGAAAAAAGAAAAGTCTTTGTTCAAGACTTGATCGCAAGCTTAAGAGTTGGGTTTTTCGTGATTGCTTTGTTGGCAGTGGCCGCCCTGGTCGAAGCTTTCGTGACACCGGCAATAACCTGCTTTCTTTTCCGAATCTGTTTTTGAGAGCGCTCTAGCTTGCAATAAAGCTATAGAGCACTTATACTTTTAGCCATGTCGAAAGATGCAAAAATAATATCGCGCTAAAGGTTTTTCTGAGAAAATTAAAAGTAAGCCCGCGCGCGATGTATTTCGAAATTTAGTAATTTTAAAATTAGGGTTATTTCGAATTATGGAAAAGAAAAACCAAGTAATGGAAAAGCTTGTTTCTCTTGCCAAAAGGCGGGGTTTTGTTTTTCCCGGCTCGGAAATCTATGGGGGCTTAAACGGAACTTGGGATCTTGGGCCACTGGGAGTTTTGCTAGCCGACAACATCAAAGGTTTGTGGTGGAGGGCCATGGTCCAAGCACGTGACGAAGTTGTCGGTCTGGACTCAACTATCCTTCATCACTCCAAGGTTTGGGAAGCTTCAGGTCATATCGCTGGTTTTTCTGACCCGATGGTTGAGTGTAAGGCCTGTCACCAACGTTTTCGTGCCGATAATATTGATATAAACAAAAATTGTAGCAACTGTGGCAAAAAAGATTGGACTCCCACAAAGGACTTTAACCTCATGTTCAAGACTCATCTTGGTCCAGTGGAGAATGAGGCGGCGGTTACTTACCTGCGGCCCGAAACTGCTCAGGGAATTTTTATTAACTTCGACAATGTTCTTCAATCCAGCCGAGTTAAACTTCCCTTTGGAATTGCTCAGATTGGTAAAGGTTTCCGCAATGAAATCACCACCGGCAACTTTCTTTTCCGCGTTCGCGAATTTGAAATGATGGAGCTAGAATATTTCGTCAAACCAGGCGAAGACGAAGAGTGGTTTGATTACTGGCGAGAAGAAAGACTCAATTGGCACATCAAGACACTGGGAATTAAAAAAGAAAATATCAAACTGGTTGATCTCCCCAAAGAAGATCTGGCTCATTATTCCAAGGCAACTAGCGAGGTTTGGTACGACTGGCCTTTCATGGGTTTTGCGGAGCTGGAAGGAATCGCCAACCGCACTGATTTTGATCTGAAAAACCACGCTAAAGTTGCGGGCAAAAAACTTGAGTATTTCGACCCGGAAAGCAAAGAAAGAGTCATTCCCTACGTCATTGAGCCTTCAGTTGGGGTGGGTCGAGCCATGCTCGCAGTCCTGATTGACGCTTACACTGAGGAAAAAGTACGAACTGCCGAAAAAGGGGAAGAGGAAACGCGGCTGGTGATGAAATTTGCTCCGAGAGTGGCTCCCATCAAGGTGGCAGTCCTCCCACTGGTAAAAGACACAAAACTAGTTAAAATCGCCCAAGAGATATACCAAGATCTGAAGAAAAGCTGGTTTGTCCAGTATGATGAGTCCGCCACTGTCGGGCGGCGCTACCGACGAGCCGACGAGATCGGAACGCCATTCTGCATCACCATCGATTTTGATTCACTTGAGGACGCTTCAGTTACAGTTCGTGATCGGGATAGTATGGAGCAAGAACGGGTGAAGATTTCCGAAATAAAAAACTTCCTTTTCGAAAAACTTTCCTAACAAAATTAAAATGTCCAAAAAAGGAAAGACCCTCGCGGCGTGCGGGGGTCTGTTTGGGCGGGTTTGTGCGCTTAGGCGGTCAGGGCTTCAATCGCAGCGGTGAGATCGAGGAAATTGGGCTTGGGTACGTAGATGCCTCGAAAGCCTTTGGGTTTTTCATCACCACTGAAACAGATAGTCCGGCAATTTGGCTTGTCGGTCAGAATCCGTCTCTCCACCTCGGTAGCCCTTCCGTTTAGCCCGTCGATCACGGCGATGTCGAAGTTGCCGTAATAACCGTCTGGAGCAAGTAAGGCTATCCCGGCGCTCTCAACGGCGACTGTGCTGCTTCCCGAATCGGTCAAGAAGTTTTTGAGAGCGACGCGAACTGTCGGATCGTCGTCAACGATGACGATGGTCATGTCCACCTCCGTTGGATCCAAGTCGAATTCTGCAGAGAGTTCATCAAGATCGATTTCGTCAGAGCTACTTAGGACTTCGATGAGCAAACGATCCTGATCCTGACGATCGGGAGTTGATTCCGCGGAAGTGTTGGAAGACCGGAATTGTGTCCGTGTCATGCCTTTGCAGACGGGACAACGTCCAATTTGCGGCCTTTCCTTACCACACTTGAAACACCAGGCAATCATGATCTTCTCCTATTCGCTAAACTGGGGGGGTAGTTAAAGCGAATCCATTCGCAAACAATTATATCCTATAATTCCTAATTAAGGAGCGAGATCTAGTCTGGCGACCGTAGAAACAAATTTATTAGGGAAGTAAGGCCGATTATTTTGGTAGTTGACGACTTTCGGGGCCGTTGTAGAGGACGTCTTCCTCACTGAGGCGGTGGGAAACTGGTTTTTCGGCAGTTAATTCTTCATGAACATGAGCGACCAGACCAACAGTGCGAGCAATGACAAAGAAACCATTACCAAGTTGCCAAGGTAAACCAAGATCAGAAAGCACAGCTGCGGTGATACCATCAATATTAAGCGGCAGTTTTTTGCTGGAAACTTGGTTGAGTTCTTCTTCGATTTTGGTCGCCAGTTCTGTGTGTGGCCCGCCAAAACCAATTTCTTGGGAAACTTCGAGAATTGCAGCTGTTCTAGGATCTACTTCGTAAACTTTGTGGCCAAAGCCTGGCAAACGGCGAGACTCTTCCTTAGCTTGTTTAACTATTGAGTCTGCAGACTCGTTGTTCTTGACAGCCTCTTGGAAAAGTTTGGCCGCAGCTTCAACCGCCCCGCCGTGATATTTACCAATGGCTCCGATACCGGCAGCAACCGCGTTGGCAAGAGGAACACCATCGCCGACGGTTATTCTCGCCACTGTCGTTGAGGGAGCTTCAACCCCATGATCAATCGAGGCAACCAAGACCGCGTTGAGCATTTTTTCTTGCTTTGGCTCAGGTAGTTCTCCGGTCAAGATTAAAAATATTGCTCGCGTGAAGGTTACTTTTTGAAGTAAATCAGTTAGTTTGTAACCTTTGATTTGGGGAACACCGTCTTTTGAAGTTGTGATCGCAGTTTTCCAAGTTTTTTCTGACATACGCATTATTTGGTTCCCATAGTTTTGTAAGCAGCAATAAAAGTTAAAAGATTCAGAACTAGGGTAGGTATAGATATACCAAGAAGAAGGGCAGAAAGCAAGGTAAAGCCATCAGTTGAATTACACAAACTTATATCATTAACACAGCTCGGAATCCCGTTCGGCAGGTTTTTCCCAGTCATGATGCCGAGGACAAGAAGAAAAACCGCTCCTAGGGTGGAGAAGAAAAGAATGACAATCGAGAGAAGGAGCCAATTGTCCCCCCGCAGAAAAAAGGAAAAAGCAATCAAAAAAGCATAGGCAGCCAAAACCGCAGCCGGGACCAGGACTAAAGTTTTTGTGAGCCCCAGGTAGCTAATGAAAGGCAAGTTTTGATAAAGAAACGGCAAACTGAGAGCGAAAAGAAAAATTAAAAGATAAAGGAAGGAAAAAATAGCTGATATGACTGGACGTTTTGCCTTTCTCGAGGGCGGTTCGACAAACTGCATGTGGAATTATTTTAACCTTTCTTGCAAGACTTTGGGCAGCTCATCCGGAACAGCTGCAACTCCAACTCCGGCTTTCTCAAGAGCTTTGACTTTGTCGATTCTTCTACCCTTGCCGGATTCAATGAGTGCTCCGGCGTGTCCCAGTGCTTGGCCGGCCGGCAAACTTTCAGCAAAAATTCCGGCGATGAAAGCCACGACCGGTTTTTCAAATTTAGATTTGAGCAAATACTCGGCCAAGTCTTCTTCATAGGTCCCACCCTGCTCACCGTAAATTACCAAAGCTTTGGTTTTTGGATCGTCTTTAAAAATTCCGGCCAGATCAGCAAAAGTCGAGCCAATAATCATGTCTCCCCCAATTCCCACGGCAGTGGAGACGCCAAGACCGGTTTTTTTCAAAATGAAAGAGATTTCGCTGGTCATGCCCCCAGATTTGGAAATAACACCTATTTCTCCGGATTGGTAGGAAAAATTTGGATCCGAGCCACCAATACTACCGAGTTTGGCTTCTCCAGGTGAGATGATGCCAATTGAACTGGGACCCACAATTCTTACCCCCGCTTTTTTTGCCCTCGCGAAAGCAATTGCTGAATCAAGAATTGGAACGTGTTCAGTCAAGACATGAATGAGAGGAATTTTATTTTCAATTGCTTCAAGCATAGCTGCCTTGGCGAAGACGCCGGGGACAGCGATGGAGGTAGTGTTGATCTCAGGATGTTTGACCAAAGCTTCTTTGACGCTGTTGTAAACGGCTTTACCGAAAACCTCTTGCCCGCCTTTGCCCGGAGTTACTCCGGCGACCACCTCAGTACCATAAGCAAGCATTTGTTCGGCCGCTCTTGAGCCTTCTTTGCCGGTAATGCCTTGAACGAGAACTTTGGTCTTTTTGTCAATTAAAATGCTCATAAGATTAAATTTTCAATTTCTGCCAAATTGTTAATTTCAAACTTAGCTTTTTCCGCCTCACTCTGAGGTTTGATTTCTTGTCTTGGACCATAATTAAAATGCGCAGTTTGCATACCGAGTAAATTGCCTTGGCGTATTTCACTGTCGACTCGATCCCCAACCACTAGAGTTTCTTCTGGAGACAGCTTTAGTTTTTCCAAAAATTGTTCCAAATCCTTGTTTTCTCCCTTCGGTGTCACGGCAACTGCCTCAAACCACTTGTTTAACCCAAGCTCTTCAATTTGTTGGAGCCGCTTTTCAGGATCTGCAGTTCGACTTATCAAAGCAAGCTTGAATTTACCTTTAAGTTTTTCAAGTAAGGCTAGGACTTCGGGTAGAAGACTTTGTTTGTCGGGGTCGTAGATAGTGTAACCAAAGTCAAAAATGATTCCCTTAATCACTGCTTATTTTCCTTGTATTTGTTGGCCAGTTCAACCATGGTTTTGGCAGTTGAGGTCATTGGTGTTTCTGGTCCAAAAATATGAAGATCAAAACCTTCCTCTTGTTTAACTTTTTCAAGCATGGCTTTCGCCTCTTCCCAGCGTGGACCACCTCGCCTTATTACAATCGGATAATCAGGTTTCGGTTTAATTGCTCGTAACCCATCCACAAAGCCGGAGAGAGTTTCATACATATCAGTGAAGTTGGCAGTCGCCCCAACTAGCCAACAACCGATTAACCCAGTTTTTCCCAGAACAACCTTAGTTAGTTTCTCAATCTTTTCTCTCGGTGGATTGCCCGAATGCTCAGTGTAGTTAGCCGGCTCGCCTCCTAGAGCGACCAGAGCGTCCATATTGACTAGAGAACCGCCTCCACCAGCAGCAATGATTCCTATGTTTCCCTCTAGCTGCATGTAGCTACTACCCGCCGAGCCGCGGTGGTCTTCTTTGTCGATTTCAGCTGCAGCTAGTTCTTCCTCGGTTGGTTTTTTGCCGATGACATCACGCGGCTCAAAGCTGAGATCCTCATGGCGGGAAAGGGCGTCATCATCCAAAATTACTTTGGCATCAACCGCCACTAGACCAGCTTTGGTCTTAAAAAGTGGGTTGATTTCAGCCAAGCGAGCATCGTTCTGCGTAAAAACTTTCCAGAGCTTCTCTACTATAGTGTTAACTTCGGGGTCAAGTTTTTTAAAACTAAAGTCTAGGGTTAAATCAACCGGAAACTCTTGAACATTTTTAACCGCTTCGATATCGACCCCACCCGCTTCAGAAAAAAGAATGACTGGTTGGCGCCGCTTTGTGCTGTAGGTGATTGACAAGTAATACTCTTTTTCGGCAACTAATTTTTCTTCAATCAAAACGCGACCATTTGAAGAAGCCAAAAGTCTGGCGATTTCTTTCTCGTCCAGGTTGTCTAAAATTTTGATTAGTCCAGATTTACCTCTTTTTCCGGAAAGGACTTGAGCCTTGGCGACGTAAGGACCAGGAAAGTCCACTTTGTTTAATTCTTCAGTGGAGTTAACTAAAACTCTTTTTGGAGTTGGGATTTCAGCTTTATCAAAAAGTTGGAGACCCTCAAATTCGTAGAGATTCATTCTGCCTTTGCCACCATTTCTAGATTTTGGTGGTTTTTTACAATTGTCTTGACAGGCACTTCGCCACGAATCAAACTCAAGGGGTAGATGAGACTCCCTTTACCAATGACTGCTCCGGGATCCAAAACAGCGTTGCAACCTAAATAAACCCCGTCGCCAACAAGAGCACCAAATTTTTCTAAACCAGTGTCAAACCTTTCTTCGTCCAAGCTTACTGCTATTTCTTTGTTGGCAAAGCCACCCTTCCAGTTGGCGGTGATGACTCCAGCCCCAAAATTGCAGCCATTACCAATGATACTGTCAGCCACGTAGTTGAGGTGAGGAATTCGTGTCCTGCTCATTATTACGCAATGCTTTATCTCAATACCAAAACCAATAAAAGAGTTTTGTCCTAGAATGACCCCGTCGCGTAGAACTGCGTTGTCGCAAACTTCGGTACCAGCACAGAGGATGGCTTTACCGAGAACAACGACGTTGTTACCGAGCTTAACATTTTCTCCAAGGAGTAGATTATTTTGCAGATTTAAACCTTCAGGAGGATTCTCAAACAGAGAGTCAATATAGGTTTCCAGAGAAGTGAGGCATTCCCAAGCAGTTCCCTTCAGCGTCAGAAAGCCAGTAAATATTTTTTCTTCAGTCTCAAAAAGATTTTTCATTGGGGTAAGAAAGATGATAGCACATTTAGTCAGGTTGTTAACAAGGAAAAAGCACCCGGCACTAGATGTTGTGTTCTAAAGAAATTTTGACGGGATATGTCGTGGCTTGACAGGTGTGGGAGGGGATCATAAAATGACTACAGTGGTAAAAAAGGGGAAAAAGTGGTAAAGAGTGGATCAAACTTCTTACACTTTGCTCCTCCACAGCCTGCCCTTCTGGACAGCAGGATTTTTAGTCCTGACCGGACTTAGATAGGAAACTCTTTGAAACTCTGCCTAGAAAGTTTTTGAAGGCAGATGTTTGTCGGAGAATACGAACACAGTATTGATTATAAAGGGCGGGTAAGCGTACCTAAAAAATTTAGAGAGGCTCTTGGCAGGGAACCAGTCTTGACTCGTGGTCTCGACGGTTGCCTTTTTTTGTACTCGAGAAATTCTTGGGAAGAACTGGCCAAAAAAATGGTTGCTTTGCCTCTGACTCAAGCCGACGCCAGAGCCTTTAGTCGCTACCTTTTTGCCGGGGCAGTCGAAGTTGATTTTGATAAATTAGGTAGGATCAGTTTGCCAGAATATTTGAGAAAGTACGCGGCTTTAAAAAAAGAAGCAATTGTTATCGGGGTTTTAGAAAGAATTGAAGTTTGGGACAAGAACAAATGGAAAAAGATGGAGGCCAAACTTCGAGCTGGTGGTGAAGCCCTCGCGGAAAGACTAAGAGATTCGGGAATATGAGAAATCCTTGGCAGCACCAAAGCGTACTTCTGAAGGAAGTTTTGGATTTTCTGAACGTTAAAAAAGGTCATCTGTACGTAGATGCGACCCTGGGAGCGGCTGGACACGCTAAGGAAATAATTAAGCAGGGTGGTCAGGTAATTGGTTTCGAAGTGGATCCAAAGACAGTGGAAAAACTGGAAGAGGAGGCACTGGCAGGGTTGACGATCATTAACAAAAATTTTAGCAGAATAGGCGAAATCCTGAGAGAAAAAGGGATTACTTCAGTTTCAGGAGTACTTTTTGATTTAGGAATATCAAGCGATCAACTTTCTGATCCTAGTTTGGGCTTGAGCTTCAATCTAGATGCACCGCTAGACATGAGGTTGGATCCGAACCTAGGAGTCAGTGCAGCAGATTTAATAAATGCTTTAGCAGAAAGGGAACTTTATGAGCTATTTGACAAGTATGGTGAGGAGCACTCTGCGCGACGTCTTGCTCGTGCTATTGTCGACGCCCGTCGAGAAGAAAAAATCCAGACGAGTTATCAGCTAGTTAAAATAATCAACCGTGTTGTCGGGGCCCGCAAGGGCAGACTGCATCCGGCGACCAAAGTTTTCATGGCGTTGAGAATTGCAGTCAATAGCGAGCTAGAAAATCTGGAAGAAGGACTGAGAGAAAGTTTGGAAGTCTTGGAAAAGGGTGGAAAATTGCTCGTTATCAGTTTCCACTCCTTAGAGGACCGAATTGTCAAAAGATTTTTCCAGGACCAAGAGAATTTGAAAATAATAACCAAAAATCCGGTTTTGCCTTCTGAAGAAGAGGTAGAGAGAAACCCGAGAGCCAGAAGTGCAAAGCTGAGAGTTGCCGAGAAAATTTAAAAGAGGACCCTGCCCATGGAAACTCAAAAACTAGGAAAAAAAGAAAATACCTTTTTGTCCAAAACTGTTTGGTTTTTGGCAATTCTTGTCGTCGGCTTGTTACTGGCAAAAATATTCGTTTCCAATCAGCTGGCCACGACCGGGGGTTTAGCTTCCGCCTATTCTACAGAACTCCAAGAGCTCAAAAGCGAAAATGAAAGACTTGGAAACCAGGTCAGCAGTTTGGGCTCAGTCGCCAAAATCTCAAAAGCAGCGAAAAAACTTGGTTTTGTACCAATCAGACAAGTCCAGATCTACAGAAGCAGCAGTGGTCTTGCTCTTCTACCATGAAGAACCCCCGAGCCTGGTTTCTCCAGGGTTTATTTTTATTTTTTGCTTTAGCGATACTAGGGCGACTCTTTTTTTGGCAAGTAATCAACTACGACGAGTTTGTGACTGCAGCGGCAAACCAGCATCTGACTACAGTTTCAATTGGGGCCGATCGAGGAAAGATCCTTTCTTTTGATCTCGAAGTCCTTGTTGCCAACCAACCGTCCTTTTTGCTTTTTGCCAACCTACAACAATTAAAAGATTCAGAAAAAGGGAAAAAAGACTTTGGCAAGCTTGCAAAAGATATTGTTGACGATTTAGCCCCCTTACTTGCCGAGGAGAAAATTTCCGATCTCAAAAAACCCGAGAAAGCAACCACCAAAGAGAAAAAGAAAATTCTCGATTCGCTCAAGAGATCTCTGACAGAATCTTTAGAAACTGAAAACGTGGTTTGGGTCGCCCTTGCCCACAAACTAACTGAAAAAACAAAAGAGAAAATAGAAAAACTCGGTCTCGTCGGTCTTGGTTTTGAAGAGCAAGCCTCACGTTTCTATCCCAATGGAAGTTTGGCAGCCCAGCTTCTTGGATTTGTGGGTGAAGATGAAGACGGCAATGACAGAGGCTACTCTGGGCTTGAGGGTTTTTATGACGATCAGTTGAGAGGTAGGGTAGGAAAGCTGACCGAAGAAGTAGATGCCCAGGGCCACCCAATTTTGGCAGGTTTAAAATCAGGAGCTGTTCCTGCTGATGGTTTTGATTTGGTGACAACAATTGACCGCACGGTTCAGTACACCGTTGAGCGTTACCTGAGAGCCGGAATGAAAAAATACTCTGCTAAATCCGGTAGCGCTATTGTCATGGACATAAAAACGGGTGCCATTCTGGCCGTCGCGAACGTACCAAGTTTTGACCCGAGCAAATGGTTTAGTTTTGAGAATAAAGATTTGCGCAACGGCGCCATTAGTGATGTTTACGAACCTGGATCGACTTTCAAAATGATAACCGCCGCCGCTGCCCTAGACAGCGGAGCAATTACCACCGAAACAGTTTGTCCCTGCACCGGGCCGATAAAAATCGCAGGCTATGAAATCAGGACTTGGAATAATCAGTATCACTCCGGCTCAACAGTTTCCGATATTCTTGAACACTCCGACAATGTCGGCGCTTCTTTCATGGCGGAAAAGGTTGGTAAGGCCAAATTTATTGACTATGTAAAAAAATTCGGCTTTGGGAAAAAGACTGGCGTGGATCTTCAAGGGGAAGAAACAGGACTTTTGAAAGACCCGGCAGATTGGTATCCGATAGATTACGTGACTTCTGCTTTTGGACAAGGAATTTCTGTGACCTCCCTGCAAATGCTGACCGCAGCCAGTGCCATTGCTAACGGAGGGAAAATGATGCAACCCTATCTCGTCCAAAAAATTATTGGTGAAAAAACTATCGAGCACAAACCCGTAGAGGTCGGGCAGATTATCAAACCCAAAACTGCCTCAGTCATGAAAGAACTACTTTTTTCCGCAGTCGAGAATGGGGAAGCAAAAAGACTGATTCCGCACGGGCTGCGTGTTGCAGGCAAAACTGGAACCGCGCAAATTCCAATCGCGGGTCACTATGACCCAAACAAAACCGTTGCTTCTTTCGTAGGCTTCGGCCCAGTTGAAAAACCAAAATTTGCCATGATTGTACGTTTTAACGAGCCGATTCCGATTTACGCCGCGGAAACTTCCGAACCACTTTTCTTTGATATTGCGAGAGAATTGTATTCGTATTGGGGGATAGCGATCCACTAAAAAAGGTTAACTCTAACTGAGTTTGTGGTAGAATTGTCTCCCATGTTTGAGGGTATGAAAAAGATCTTGCCCCAGACAATAAAAAACTATTTTCATCTTGTCGCAGCTTTTTTTGCGGCCTTGTTTTTTCGTTTTCCAGCCAGAAAACTGATTGTGATTGGGGTCACCGGGACTGATGGAAAAACAACCACGACTTCGATGGTTTACCATAGCTTAAAAAAGCTCGGCCTTAAGGTTGGCATGGTATCAACAGTTGAAGCAAAAATTGGCGAAAAAGAGGTCAAAACAGGCTTTCATGTCACTACACCGGACTCTTTTCAAGTACAAAAATTTTTGCGGGAAATGGTTAAAGCTGGCACCAAATACGCAGTTGTTGAAATGACTTCGCACGGTCTGGACCAAAATCGAGTTGCCTTTATTCCTTTGCGGGTAGCTGTTATTACCAACATTACTCCGGAGCACCTGGACTACCACAAAAATTTGAACAAATATACTTTGGCCAAGGCAAAAATTTTGCGGGGGACAAGGTTTCGAGTTCTAAATTTTGACGATCCAAGTTTTAGCCAACTTCGGCTCATGGGTTTTGGGCAGTTAATTAGTTTCGGTTTGAGGCAAGGAGCGGATATACGGGCGAGTTCTGTAGCCGAGACTGAATTTGGGCTGGAGCTAAAAATAAACTTACGAGGCAAGCAAAAAGATAAGGAAAGTTTTCCTCTGACCACCCCTTTGGCGGGAAGATTTAATGTTTACAATATTCTGGCCACAGTTGGAGTCTTGAAAGCTTTGGGATTTGAAGGAGCAAAAACTGGGCCTTTACTAGAGGATTTTCCTGGGGTGAAAGGAAGAATGCAGTTTATTTCTGAAGGCCAGGATTTTTTTGTGGTGGTAGATTTTGCTCACACTCCGGCTGCTCTTGAGGCAGCTCTGAAAAGTTTGCAGCACTACCAACACAACAAATTAATTTGTGTCTTTGGCGCTGCTTCCGAACGTGATATTCTCAAAAGAGGAGTCATGGGCAAAGTTGCTACTAAACTCGCGGATTATTCAATCTTTACTTCGGAAGACCCAAGAAATGAGGATCCAAACAAAATCATCGAAGAAATCGCCGCTGGGGCAGTTGAAGTCGGTGGGGTTTTCAACCAAAGCTTTTGGAAGATAGCAGATCGTGCCGAGGCGATTGGTTTGGCAACGAAAAATTTAGCGAAAAAAGGGGACATCGTGGCAATTTTTGGCAAAGGGCATGAAGAAACGATGAATATTGGGGGCAAGGAAATTCCTTGGAGTGATGAAAAACTGGCTAGACAATCCTTGAAAGAAAGGTTTTTCAAATGAAAGGTACTGCAGCAATTATTCTCGCGGCTGGAGAAGGAACTAGATTAAATTCCGGTCAACCCTCACCAAAGCCCAAAGCTCTCTATGAAGTGGCAGGAAAACCAATGATCCATTACTCTCTAGAGGTTGTGAAAAAGTTGGGGATTGAAGACACGGTAATAGTGATTGGCCATTTGGGAGAGCAAATCAAAGAAGCTCTTGGGGACAATTACAAATACGCTCTTCAGCCACAAGCGACAGGAACAGGAGAAGCAGTCCGCCTTGGCTTGGAAAGAGTCAACGAAAAATCAGAAAAGGTTCTGGTTCTTTATGGAGCTGATGTTTACCAAAAGAGTATTTTGGAAGTTTTACTCGCCCAACATTTGTTGGAAAAGCCGACCATCAGTTTTTTGACCGCCGAGACCGAAAACCCGACCGGTTTGGGAAGAATTGTTCGAGATGACCAAGGCAATCTCGAAGCTATTGTTGAGGAAAAAGTCGCCACTGAGGAACAAAAAAGGATCAAAGAAGTCAATGACGGCTGTTACTTATTTGACCGGGTTTGGCTTGAGAAAAGTATCAAAAACTTAAAGTTAACTAAAGCAAATGAGTATTTTCTCACCGATTTGGTTGAGTTGGCAGTAGCCGAGGAGGCAAAAATAGTTACCCACAAGATTGATACTCAAGGCTGGTTTGGAGTCGATACGCCAGAGCAGCTTTCTTTGACCTCCGAGTTTATCGAGAAGCATTGGAGTAAAGATGAAGCCTAAAAAAGTTCATTTTATTTTCGCCGGTGGGGCGGCAGTCAGTGCGGTTGCTGCTTTGGCAGAAAAAAACGGTTTTGAGGTGAGCGCTTGTGAGCACTTAAATCCGGACTCACCCTTTTTCGGTGAACTTTTAAAATTGAAGATACCCACCTTCAAAGAGTGCAGCAAAGAGCATTTGCAAGACGTGGAAATGTTGGTTGTCTCCAACGCGACCAAGAAAATCGATCCGGAAAATTCTGAAGTTGAAGAAGCAGAAAGATTAAAACTGCCAGTCAAGATAGCCGAAGAATTTCTCGCGGAATTTTTGCTTCAGGACAAGAAGGTCGTTGCAGTTGCTGGGACCAACGGAAAAAGTACAACCACAGCGATGCTCGGCTTAATTTTGGAAAAAGCTCGCTTAGACCCGAGCGTTTTCGTGGGAGCAGTAGTTCCGGACTGGCAAAGCAACTACCGGGCGGGCAAGGGAGAAATTTTCGTCATCGAGGCGGATGAGTATTCGGAAAAGTTTTTGCTTTATCGACCACAAGTTGAGATCATTACCAACATCGAGTTCGATCATCCAGACTACTTTACTTCACTGGAAGCAGTTCAGTCAGCCTTTGAAGATTTTGCCGCCCAAGTTGCTTCCGATGGCGCGCTCTTCCTGGGTCCAAAAGTTGAGCTGAGAAATCAGAAAGAAAAACAAAAAACTTTTGTCAAAGAAAATTTTAATTTGAGGGTTCCAGGACAGTTTAATCAAGAAAACGCTTCTCTTGCTTTTGCTGCAGCGCTTTATCTTGGAGTTGGTTCTGAAATTGCCAAACAAGCTTTGGAAGTCTTTGACGGTATCAGCCGCCGCTTTGAGTTTCGCGGGGAGGCAAAGGGAATCAAAGTTTTTGATGATTACGCTCACCACCCCAGTGGGGTGGCAGTGACTCTAAAAGCCGCCCGAGAAAAATTCCCCAATGAGAAGATTTGGTGCGTTTTTCAGCCCCACACCTTCAGCCGCCTCGAGAAGCTGTTCCCGCAGTTTGTCGAAGCTTTCGAAAAAGCCCCAGTCGATAATATTGTGCTTTTACCGGTCTATGCTTCTCGGGAGAGAGCAGGAAAATTTGTTTCAGATGATCTGGCGCGGGCAATAAAGAACAAGGAAGTGGTTAGCACTGGTTCCAAGGAGCAAGCCGCAGTTTACCTTGCCAAAAATGTAGACTTTGGTAGCGTTATTCTCAATTTGGGAGCAGGAGATAGCAACGAGCTTTCCGAGCTAATATTAAAGAAAGTGGGGAACAAGGCCTGATGGATCCAGAAGAAAAACTTATCAACAAGCTTGGTTTCAATCGCGTGCGGGTCAACGAACCAATGAGTTCGCACACCTACATGAAGGTGGGTGGACCAGCCGATGTTTTTCTTGAGGTCAAGACAGAAGAAGAACTAATTGAAGCGGTCGGCCTCGCCCGTGAATTTGAGGTTCCCTACTATATTCTCGGTCAAGGGGCCAACGTACTTATTTCCGACAAAGGAATCAGAGGTTTGGTGATTCTGAATCGCACTTCCGCAATCAAGTTTTTGCCTCACGGTTTTGTGGAAGTTGAATCAGGGGTTAACATGGTGCAGTTGATGCTCGAAGCCTCAAAACGAGGTTTAAGCGGTTTGGAAAGAATGATGCGGGTCCCCTCTTCGGTGGGAGGAGCGATTTTTATGAATGCCGGAGATACAGGAAAGGGGGAGTTCTTTGGTCATTTGGTTGCCCAAATCAAGGTTCTTACTCCGGAGGGTAAAATTGAAAAAGTTTATCCTGAGAAAGCCGGGTTCGATTACCGGACGAGCCGTTTTCAGGGTTCTGGTGAAGTCATTCTTTCCGCCAAAATTGCTCTCAAGATCTCAAACAAAAAAGAAATTGAAGAGCGGGTCAAGGATATTTTACAAAGAAAAGTAAATCACCCAGCTGGAGCTACGGTTGGCTCGACTTTTCGCAACCCTCCGGGTGGGCACGCTGGTGAGTTGATTGAGAAAGCTGGTTTGAAGGGAAAGCAAATTGGAGGAGCTAAAATCAGTGAAAAACACGGCAACTTCATTATTAACACTGGTAGTGCCAAAGCTGCCGATGTAAAAGCACTCGTAGATTTGATGAAAAAAGAGGTTGAAGAAAAATTTAATATTGAGCTACTCGAAGAGGTACGTTACTTAGGAGACTGGGGCAATGGCTAAATACGTGATTGATGGGGGTGTCCCCCTCAAAGGTGAGGTCGAGATTTACGGAGCCAAAAACGCTGCTTTCAAACTAATGATTGCTTCCTTACTTTCTGATCAAACTTCCCGACTTGAGAACGTTTCTTACGTTCGTGATTCTATAGTAGTCAAACAAATGATTGAATCTTTGGGTGGAAAAGCACAATTTCCCGGCAACCATGTCGTTGAATCAAGTGGACAAGGTTTAGAAAAAAACTCTCTAGAATCTCGTTTTGGTTCTTCTAGCCGAGCCGCAACTCTTTTGCTTCCAGTTTTGCTGCATCGTTTCAAAAAAGCGAGGGTTCCTCTTCCCGGTGGGGACAAAATCGGTGAAAGACCCTTGGATCGTCATTTTGAGGCCCTCAAATCTCTCGGAGCTGAGATTTTTGTTGAGAACGGTTTTATTGAGGCGAGCGCCGAAAGTTTGATTGGAACGGAATTTACTTTTGCCAAAAATACTCACACTGGAACTGAGATGATGTTGCTCGCTGGCTGTTTAGCTTCCGGAAAAACAACGATTCGCAATGCCGCTGCGGAACCAGAAGTTGATGATTTGATCAGCTTATTAAACAAAATGGGCGCTCAAGCTTCCCGTACGGAACCCAGAACGATTGAGGTTGTCGGTAGCGAGAACTTGCGTGGGGCCAATCACCAAGTCATGTTTGACCGCAATGAAGCGGTCACCTTTGCCTGCTTTGCTTTAGGAACGAGGGGAGACGTAACCATCAAAAACGCCCAAAAAGAAACGCTGGGAGCTTTTCTGGAAAAAATTGACGAGGCTGGTGGAGCTTGGGAAGAGGTTGAGTCAGGAATCAGAGTTTTTTATAAATCAGTTCTGAATGCCACCCAAGTTCAAACCGCTCCCTATCCAGGCTTTATGACTGATTGGCAAGCAATTTGGGCAACTTTGATGACCCAGGCCAAGGGAGTTTCGACTATTCACGAGACTGTTTTTGAAAACCGTTTTACTTATGTTCCGCTCTTAGAAAAGTTTGGTGCTGATATTCGCCGTCTGAGCTTGGAAATTTCTGAACCAGAAAAAATTTACAATTTTAATTGGAGTCCCGAAAGTCAAGCTTCTTTTCACGCTGCAGCTATCTCTGGGCCAACTAAGCTTTATCCAGCTAAAGCTGAAGTAAATGACATTCGCTCTGGTGCGACTCTTTGTTTGGCCGCCTTGATTGCACCAGGTCAGAGTGAGGTCAGCAATATTGAATTGCTTGAACGCGGCTATGAAAATCTCGAAGGGCGTTTGACTGGGCTCGGAGCCAGAATAGGTAAAGGAGAGTAAAAAAATGGCTCTACCAAGATTGGCGTGGGTAGAAATCGATTCGGAAGCAATAAGAAACAACCTTTCCTTGATCAGAGAAAGGGTTGGTGAGGAAGTAAAAATCATGTCGGTGGTAAAAGCTAATGCTTATGGTCATGGTGCACTCGGAGTTGCCAAAATTGCCGCTGACTGGGGAGTAGATATGTTTGGGGTTTCTGCTTTTTTTGAGGCTAAACAATTGCGTGAAGCCGGAATCAGACTTCCAATATTAATTTTGGGCTACACTCCCGCGGAGAATTACGAGGACATGATTGACTATGATGTTACGGCAACAATCAAAAATCTTGATGTTGCCAAAGCTTTGGTTACAGCAGCAAGGAGAAAGGACAAAATTGCCAAAGTTTGGATCAAGGTTGATACTGGGATGCACCGGCTCGGTCTTGAGCCAGACCAGGTCCTTTATTTCTGCAAGAAACTCACGGACTTTCCCAATTTGGAGATTGCAGGTATTTTTACTCACTTTGCCGATGCTGACGACGATGAGGAATTTACTGCAGAGCAGTTGGAGAGATTCAAAAAAGTTGTTGAAGAGCTTGAAAGTAATGGTATCAAAATTCCGATCAAAAGTGCGTCCGCGTCAAGCGCGATTTTTGGTTACCCCGACTCTCACTTTAATATGGTTCGTTCTGGTTTGGCGGTACTTGGTATCAACCGCAATAGTAAATTAACTTTTGATCAAAGACTGAAGCCAGCTTTAACTTTTAAAACCGAGGTAGTTCAAGTCCACGAGCTCAGTCCTGGAGAAACCGTAGGTTACGGACGGGCTTTTCGAGTTGACCGACCAAGTCGGATTGCCACACTTGCAGTGGGTTATGGGGACGGCTTTCGTCGGGCTCCGCACAATTGGGGTGAGGTTATTATAAAGGGAAGACGGGTACCTCTAGCTGGACGGGTCTCCATGGATCAGGCAGCTGCCGACATTACCGATATTAACGAGGACATTCGTGATGGCGAAGAAGTTACCCTGATTGGTTCAGATGGAAAAGAGACGATTCGAATTGAAGAAGTGGCTGACCAGCTTCAAACCTCTCCTTACGAAGTGGCGGTCAATTTAAGCAACCGAGTGACAAGGATTTACAAATGAAAAAGACAGTTGCGGTAATTTTCGGCGGAAAGTCAACCGAACATGAAATTTCTCTTGAATCAGGAAAAAGCGTGGTCGAAAACCTGGATAAGGAGAACTTCGATGTCCGCGCAATTTTGATAGAAAAAAACGGTGAGTGGCTGGTTAACGGTGAAAGAACAACTATCGAGAAAGCTTTGGAAGGAGTCGATATTGCTTTTCCCGTATTACATGGGAGTTATGGAGAGGATGGAACTATTCAGGGCCTATTTGAAATCTACGATCTTCCCTACGTGGGTTGTGGTGTAATTGGGTCAGCTTTGGGTATGGATAAAGAGCTAAGTAAAGAAGTTTGGAAAGAGATAGGTTTGCCAGTAGTGAAGTTTGTAACTGTTAGAAAATCCCACTTTGACCATGAAATCGAGAAAAAACTCGACGAATTAAGACTACCTGTATTTGTTAAACCGTCTAGTCTGGGATCAAGTATTGGTATTATCAAAATTAAAGAAAAAAACGAGCTGAAAAAAGCAATTGGTGAGGCTTTTACTTTCGGCGATAAAGTAGTTGTTGAAGAAGCAGTGGAAGATATTAGGGAACTTTGTATTTCTTGGATTGGCAACGAAAAACCTTCCCATTCCTTGGTAGGAGAAGCAAGAGGGGAGAACGAGTTTTTTGATTTTGAAGCAAAGTATATTAAATCCTCCGAACCGACAATTCCTGCAAAAATTGATCCGGAGATTGTGGAAGAGATTATCGATGTTTCCAAAAAAGCTTTTGAAGTCATAGAACTTCGTGGCATTTGTAGAGTTGATTTTCTTTTTGATGAAGGTAGAAGAAAACTTTTTGTTAGTGAGGTCAATACGATGCCAGGTTTAACTGCAACCAGTATGTGCCGGCGACTTTGGCAAGCAACTGGATTGAGCTATAAAGATTTACTTAATAAGTTGGTCGATTTTGGTTTTGAAGAATTCGATAAAAAGAAGCGTTTTCGGAGGCTAAAATGAATTTTCTTAAAAATATTTACCATCTGCTTGAAAGAAAATTGGCGGCTCGGAAAATGTCCAGGCTGGGTATTAGGGTAATTGGCATCACTGGTAGCTATGGTAAAACCAACTCTGCGGTTGCAATTACCGCAGCTCTTTCAGAAAAATACAAAGTGGCCCAGACCGATCTCAATCTTGACCCAATTTTTTCCATTCCGGCGCTGATACGCAGCCTAAAAGACGAAAAATACGTCGTCGTCGAGCTTGGTGTTGACGGTTTTGGGCAGATGAGGCAGTACTTCAAAATGATTAGACCCTCGGTTGGAGTTTTGACTGGTATTGCTCCGGTGCATGCTGACCGTGACCACCTCGGCTCTTTGGAAGGGATCATGAAGGAAAAAGGAGAACTGCTTTCTATTTTGCCAGCCAAAGGTTACTTACTCTGTAACTGGGACGACCAGAGAGTGCAGGAGATGGTTTCCAGAGCAAAAATTAAAATCATTAAATACGGTTTCAGCAAAGAGGCTGACATTCAGGTCCGAGAAGTCAAAGTTTCAGTCGTGGGGACCAGGGTTAAGATCCAAATTCCCAAAGGGGAGATTGAGTTAAACCTAAAATTAATCGGTCGACACCATGCCTACACTGCTGCTCTGGCCGTTGGTATTGGTTTGGAAGAACGTCTCTCCTTAGAACAAATAAAAAAAGGTTTAGAAAAAATAGAGCCTCTAGCTGGAAGAATGAACCTTGAGAACGGTCCTGCCGGGACCTTTATTCTCAATGACTCGCGCCGGGCCAATGTGGCCTCAACTTTGGCTGGTTTGGAAACTCTGGAAGATTGTGAGGCAGAAAGAAAAATTGCTGTCTTGGGGCAGATGGGTGAAATGGGTGATTATGAAGAAACTGGGCATCGGCAGGTGGGCAAAAAAGTCGCGGCGATGAAGCTTGATTATTTGGTTTGCGTTGGACCAGCGACAAGATTTATTGAAGAAGAAGCCAAAAAAGGCTTGGACCCAAATCGGGTTTTTTATGCTGACGATGTCTTTGAGGCAGCTAGTCAGCTCAAGGAACTTTTGCGACCAGGGGATCTCTGGTACTTGAAGGGCTCACTCCTCAAACATCTGGAGAGAATTCCTCTTCTTCTAAAAGGCAAGAAAGTTGATTCTGACGAGCTAGCCTCCCACCGTTACCAAGTTTACCAGTAATTTGTTTGCTTGGCCTCTCTAGTGGTAAAATCATTTCATGCTAGAGTTAATGGGAATCCTCTTGGTTTCCTTCTTGATTACTTTTGTTTTGGCAGTCCCTTTTATCAATTTGCTTTACCGACTTAAATTTCAAAGGCAGAAAGAAGCGCAAAAGGATATTTTTGGACAGATTACCTCCGTGGTAAACAGGTTGCACGGTTGGAAAGTTGGCACCCCAAACGCGGGTGGAGTCTTGATCATCGTGGTTTCAATTGTGCTTTCAGTAATTTTCTATAAACTAGTACCTGGGTACGATATTTTGACACAAAAAGACGGGATCAATTGGTCGTCGGCAATTCTTTATCTGACCTTGATTGCCTTCGGTCTTTTAGGTCTTTATGATGATATCCGCAAGTTTTATGGCTTTTCGGCCCAAGGTGCTTGGGGGCTGCGCACTCGTTTCAAATTTTTCCTGCAATGGGTCATTGCTTTGATCATTGGTTATCTGCTTTACAAAGAAGTTGGTTTGAATTCAATTTCTGTTCCGGTACTGAACTCAACTCTAAATCTTGGAGCCTGGTACATACCTTTCGCGGCTGGAGTGATTGTTGCTACCACCAACGCGGTCAACATTGCCGATGGTCTCGATGGTTTGGCGGTTGGTTTGATTGTCATTGCTCTGCTACCAATTTGGTACTTGGCCGGGATCCACAATCAGGATGTTAGTCTTTTTATCGCTGTCATTCTCGGCTCGCTTCTCGCCTTTCTTTACTTCAATATTTTCCCGGCGCGGGTTTGGTTGGGGGACACCGGGGCCCTTGCTCTCGGAGCAATGCTGGCGACGATTGCCCTACTTATAGATAGTAGTTTGATCTTGCCTTTTGTGGGTTTGGTTTTTGTCATTGAAGCTTCTTCCTCCTTGCTGCAATGGATCTCGAAAGCAACTCGCGGCGGAAAAAGAATTTTTATTGCTGCCCCGATTCACCATCATTTTGAAGCCAAAGGTTGGGACGAGACCAAAGTCACGATGAGATTTTGGCTGGTTGGTTCGGTCAGCGCTTTCTTCGGCCTTTTCGTTGCCCTTTTCGGAAAATGAATTTTTCCCCAACAGTTACAGACAAAAATTTGGTGGTAGCTTTTTCCGACAAAGAAAAAGATTTTCACTCAACACTTGCTTTCCGAGACATAGCTGAAAAAGATATTGTGGCAATGGACCAAGTTCATGGTGATCGGGTGGTTTGGGTCGGCAAGAAAGACAAGGGCAGCCAAATAGATAGTGCTGACGGTTTGCTTGCAGCGGAGAGAGAAGTGTTTTTGGCAGTACAGGTGGCTGATTGCGTTCCGGTTCTTTATTTTGACCCCACGACCAAGGTTGTCGCGATGGCCCACGCCGGTTGGCGCGGAGTGAAAAGCGGCGTGGCGGCGAAAGTAGTTAAGGAATTAAATTGTGAGGGAATTGCTCCTGATCGTTTACTCGTGAGTTTTGGTCCTTCGGCTCGATCCTGTTGCTATGAAGTAAAGGAAGAGTTGGCGAAAGATTTTGAAAAGCAATTTGGGAAAGAAGTGATCAAAAAAAGAGACGGGAAACTTTTTTTGAGCCTGCAAGAGTGCTTAACAAAACAGCTACTGGCCGAGGGTATCAAAGAAAAGAATATTTTTGATTCAGGAATTTGCACGATTCACAATTCAGATAAGTTTCATTCTTTTCGTGCAGAAAGAACAGACAAACGCGGTGTCGCAATAATTGGCTATAAGGAGTGAAACGAGTTACAGAGCTCTTATTGTTTAAGAGTTCTACAGGGGTTAAAATTTACAGCAATGCCAGCTTTCAAGTACGCAAACAAAAAAATCGCGGTTGTGGGACTCGGTCTCGAAGGTTTGTCTTCAAGCAAATATTTAGCTGAACACGGAGCCAAAGTTTCAGCCCGAGATCAAAAAGATCTCTCGGAACTGCCCGAAGAAGAAATTCAGCCGCTCAAGAATCTTGGAGTTGAGATTGCAGCTGGAAAGAATTATCTGGAGGGGCTAAACACTTTTGACTACATTGTTCGGACTCCTTTGCTCCGACCGGATTTACCAGCTTTCGTTGAAGCGGTTAGATCTGGCTCGACTCTCACCTCTCAAACTCGGATTTTTTTCGATCTTTGCCAAGCCAATATCATTGGCGTGACCGGAACTAAAGGGAAGGGAACGACCTCAACTTTGATTTCTGAAATGCTCACTTCCGCGGGAAAAAAAGCTTTCCTCGGGGGAAACATCGGCAAACCACCCCTGTCTTTCTTGGATGAAACAAAACCTGGTGATTGGGTAGTGCTTGAGCTTTCGAGTTTCCAACTGATGGACTTAGAGAAGAGCCCACATATCGCCGTCGTTCTGATGGTGACTTCTGAGCATCTTGATTGGCATCTCTCAACTGCCGAGTATCAAGAAGCGAAATACAATCTTGTTCGACATCAAACAAATAAGGATTTCGCCGTCGTCAACGCTGACTACAAAACCTCAGCTAATTTTGCAGACCAAACTCCGGCGGAAAAAGTTTGGGTCAGTCTAGGGCAGGAAAATGATCCGGGAGTTTTTGTCAAAAATGAAAAAATAGTGCGGCGCTTTCACGGAAAAATCGAAGAAATCCTGCCAACATCAGAGGTTAGACTTGTCGGCAGACACAACCTGGAAAATGCGCTTGCTGCCTCGGCCGCTGTCTCGTTAGTAGGGGTTTCAGCCCAAACAATCAAAAACGTTTTGACTGAGTTTTCCGGACTAGAACATCGTCTAGAGTTAGTTCGGGAGTGGAAAGGGAAAAGTTTTTACAACGATTCCTTCTCAACCACGCCAGAAACCGCCATTGCCGCCCTAAAATCGTTCGAAAAGCCGATGACAATTATCTTGGGTGGTAGTTCAAAGAATGCTGATTTCACAGCTTTGGGTGAGGAGATTGTTAACAACAAACATTTGGTTAACGTAGTTCTGATTGGAGAAACTGCTCCCGAAATTGAAAAAGCGGTTCAAAAAGCAGGTAAACTAAAAGCCAAGATCTTGCACGGTTCAGGCAGTTTCGAAGAGATTGTTAAATTGGCAACTCAAGTGACTCCAAAAAACGGAGTCGTTCTTCTCTCCCCCGCCTGTGCAAGTTTTGATATGTTTGAAAATTACAAAGAGCGTGGATTAAAGTTCAAGGAAATTGTGAATTCTTTCTAGAGGAATTTGAAACTTACTTAGTTGTCTCTATTGATGCCACTATTTTTAAAACGATTTCTTCATTAGTTGCAACTGGTTTGTTTACAGTAATAAATCCTCTCCAAGTTACTTCCTTTTCTCCAGATACTGCTCCTAAAAGATTATAAGTTTTGCCTCCCGCATTGTCTGGATTCACTACACAAACGGATAAGGTTGAGTTTTTAATACTCAGCTGTCCTTCTTGGGTTGGACCACAACCACCACCCAAACCTGTACCATAATCTACTCGAATTTCTCCTTCTGTGCCGGTAAATTTATCACTAGTGTATTCTTGTTCAGGACGTGTCTTTGGAGTTTCGACCACAAAAGTCCAGGTTGATGGGTAGCTAATTTTATAACCTGCGGTTGTATTTGTATAAGTCTTCCAATCAGTAGTTCCATCTTTTTGTGCAGAAGAACTAGCTTGTTTTATAGTCGCACCTTTGTCTTCTCGGTTCACCATGTTCCAGGAGTACCAAAAAATCGCTCCACCGATCAGTCCAACAACGATCGTAATTACAATAACTGTAATTAGCGTCTTCTTTACATCCAGCTTCTTTTGAGAATTCGGTTTTGTCTCTTGGTTAAGAGACGGAGTGGTAATTTCTTCAGGCATTGGTAAATATTATTTCACCTTAACCTGTCTTTGTCAAAACAAGTGTCATCGTGAGCCTTTAGCGAAGGATCTAAAGAGATTCTTCTCCGCCAGACGGCGGATCAGAATGACCCGTAGGCAGTAGCAAGGTTGTTAGAAGAGCAAAGATTGGTCTATAGTAGTTTTATGAAAACAAGTGAAATGATTTCTTTTGAAGAGGCGGAAAAGAAAGGAGTCAAAATTACTCGGGGTTGGGAAATTAATCAAGAGAAGGGTGGTTTATCCATCGTTAATTCATCCGTGAATGCACGCTACGATATGGTAGTCATTTCCGGAGAAGGCTTTGCTTACGATACTTTAGTAAAAACAGAGCACACTGCTCCGGCAGTCGTGCCATATTACCAGGAAGGAAACAAAGTTTACGTTGGTCTGATCAAACACTGGCGGCCGGTGTTAAAAAGTTGGAGTTGGGAAATCATCCGTGGTTTTGGTGATTCGGGGGTTAGCGACGAAGAAAACGCAGTGCGGGAGCTTTCCGAAGAGTGGGGCAGCCAAGGGAAGCTTACCAAAATTGGCACTTTCACCGCCAACACCGGCTGGGATCAGAGTGGCTACGTGGCTTGGGCAGCGCAACTTGATCCGAAAGAAAAGGAAAACCCACAGCCGGAAATTAGTGAGCAGATCGAAGCCAGAGAATGGTTTGAGTTTCCAAAGGCCCTACCGGAAATAATTTGCGGTATCACTCTTTCCTGCCTTCTTAAATTTTCCCAGCAAGCAGAAAAGTTGTCCTAGGTAAAATCTTGTTTTATACTAAGATCTACCCTGTCTATGAAGAGACTTGCCCAAAACTCCCGAACTGATTTCGTTCTCCTTGCAGCTAGCCTGCTACTTCTTTTATTCGGGCTACTAATGATCTACAACGCTTCTCCAGTGACCAGCTTGCGCGATTTTGGGGATCCTTGGCATTTAGTTAAGCAACAGGGATTTTCAGCTCTTGCAGCTTTAGGAGCGGGAGTGGTGGGTTATCGAATTCATTACAAATTTTGGGAAAATATTTCTCCGCTGCTGATTATTGGAGCTATCATTCTGCTACTCATGGTCTTTATTCCTGGTTTGGGGGTAAAGGTCTATGGAGCGCAGCGCTGGCTCAATATCGGTGGTTTTGGAATTCAACCAGCTGAACTGGCAAAGCTAGCTTACATCATTTATCTCTCGGCTTGGCTGTCCCGGAAGATAAAGCTTGCTCCTTTTTTGATCGTCACCGCAATCCTAGCCGGCATTGTTTTATTACAAAGAGATTTTGGTACCGCGGCTATTATAGCTTTGACCGGAGGAGCAATCTATTTTCTTTCGGGAGCAGCTCTGTGGCAGTTTCTTTTTCTTGTTCCAGCTGGATTGGTTAGCGCCTTGGTTTTTATTTTGAGCAGTGACTACCGCCGCGCGCGCTTTCTGACTTTTCTCAACCCAAGCCTTGATACCCAAGGGGCAGCCTACCATATTTCTCAAATCTTGATCGCTCTCGGCAGTGGTGGTTGGTGGGGAGTAGGGCTGGGGCAATCAAGACAAAAATACGGCTATATCCCCGAAGTGACGACTGATTCCATCTTTGCCGTCATTGGCAACGAGCTCGGCCTTATTGGTTCAGTACTTTTGGTAGGAGTCTTTGTTTTGATAGTTCTTCGCGGTTTTAAAATTGCCAGGCAGTGTAAAGATCGTTTTGGTCAGCTTTTGGCAGCTGGTATTGCCAGTTGGCTTGGTTTGCAAGCTTTCATCAATCTTGCGGGTATGGTGGCTTTGCTCCCCCTGACCGGTGTTCCGCTTCCTTTCATCTCTTTTGGCGGTAGCTCTTTGGTGAGCGTTGTCTTTGGTGTGGCTCTTTTACTCAATATTGCCAAAAACAATGAGACGAGCCCGATGGTTAATTTACAGCCGGCGAAACGTCTCCAACGCAGGCGGCGCTAGTTTGGTATACTACATGACTATAGGAGGAAGCGAAGTTGAAAATTGCTTTGACAGGTGGGCACTTGACTCCGGCACTGGCGGTCATTGATGAGCTCAAGAAAAAACCAGACAACGAAATTATTTTCATTGGTCGGGCCTATTCTATGGAAGGAGACAAATCTCCGAGTGCTGAATCAGTGGTTATTCCCAACCTCGGAATAAAATTCTATTCAATCCAAGCCGGAAGATTGCAGCGTAAATTTACTAGACATACGATACTTGCTTTGGCGAAAGTTCCACTCGGTAGTCTGCAAGCTTTGGCAATTTTAAGTAAGGAAAAACCAGATGTTGTCATGTCTTTTGGTAGTTACGTGGCTTTCCCGAGTATTTTTGCCGCCTGGGTTTTGGGAATACCCACTATTACCCACGAGCAAACCCTCAAAGGTGGGCTTTCTACTAGACTGATTTCTCGCTTTGTCAAAAAAATCGCGGTCTCTTGGAAAGATTCAAAGGAGTTTTTTGCTAAAGAGAAAGTGGTTCTGACCGGAAACCCGATTCGAAAAGAAATTTTGAATCTAGAGAGAAAACGTAGCGCTCGACCGGTAGTCTACATCACCGGCGGAAATCAAGGCTCTCATGTCATTAATGAGATAGTGGAGGAAATTCTCCCCAATCTTTTGGAAAACTACGAAGTAATTCATCAAACCGGTTCCTCCGAGGCTTACAAAGATTTTGAGAACGCACAGAAAAAAGTCCAGGAACTACCAAAAAGACTGAAAAACCGTTACCTGGCGGCCAAATGGTTTAACAGTGACGAAGTGGCTGATATTTTTTCTCGCAGCTCTTTGATAGTCAGTCGAGCCGGGGCAAACACTGTTTTTGAGGTTGCTGCCCTGTGTTTACCGGCAATTTTTATTCCGATTCCCTGGTCGAGTGGGGACGAGCAAACCAAAAACGCTTCAGTTTTGTCCGATCTCAAGGCCGCTTTAATTTTGCCCCAAGACAGACTCACACCGAGGCGCTTGCTTTCAAGCATCAAATACGTTTTCGATAATTACGGACAGTTCAAAAAAGCAGCTAAGGCGGCTTCAAAATTTGTCGCCCATGATGCCGCCCGGCTTTTGGTAGAAGAGGCTGAGAAATTGGTCAAAGAAAATGAAACAAATCAGATTCTTCCAGAGAAAAAGACTAGCGTCTAAGCCAGCTGCTAAAATCTTTTCCACCAAACCGGTTTACAAACCAAGACTTTTTTTGCTGCGGGTGGTTGAGATTGTGATTGTAACCTTTGTTGTTCTGGGTACGGTTGCTTTGGTATTTTTCTATCAAAGAAACAATCTAGCTTCGCTGGTAAAACAAATTGGCACTGTTTTTACTCCAAAAAGTGCACCAAAGCAAGAAACAAAGACTTCCTTTGAGGACGAACTAACAAATAGACTGGCAAAATCAAAAATTGAGAGCCAGACTTTGACAAAAACAGAGGAAGGAAACTATAGCTTGCTCCTGAACAAGATTAAAATCTCGTTTTCTTCTTCGAAAGACCCTGATAGGCAGGTTAGTACTTTACAAACACTTCTGGCTAAAGCTAAAATAGACGGTAAGGCAATAAAAAAAATAGATTTTCGATTTGAAAACCTTGTGGTTGAATATAGATAGCTTAAGGGTCTGTCCTTCCCGCGCAACAACGCGAGGAACCCTGGGGGTAAAAAGTGGCTAGAGAAAAAATCATAGTAGGCATCGATGTTGGCAGTTCCAAAATTTCAACTTTAATCGCTTCGTCTTCTCGGGAAGAAGAACTCACTGTAATTGGAGTTTCGACCTCTCAAGCTCGAGGTTTGAGAAAAGGCCAAGTAGTTGATATCGAAGAAGCAGTCAGCGCAATCAGTGAAAGTGTTGAGGCAGCTGAGCGGATGGCCGGTGTGTCGATCAGCGCTGCCTTTATTTCTGTTGGTGGAGCCCATATTGCTTCGGCCAATTCCCGCGGTGTGGTAGCAGTTGCCGGCGGAGAAAATGAGATCAGTGAGGAAGATGTTCGTCGTGTCACTGAAGCCGCTCGGGCTATTTCAATCCCCTCTTCTCGAGAAATTATCCACGTCATTCCCCGCGATTTCATTGTGGACTCTCAAGAAGGTATCAAAGATCCTATTGGCATGACTGGGGTACGCCTTGAAGTCGAAACCCATATTATTTCAGGTGCAGCAACTTCAATGCGCAATTTAGTGAAATGTATTCAGCAAGTTGGGATTGATGTCGAAGGGCTAGTTTTTTCCGGAATTGCTGCTTCCCATTCTACTTTGACGGACACCGAAAAAGAGCTCGGTGTCGCCCTGGTTGATATTGGCGGAGGGACAACTGATGTCGCCCTTTTTGTTGACGGCTCAATTGCTCATTCAGTCGTCATCCCTATCGGAGGACGCAACATCACCAATGACTTGGCGATTGGCTTGCGTGGTAGCTTGGAATCGGCTGAAAAAATCAAACTTGAACTCTCCAACCAAACTAAAAGAAAAGCCGACGAAGACGAGGAGGGAAAAACCAGGAAAGAAGATGTGCTGGACGTTTCCAAACTTGGTTTGACCGAGGATCTGGGTGTTTTGTCCAAAAAAACTTTGACGGACGGAATCATCAAACCACGTTTGACAGAGATTTTTACCCTTATTGGTATGGAAATAAAGCGCTCTGGTTATGCTGGACTGCTTCCTGCTGGGCTGGTGGTGACCGGAGGTGCGGCTGAAACAGTTGGAGTTGCGGGTGTCGGGAAGGAAGTTTTGCGGATGCCGGTTCGTATCGCGCAGCCAACCGGAGTGACCGGACTGGTTGATGAGATTTCCACCCCAGCTTACGCGGCCACGGTTGGTTTGCTCCTCTATGGAGAAAGACTTGGGGCCTCCTCGAGTGGAGTTTCAGTTCCTTTGATGCGTGGCGCTAGCATTCTCGATGGAGCAAAAAAACTACTCAACTGGGCTAAATCCTTTTTGCCTTAGATTGACAAGAAAGTCTATTCGTTGTATTCTGCCTCTATCTGTCCCTTGAGAGACAATTAATTTCAGGTTTCAACCATGCTCATAAAACCGGAAGTAAACCGTTTTGCAAAAATTAAGGTCATTGGTGTTGGCGGAGCTGGAACCAACGCCCTCAACTCTATGATCACTCTTCAACAAATTCAAGGTGTCGATTTTATTGGTGTTAATACTGATGCTCAGGCACTGCTAACTTGCCAAGCTCCGACCAAAGTCCAAATTGGAGAGCAATTGACTCGCGGTCTTGGTTCGGGAGGAGATCCGGATATTGGGAAAAAAGCTGCTGAAGAGTCAGCCGAAAAGCTTTCCGAAGTTGTCAGTGATGCCGATATGGTCTTTGTCACTGCCGGAATGGGTGGTGGTACTGGTACTGGTGCTGCCCCAATCGTTGCTGATATCGCTCGCAAAAGTGGGGCCCTGACAGTTGCAGTCGTAACTAAACCCTTTACTTTCGAAGGAGCGCACCGTTGGGAAGTAGCCGAAGAAGGGGTTGATGGTCTCAAAGACAAAGTTGATACTATGATCGTCATTCCCAACCAAAGGTTGCTCGATGTGGTTGATAAAAAAATGAGTTTGATTGAAGCTTTCAAAGTTGCCGATTCAGTTCTTGGTCAGGGAGTTCAAGGTATTTCCGACATCATCGTCATGCCTGGTCTGATCAACGTCGACTTTGCTGATGTTCGCAGCATCATGACCAACGCTGGAAGTGCTCTGATGGGAATTGGCTACGGTACCGGTGAGGGCCGCGCTGCTTCAGCAGCACGGGCAGCGATCGCCTCTCCTTTGCTTGAAGTTTCGATCGAAGGAGCCAAAGGAGTGCTTTTCAATGTCACCGGTGGAGCTGACATCTCCATGTTTGAAGTCGATGAGGCGGCCAAGATCATTTCCGCTGCTGCGGATGCCGATGCCAATATCATTTTTGGAGCAGCCATTGATGAAAATCTCGTCGATCAGGTAAAAATTACCGTCATCGCGACTGGTTTTTCTGAAGACAAAGCTCGCGCCGCAGTTTCTCGTGAGGCAGTTGAGGCCCTTCCCGATGTACCCGAGTCTTCTAGTGGGGAGACAGAAGAGGAAGACGCCTTCGACATACCTGCTTTTATGCGTCAGCGATAAAAGCAGTATGCAGTCGTCGCGAAGCGAGGTTTACATTCCGGCATTTATGAGACAACGCTAAACTACCCCCTTTATATTAGCTGACAAGTTAACTGGACGTTAACGCTCAAAAGGAATGCAGTCTTTTTCGCCAGAAAAAGTATACATTCCGGCTTTCATGAGGCAGAGGTAAACTTTTTTTGCCCACTATTCCCAATTAAAACAACTTAATTTTTTAGGTAGAGAGGGAATGCAGTCTTTGCACAGCAAAGTATATATCCCGGCATTTATGAGACAAAGGTAAGAAAGGTCGTCCTGAATTCAGTTCAGGATCTAGATGCTGAACCTAGTTCAGCATGACAATTTTAGAAAGTAATCCTCTAGCAAAATTTCTTAATTGACAGAAAGTACCTTTTTTAGTTAAATAAGTTCCCATGAGTATTCCAGAACGTGAAAAATTGAAGAAGATGCTTGAGGACGAAATAAAAAGGGTAATGAGTAATTGGAAAAGGAAATATATTGGTGAAAGTAAGAGTATTTACGATACTAGCTTTAAGTCAAAATGAACACACAAGACAAAAAAGAATTAGTTAAGTTGGTAGGAGAAGTTGTAGAGGAAAATATTCTTCCAGTTGTTGCACTTAAGGACGATACAGATAGAATGGAAGAGATTTTGAATCGAATTGAAAGAACTTTGAATAATGCTGTCAATCGCTACGATGAAAGACTGCAAGGACACGAAGAGAGAATTCAAGCTCTCGAAACTCAGTAAGCTTGACACAAACCTCTATATTTTAGATAATAAAGCCAATGCCTGAAGAAATTACCACTCCGTCGCCAACTTCTCCGCCACAAACGGCTTCTTCAAAAAAGCTTGATCTCAAAAAGACACTGATCACGACCGCTGTCATTGCGGTCATCGCTGCTTTGATCGGTGGAGCACTTTTCTGGTACACCTGGAACGTGGTCAACCAAGAAGACAAAGGTGCTTCCATCAAACAAGCGACAAACTCAGCTTCAAAAAGTGCTCAGCCAGCTACCAGTTCAGCTCATTAGTTTTAGCTGAATCTGAAAATTTTTATGGCAACGCTGATTCAATCCCCTTTAAAAGCAACGAGCAGTTTTAGTTTGAAACGAGTTACTCTGGCAGTTGTAGCCGTAGCTATTATCCTTGCTTTGGTTGTAGCTGGGGCTTGGTACTACCTCGACCAGCAATCCAAAAATCCCAATACAACCAACACTCCGATCAACACCGCTTCCAATAGCGCTAAGCAAGCTAGTTCTTCAGCTGAGAAGATACTTCCTTCTACCAAGACAGTTGAAAGAATAATAAAGCTCTACGACAGTCTTTTTGATCACTCAACTAAAAAAGGAAAAACACATATGTTAACCTTTAAGGCTCCAGAAACTTGGTTGTTAAAAGAAGACGACTCGAAAAACGAAAATTCTGGGCATTATTATACTATTACTGGGTCAAATGGATTTCTGATTGAAATTTCAGAAATTCCAGGAGGAATTGGTGGTGCTTGTCCAGAGGATACCAAACCACCCGCTAACCTTATTGTAAGCAGCGAAAAAATCAAGGTGAACAATCAAAACCTTTACCTGCGGTTTACTGGAAGTTCTTCCGAAAACCAAGTCAAAACTAGTTATTTAGCTAGCTCAAAAGAATGGTCGTGTGTGTTGGATAATGTAATACCGTTGAAAACGAAAGATCCTACTGGTCCGGTTAACTTTAGCTTTGAGATGAGCTTTAAAGAAACAATTTCAAAACAAGAGTTTGTGAATTCATTAGAGTATAAAGCCGCGAAAGAACTACTTCAGAGCTTGGTAGTTGAAGATTGAAGCGCTTTAACATCTTGACACCGCTTGCTTGCTGTTTGTTAAGATAATGGTGGGCCCCAAAAGTTTTCCCCGAAAACCAGAAGGGGCATTTTTGTGAGTTAAGTCTCCCAGACCTAGAATTACAACTTGTCATCCTCGTGAAAACGAGGATCTTTAGAGAAGATTCTCAGTTAAGCTGAGAATGACGTTTAATGGCAAAAACTACGAAATTCATCTTTGTTTCTGGTGGTGTGATTTCCGGAATTGGGAAGGGTATCACCACCGCTTCTTTAGCCTTGATTCTCCAGTCCAAGGGCTACAAGGTTTCTCCGGTCAAAATCGATATGTATTTGAATGTTGATGCCGGAACGATTCGACCGCAAGAGCATGGTGAAGTTTTTGTTACCGACGATGGGATTGAAACTGATCAGGACTTGGGTCACTACGAAAGGTTTCTCGGTACCTCTCTTACTCGGGCCAATTACATCACCACCGGCCAGGTCTATCAAGAAGTGCTGCGCAAAGAGCGAGCCTTTGAGTATGATGGTGAGGATGTCGAAGCTATTCCTCATGTGACTGACGAAATCATTCGTCGCCTCTATGCTGCCGGAAAGGTTCGAGAAGCTGATATAGTCCTCGTTGAGCTCGGAGGAACCGTCGGAGAGTATCAGAACACACTCTTTTTTGAAGCTTCTCGTATCATGCGCCTCAAGCACCCAAAGGATATTCTTCAAATTCACGTCGCCTATTTACCAATCCCCAGCCATTTGGGCGAGATGAAGAGTAAACCAGTCCAGATGTCAGTACGAGCTCTGAATGCACTAGGAATACAACCAGATATTGTTGTTGGCCGTTCCGAGCTGCCCATAGATCGACGCCGCAAGGAAAGATTGGCCTTGTTTTGCAACGTGGCGCCCGAGGATGTCATTTCCAATCCAGATGTTTCGACGATTTATCAAGTTCCCTTGACCCTACAATCACAACATATGGGCGATCGTATTTTGGAAAAATTTGGTCTAGGTACAAGCAAAAAAGATTTGAAGGAATGGGGCAGCCTGCTTGATTCGATTCACAAATTAAAAAAGGAAGTCAACATTGGGGTGGTGGGAAAATATTTTGCTACCGGAGACTTCCAACTTTCTGATGTCTATGTTTCGGTGATTGAGGCGATGAAACACGCCGGTTGGGAAAACGGAGTAAAAGTTAAGTTAAATTGGATCGATAGCGATGAGCTAGAAAAGAAAGATTCTGAAAAAGTTCTCGCGAATATGGACGGTATTTGCGTTCCTGGCGGTTTTGGTGGGCGGGGAGTAGAAGGGATGATCCGAGCAGTTCAATTTGCCCGCGAAAGGAAGACCCCCTACCTTGGTCTTTGTTACGGAATGCATATGGCCACAATCGAAGTGGCGCGGCACTTACTCAAACTTGAGAAAGCCCATACCGCCGAGGTTGATCCGAAAACCCCTGATCCAGTGATCCACATCATGCCGGAGCAGGAAAAACTGCTCATCGGTCGGGAATACGGAGGAACAATGAGGCTTGGTTCCTATCCCTGTAAACTTCGGGCCGGAACAATCACCCGTCGTGCTTACGGATCTGAGCTAATCCGTGAGCGTCACCGTCATCGTTATGAGTTTAACAACGCTTATCGAGAAGATCTTGAGGAGGTCGGCTTACTAGTTGCAGGTACGAGTGTTAACGGAAAGCTAGTTGAGATCGTTGAGCTAGCCGATCATTCCTTTTTTGTGGGAACACAGTTCCACCCCGAATTCCAAAGTAGACCTTTGAAGGCTCATCCACTTTTTAGTTCGTTCATCAAAGCGTCTTTAAAAAAGTAAATTAACGAAAGAACTCCCGCGAGGGCTTACGGGAGTTCTGTGGAATAATTATTATTTCTTTAGAATATTGAGCTAACTAAACACTACAGTGAGACTATCACTATTGAATTTAGAAATCAACAAGCAAGCGGTGTGATCAGAAAAGAGTTTTGGATTCAACAAAATCGGGGAAGATTTTTTTCTGCAGATCGAGACCCTTTTCACTTCCGAGTTTGATCATTTGCAGTATTGCCTTTACACCAGCAAGATTGACACCTTTTTTATTGGTAAGAAAGCGGATAAATTGCAAACTACGCAGGTCTTTCTGGCTGTAGCGGCGACGATTTGTTTTCGTCCTCGCCGGAATTGCCAGACCCTCATTTTCATAAATCATCAGGGTTCGAGGGTGGACTCCTAATATTTCGGCAGCGACGGAGAGAGTGAAAATTGGTTTCGTCTCAGCGGTATCCATGACTTGCTCTACATACTACACTAAAGAAATCCATTGCTGCAAGGGCAGCTTTCAGAAAGTTAAGAATGCTTCTAAGCAAGACCTTGACAGAGATTCAACAATATGTTACATCATTAATGTAAGGTATTTGGATAAAACCACTATAACTTATCTCTTGAAAGGGGGTGAAAGTTAGATGGCAATCACAACCGAGGAGGCAGGCCGCCGGGGTGGTTTGGCAGTCAAGAATAAGTATGGCCCTTCTTTTTACTCAGAGATTGGTAGAAAGGGTGGGCAATCGACAAAAGACACCTATGGCCCTGATTTTTTCTCAAAGATAGGTGAAAAAGGTGGCGAGACAGTTCGCATCAAACACGGTCAAGCTTTCTACTCCAAGATTGGTCGTAAAGGTGGACAGGCAAGGGCACGTAAGAACCAACCAGAGGAAGGCTAGTCTTGGTAGCAGTTCAGCTACCCGACGCCCCAGTTTTGGGGCAGGAATTATTTACCTAAAACTAACTAGAGCCAAAAATCGCTTGTAAGAAGAGCGATTTTTTGGTTTAATTCTAGCCACATGTTTAAGCAAGTAAACAGCCAGGTCGATTTTCCAGAGTTGGAAAGAAAGATAGCCAACTATTGGGAAAAGAACAAAATCCTAAAAAAATATCTCGAAAGAAACAAAGATTCGAAAGAAACCTTTTCCTTCATTGACGGACCCATCACCGCCAACAATCCAATGGGGGTCCACCACGCTTGGGGCAGAACCTACAAGGATCTCTGGCAGCGTTTCCACAATATGCTTGGGAAAAGGCAAAGATTTCAAAACGGTTTTGATGAGCAGGGGCTTTGGGTTGAGGTTGAGGTCGAAAAAGAGCTTGAGCTACACACCAAGAAAGACATAGAAAACCTAGTTCCTGGCAGTGTCTTTGACTCAATCGCGAAGTTTGTTAACCTCTGCAAGGAACGGGTCAAAAAATACGCCGCGGTCCAGACAGAACAAAGCGAGCGTTTGGGTTATTTCATGGACTGGGAGCATTCTTACCATACCTCTTCTGACGAAAACAACTATTCTATCTGGCATTATCTGAAAACCGTTCACGACAAAGGCTGGCTCTACAAAGGTCGCGATTCTGTTCCCTGGTGTCCGCGTTGCGGAACCGCCATTTCTCAACACGAAATTTTGACTGAGGAGTATAAAGAAGTAGTTCACAAATCAGTCTTTGTCAGAGCACCCATACTTACAGGTGGAGAATTCCAACCGATCTCAATTAAGGGCGACAGAAAAATAAAGCAATACTTGTTGGCGTGGACAACAACTCCATGGACAATTCCGGGTAATGTCTTTTTGGCTGTCCATCCAGAAAAAGAATATTCTTTGGTTGAAATTAATGAAGATGGTTATTGGGTAATGAGCTCTGCGGTTGAAAGGGTTTTTGGAAAAGATGCAAAGGTCGTAGATTCTGGTTTAGGTGGCGATAAATTAAGCTCAGGAGGACACCAATATGAGTGGCCTTTTGAAGAATTACCAATAGTTTCAAAGGTAAAGAGTAAGTCAAAGGAAGAAGAAACAGCAAGAATTTTCCATCATGTTATTGATGCACCAGATTTAGTTACAGAAGAAGAGGGAACAGGTTTGGTTCATATTGCTCCAGGTGCTGGAACCGAGGACTTTAAGATTTTGATGAATCTTAAGGCTTATCCAGAGTTGCTAATACCTCTTATTGAAGAAGATGCAAGCTATATTGAAGGACTCGGAGAGTTCTCTGGTCAGAATGCAAAGAAACACCCAGAATTAATTATCGAGTATCTCGAAAAGAAGGAGGGCGGGAAATTTCTTTTCAAGACAGAGAACTACAAACACCGTTATCCGACTTGTTGGCGCTGCAAGACGGAGTTGGTCTGGCGGGTAGTGGACGAGTGGTACATTGCCGTTGATCGTGATGATCCCAAGACGAAGAAAACTTATCGCGAGATGATGAAGGGGGTGATCAAAGACATCAACTGGATTCCGAAATGGGGCTATGAGCGCGAGCTTGATTGGCTCAACAACTTGCACGACTGGTTAATAAGCAAGAAACGTTATTGGGGTCTCGCCTTGCCAATCTGGGAATGTGCCGAATGTGGAAATTTCGATGTCATTGGCTCTAAAGAAGAGTTGAAAGAAAAAGTAGTTGAGGGTTGGCGAGAGTTTGAGGGCAATAGTCCCCATCGACCCTGGATCGACCAAGTGAAAATTAAATGTACAAAATGCGGTCAGCTTAGCTCACGAATCCCAGATGTAGGGAACCCTTGGCTGGACGCGGGAATCGTGCCTTTTTCAACCTTGAATTATTTCACTGACAAAAAACACTGGGAAGAATGGTTTCCAGCTGATTTTATTACTGAGGAATTTGCTGGGCAATTTAAGAACTGGTTTTACTCGTTAATAGCCCTATCCACTGCATTGGAAAATATAGCCCCGTTCAAGACTTTGCTAGGACACGGATCGGTTCGTGACGAAAAAGGTGAGGGAATGCACAAGAGTAAGGGAAACGCGATTTGGTTTGATGAGGCAGCGGAAAAAATGGGAGTTGACGTCATGCGCTGGCTCTATCTGCGCACTAATCCTGAAAACAACGTCAATTTTGGCTATCACGTGGCTGATGAGATCCGGCGCTATTTTCACATTCGCTTTTGGAACGTTTTCGCTTTCTTTATGAATTACGCCTCACTGGATAAATGGGAGCCGAGTGAGGAGGGTTTTGACCCGGAGAGTGTTCTTGATAAATGGATTTTGTCGAAACTTACAGGAAGCGTTGAGAAGATTCAGGAGTCCTTGGAGAAGTATCAACCAGATGCTGCGGTTGCCGAAGCCGAAGATTTTGTTGTGAATCAACTTTCAAATTGGTACGTCCGCCGCATCCGTGATCGAGTTGGTCCGACAGCTCCGGAGGGCAAAGACAAAAATGATGCTTATGAAACGCTATTTTATATCCTTGTTGCTTATACAAAAGTTCTTTCTCCAATGATTCCGTTCATGACAGAAGCAATGTTCAAGGATTTAACTGGGCAAGAATCTGTTCATCTCACTCCCTGGCCGGAAATGGGTTACAAAGCTGACAAAGATCTTGAAAAGGAAATGGCCAGAGCACTGGAGATTGCAAGTTTGGCACACGCTGCCAGAAAAGCAGAAAACATCAAGGTCAGACAACCGTTGGCAAAATTGAGCTACGGTGGAGAAAAACTTGGTGAAGAAATTGAAAAGTTGATTTGCGGTGAGGTTAACGTTAAACAAGTAGTTAGCGATCCCAAGCTAAAGGAAAGCGAGGTTACTTTGGACACAGCCATTACCCCTGAGCTAAAAACAGAGGGTGAAGTCCGCGATCTCATTCGCCAGATTCAAGACGCCCGAAAAGCGGCTGGTACGCAATTAAACGCTTTGGTTACAGTGACTCTCCCGAACTGGCCAGCCGAATTTGAAGACTTTATCAAACAACAAACTCTGGCCAAAGAGTTGCTTCAAGGTTCAGAAATTTCTATCAAAAAAGACTAGCTTGCCTCTTTTCTGTATAATCCAACCAGAACAAATCGTGTGGGGAGGTCAAGTGGCGCGTTTCTTAGACAAGGACCAGAGTGATGTGGGAGGAGACCTAGCACAGTACGAAGCCCCGGTGACGGTTTTCCTCGCTGATAGCGAGGAAGAACTCTACCAAGGTTTGGGGGTAGTTCTACTCGGACACAGGGGTCTTCAGGTCCCTCTCTTCCCTGACCCAATCGCAGCCAGCGTCTGGCTCTGTCGTATGGCTTGGAAGGGACGCTACGACCCAGAGGCAATCGAACTCATCGACTCAGTCTGCAACTGTGATCTTCTGATTGGACCGATAGCCGGTTACTGCTTCCTTCTCAAATTGCCGTTCGAGGAAGTTTGGAAGCGGATTCTCTACAAAGGACCGGCCGGTTCTGAAGTTTGCCACCCGGACATCGATTGGATACAGAGACTGCCGCTAGCAGTGTCTTAAAACAAGGTCGAACTGGAGAGGAGGAGAAGCCCATGATCTTTACCGACTGTGGGCTTCTAACTCCCTTTTGCTGTTGCTAAAATACTCCCAATGCTAAAATCTCTGTTGAAAATCGATTGGTTGATTCTACTCCCGGCTCTTCTTTTGGTTTCCTTGAGTTTGTTGATGATTTTCAGTACCTCAGTGAGTCAAACCGGAACTGATTGGAGTTACTTCACTCGACAATTGATTTACGCTTTGATCGGTTTAGGAGTCTTTTTCTTTTTCGCTCTTTCGGACTATCGAGTTTTTGTTCGCTACTCTTTTTTTCTCTACCTTTTTTTGCTTGTCTTGCTACTGGTTACTTATCTGATCGGGGTTGAAACGCGAGGTTCGGTACGTTGGATTGACCTCAAATTTGTCACAATTCAAGCTTCTGAGTTTGCCAAGCCAATCATGATTCTTTTCCTAAGTTATCTTTTCACTCGTTACCCGCCCCAACGCCTGCGCTATTTTCTCATTTCCTTATTTGTGGTTTTGCTGCCGCTAGCACTAATTTTTAATCAGCCAGATTTGGGGAGCGCTGCCATTCTTGGTTTCATCTGGTTTGCCCTTGTCTTTGTTTCGGGGGCAAATTTCTTCTTTATTTTTACTGTCATTTTACTGCCTTTAATTAGTTTTCCCTTGGTTTGGCAATTTCTTAAGGATTATCAAAAATCAAGATTGGAAAGTTTCCTGAACCCGACCTCTGATCCTTTGGGACGGGGTTACAACTTAGTTCAGGCAATTATCGCAGTTGGGAGTGGTCAGTTGTTTGGTCGGGGCTTGGGACGAGGTACCCAAAGCCACTTAAATTTCTTGCCTGAACAAAAAACTGATTTTATTTTTGCGACTATGGCTGAGGAGCTAGGTTTTTTGGGGGTACTTCTCTTGCTTGGCCTCTTTGCCTTTTTGATCCACCGTCTCTTATCTAGTCTGACCCACCTCCACCAAACGGAAGGATCTTTAATAATCGTTGGTGTGGTAGTCACCCTTATGACTCAGCTTTTTATCAACGTTGGCATGAATCTCGGCTTGCTGCCGATCACCGGAATTACTTTGCCACTAGTCTCTTTCGGAGGAAGTTCTCTCGTTTCGGTTTTTGCAATGCTTGGTTTAGTCGAGTCTGTCTTAGTTGTTTCCCGGCAGCAGCGTTGATACAAAGAGCGCTAGTTGACATTGTGGAAAGGAGCCTATATTATTATGGCCAGACAAGCGTGCTCTGCACCGAGTTTTTAGAGTCCTGTAGCAAAAATGAAATACGCAGTAATAAAAGTTGGTGGCAAACAATTCAGAGTCGCAGAGGGCGACTCTATCAGTGTTGCTGCCAAAATTGGTGAGGAAAATAAAAAAATCGATCTTGATCAAGTTTTACTTCTAGTCGAGGAAGACAAAGTCAAAATCGGCCAACCCCTGGTTGAAGCTAGTGTTGTTGGTACCGTCCTTGAGCACGGAAAAGCCAAGAAAGTAAAAATCTTTACTTACAAAGCAAAAACTGGTCAGCATCGTCGGGCTGGGCACCGTCAGGATCAAACCACAATTAAAATTGAAGAGATAAAATTAGGAAAGGAAAGTTATATCGACCAGAAGGGTAAATAAGAATTATATCGCGCTAAAATCGTTTTCGAAAAAACCAAAAATTTATTATGCGCGCGATGTATCTTAAAAACTAGAAATTTATAGAAAGCTGAGGTTGTTTTTAAGTTATGGCACACAAAAAAGCCGGTGGTTCAAAAGCTAAACAAAAAGGAAACGTTGCCGGAAAAAGACTTGGTTTCAAAATTTCCGGTGGTTCCGCAATCAAAACCGGACAAATCATCGTTCGACAACGAGGAAGCAAGTTTCATGGAGGTGTAGGCGTAGGTGTTGGCCGAGACCACACACTTTTTGCCAAGACCGACGGTTCTGTTCAAATCAAAACGAAACTCGGTAAAGCTGTTGTTGAAGTTCGCTAAACTTCACTTTTCTTTAAAAATATCTTTCGAAAGGGGAAAAAATGCCTGAAGAAGTTATTTCCGCAGATGCAGTCCACATAGAAGTTGACTCTCTACAACCAAACCCACTCCAACCCAGAGGACAAATCTCACCTGACAGTCTAGTCGAACTAGCCGAATCAATTCGCGAGCATGGTTTACTCGAACCAATCATTGTAGCCAAAACCCCGGCGGGGTACCAGATTATTGCCGGTGAAAGGCGCTGGCGGGCTTCCAAACTAGCTGGAATAAATACAGTTCCGGTCATTATCAAAGAAACAACCCCACAGGGTATGCTCGAGATGGCAATTGTCGAAAATGTCCAAAGAGTTGATCTCAACCCCATGGAAAGAGCTCAAGCCTACCAAAGACTGATTGAGGAATTTGGTCTGACTGCAACTGAAATTGGTCAGAGAGTCGGAAAAAGCGGTCCTTATATTTCAAATACACTTAGATTACTAGATTTGCCGGATGCGATCAAAGATGGAATTCTCTCCAGTGCAATCACTGAAGGTCATGCAAAGGCAGTTTTGGGTTTAGAAGATATAAACTTGATGATCACGGCGTATAAGGAAATTCTCAGAGAAAGCCTGGGAGTTCGAGCTACTGAAGAAATGGTTCGGAGGATGAAATCCAGCGCAGATATCAAGCCGCGAACGAGGCGAGAGTATCAACACAGCCCTGAAGTTGCGAAGATGGAAGAGGAAATTTCTTCTACGACCGGGCTCAAAACTAAACTTTTGCGTTCCTCTCGGGGTGGTCGAGTTCTTCTTTTTTTCAAAAACGACGAAGAGTTGAACCAAGTCTATCAGAAACTAATCAGGCAAGATTAGTAATTCACGTGTTTAACAAAACTCAACTTGTTCAAAGGCCAGTAGCGCAGCCAAGCTTTGCCGATAATATTTCCCTTTGGAACTTGACCCCAACTTCTTGAGTCGTAGCTTTCCAGGCGATTGTCACCAAAGACGATATAACTACCCGTCTGCACTTCAGTGGGAACCCCTTCTTTGAGGAAGCCATCTTTTTCGGTTTTGGTTGGTTTGGTTGTTTGATAGGTTTCATCAAGAGTAAAACCATCCGGATGGTCTTTGTTGTAAATCATTATGCGCCCGTCTCTGAGTTCGATTTTTTCTCCTGGAAGAGCAATGATTCTTTTTATAAAATCCAAATCCGTGTTGGTTGGAGATTTGAAGATGATGACATCGCCTCTTTTTGGATCACTAAAGCGGTAAGTGATTTTGTCAGTAAGGATGTACTCTCCATCATGAAAGTTGGGTTCCATTGAGGCACCCTTGACCTGGTGGGGTTGGAGAAGGAAAAGATAGATGATGACGAAAATGGCCGCCGCAACCACAACAGTTTCGATTACGTCAACAAAATAACCCCAGAATGAGGCTTTTGATTCTTGCATAGATAGAATTTTAGTATAGGGGTTCTCACATTGCTATGCAAGCACGAGTTTGCTAAAATTGGCCTTGACTTGGCTATTTAGTGAAGTTGTAAATGAGAAAGCAGTTCTGCTCTTTTGAGAAGGGTTTTTTAGAAGCAGACGTTTCGTTTACAGCTGCCCAATTTTGATTGGACGTGTAGCTCAGTGGTCAGAGCGTTCGGTTCACATCCGAAAGGTCAGAGGTTCGAGACCTCTCACGTCCACCAATATAAAGCCTGACAAGAAGTAGTGACCTTTTAGCACTTGTTATAGGTCTTCTGCTAGATTTCTTCTATCTAAAACAAGCAATTATGTAGTAATTTTCGCCCTTTTTTCGTTTAAAAGTCCTTTTGATTGATTATCAATTTTTTGCTAAAATCCTTCAAATGAAGTTACCTCTAAAAATCGCCTACGACACTTTTGTCCAAGCGAGTGGGCGTTTGTTGGCGGGTCTGCTCAATTTAGCAGTTGTTGTTTTGCTGACCAGACAGTTGGGTAGAAGTACCTGGGCTGATTATGTGACAATCACCTCCTACATCTCAATCTTTACGCTAGTTGCCGATTTTGGCCTCAACAGTATTTTCGTTCGAGAAATAATCGAAAACCCAGAGAAAAGGCAGTCAAGCTTCGAAAATCTTTTGTCTTTGCGCCTCGGTTTGGCCTTGATAGCTGTTTTTATTGCTTTGGCGGGTCTTTCTTTCACTAGTCACGGCTCAGCCGTGAAGCTTGGGATTATTATCGGAATTTTTGTAGTTTTGGCGCAGAGTGTGTCTTTTTCTACTAACGCCATTTTTCAGGCTTTTCGGCGCTTTGATTATTCTGTTTTAGCTGACTTTCTTGGCAACATATTTTTGCTTACTTTGGTCGGATTTTTGGCAATTGTTCAGGCCAGTGTCTTTTTGATTATTGTGATTTATTTGCTAGCCAATCTAGTCAAAGCACTTGTCGCTTTGGTGTTGGTGAGAAGCTACGTTCGGCCCGGTTTAAGATTTGAAACCAACTACTGGAAATCGCTCCTAATGATTTCTTGGCCTCTTGGTTTGTCGGCTTTGTTTTCTCAAATCACAGCCAACATTGATAAACAAGTTGTCGCTTTGGCTAGTTATCAGCCTACATTGGGGCAAAATGGAAAAGATGCCGTGGCGATTTACGGTTTGGCCTACCGGATTTTTGACTTTGTCATTTCTTTTCCAAGTTTTGTCATAAACTCTGTTTTTCCTGTTTTGATTGAAAGAACCAAGCAGGATCAGCACAATCTGAAAAATTTAGCTACAAAAATATTCTGGTCAGTTTTGGGGCTTGGGGTACTTGCACTTTTAGTTAGCTATCTTTCTGCAGGCTATCTCATCCCTATTTTCGGTAACTACCCAGAGGCAGTTGTGTCGTTTCGAATTTTGGCTCTATCACTACCTCTATTTTTTGTCACTAGCCTAGGCTTTGGATTGTTTATCATTCTCAAAAAAGAAAAGTTGTTGCCGCTAATTTACGGTTTTGCGGCTCTTTTTAATTTTGTAGCCAATTATTATTTTGTCCCAAAATTTGGCTATAATACTGCTGCAGTACTGACTGGTGTGACCGAGTTGATCATTTTGCTTTTGATGGTGGTTTTTTTAACAACCTTCTTTAAATCCGCCAATGAAGACAACTAAGTGGCTTTTATTTTTTACCTCACTTTCTTTGCCGCTCTACATCGTGCGGTGCAAAAACTTTGATTTTTGTCAGACTTTTTCTCCACTACCTTTTACTTTGTTGGAAGTTTTTATTTTGGCCACCTTCGTTTCTTGGATCGTTTGGAAGTACAAAGAGATGTCTGCCGGAACCGACAGTTGGCAGAAGCTCTTACAGAGGCTTCAAGGGCCTATATTTCTGCCTCTCGGGGTCTTCCTCTTGTCAGCTTTGGTTGGAGCGCTGATTTCAGCTGATTTACGAGGCGGTTTGGGGGTATTTAAAGCCTACTTTCTTGAAGGTTTTTTTCTCTATCTGGTCAGCCTTGATTATCTCCTCTTGACCAAGAAGTTTCGGCTTTTTCTTTTGGGTTTGGTTTTGGCCGCGACTTGGGTTGCGGGGCTTTCGGTTTGGCAGTGGCTAAGCCAGTCCAACCCTTTTGCTCCTCAAGAGCTGCTGCGCGATCGTGTCAGCGCAGTTTACACCACTTCGAACGCAGTGGGCTTGTTTGTCGGGCCGCTTGTTCCCTTGACTGTAGGTTGGTTTTTTCTTGAGTTTAAGAGGTTTCACAAGTCGTCACTTTGGAAAGTGCTCCTCATCATTGTGCCGAACCTTTTTCTGGGTATTTGGGTTTCAGGATCAAGAGGAGCTTTGTTGGCGCTGCCGCTTGCCGGCTTGTTCCTATTTCTCTATTGGATTTTCGGGAAAGCAATTTTTCGCAAAAACCGCTTTCCTAAAATTTATTTGGCGGTCACAGTTTTCTTGTTTGTTGGCATCGCGACTTTCTTTTTAAACTTAAACCTCCTTTTGCCGGAAGGAAAAATACGAAATTCTGTCGAATCAAGATTGTGTTTTTGGGACGGGACTAAGAAATTATTGGCTGACAGACCCCTACAAGGCAGTGGCTTAGATGCTTTCCGCCTTGAGTATCCGAAATATGCTACTTGTAATCGAGAGAAAAATGAGTATCCTCACAATATTTTCCTAAATTTTTGGACTCAGATTGGTTTGGTTGGTTTGCTGGCCTTTTTGTGGGTCACTTTGCTTCTGGTTTTTGAGCTTCTTAGATATAGGGAAGGGGTTTTCTTGCGGATTTTTCTCTGTGCAAGCTTTGTGGTCATCTACACCCACGGTTTGGTAGATGTACCTTTTTTTAAGAACGATCTTTCAGCCCAGTTTTGGTTGCTTTTGGCCTTTGGGGTTTTCTTGACTAAGGCTCGTAGTAGCCCGTCGGGGTAGAAGTTGAACTCTGGACAGTGATCGTTCTTTTTTGAGTAACACTATTTCCCGCTGCATCAGAAGCTTTTATTTCAATCTGATTTTGTCCGGTTGTCACAGCTAGCTTGTAGCTAAAATTACCTGTTTTTGGGTTTAGAATTGCTTGAATAGAGTTTATATAAACCAGACCATCAGGATCAGAGGTGGTTCCTGAGACCGTGACTGTTTTCGTCCCCTCATCAAAGCTCTCGTTGTTTGCCGGTTTGCCAATTGAAAGATTGGGAGCAGTTGTGTCTAGTACAACATTGATACTTGCGCTTTCTACAGTAGCGCTTGAATCAGTGGCAGTTACCTTGATTTGGTTGATGCCATCTCGGAGTGAAACAGAGGAAAATTTAAAGTAGCCACTTTTGTCGGCTGTTTGTGTTTCTCCCAACTCTTTTCCGTTGATACTGATGCTGAGTTGGGCATCCGGAGTTGTGGTACCGGTGACGTCAATTTTTTGAGTATTGGTAGGGGATTGCAAAGGGTTAAATTCTGGTTTGTGGAGGGGAACGACAAACTGATTGTTCGTCTTCGACTCAGTTGTAGAGGTACTACCACTACCTCCAAGTAAACTCAAGACATTAATAAAACTCAGTCCCCAGAAGTAAATAATCAAAAGAATTACTAGAGTAGCGGCGCAAACTAGGGCAATGCGTTGATAAATGATTTTTTCTTCAGCCTTGGAGGACTGACGATAGGTGTATTGAGGAATGGCACTTCTTTTCTTCATTTGAGCCTTGGAGCCGATGAGAGGATTTGAACCTCTGACCCACGCTTTACGAAAGCGTTGCTCTACCACTGAGCTACATCGGCAAGAGTTGACGACGCAGGGTTCTGAATCTCAGGTTCCTACATCGGGATAATATCACAGTTAAATTAGGTTTTTAAGTGGGAACATTATACCTTAGCTGTCATTACGTTCAAAGACCCGGACGCCATCAAGCCAAAGGTCAAAGGCTACTGAGAAAGGTAAGATAGTAGAAAAATAGCGTAAAGCAATGAGTTCTCGGACGATCCAACCAGCCAAACCTGTGAATTTCACCGGACCGATTTTTCCAAGTGCGTATTTCCCACCCAAAGGAATCATAAAAGTAGGTTTTTTGCTTTTGTAAGGCAGTAGTGGGTAATCAAGAAGTTGGTTTGCTAAGTTGCTGGCAACTAGTTTGCCCTCGTGGATTGCCTTTTGGGCAGTTGGGGGAGCAGGTTTGCTGTTTTCTTCAAAATAAGTTGCTGCATCCCCGAGAGCGAAAACATTGTCGAGATTTTTTGCTTTCAGATACTTATCAACCACAATTGAACCCATTTTTGTGATCTCAAAGCCTTCGGTTTTGGCTAAAATGTGATTTCCCTTCACTCCGGCAGTCCAAACCAGAATGTCGTAACTAAGCTTTTCTTGGTTAGCAAGTTCCACATGGGTTTTTGTTACGTTTTTAATTGGTGAATTTAGCCTGACCTTGACACCAAGTTTTTCCAGACGCTTTTGAGTTAGTTTTTTCGACCAGTCTTCTGCACCTCCGAGAAGGCCCTCAGTTGCCTCAAGAATAGTGATTGTGACACCGGTTTGAGGCAGGTTCTTATTTTTGCAGATTTTACCAATAAAATTGGTCAGTTCTGCTGCCAGTTCAACTCCAGTAAAACCCCCACCACCGATGAGAATATTAAGTTCGGGGTTGGGATCAAAAAACCTTTCTTCGATCTCGTTACGAAGATTCATGGCATCATCGACTGATTTGAGGGCAAAGGAATGTTCCTCTAGGTTTGGGATTCCAAAAAAATTCGATTCCGAACCAAGAGCCACTACTAAATAATTATAGTCAAGAATTTTCTCCGAAGAGAGTTTAACTTTCCGTCTCTTTAAGTCAATTTCAACTACTTCATCAGCCAAGGTTGTGATATTTTTGTTGTCAGAGAAAATGTCCTTGTAAGGTAAGCTGACAGTTCCAACTATATCGTGATAATCGTGTTTGCCACGATGGTCTTCCTCGATCCAGGAACTAGCAACTTCATAAAGATCAGCGTGGAAATCCTGATATTCGTGTTTGTCCACTAAGGTAATGTGAAAGCCAGAAAGAAGTTTGCGCAGTAAGTATTTGGCAGTGATCACACCGCCAAAGCCGCCTCCTAAGATCACTATTTCAGTTTGAGCAGATTCTTTCATTTTGATCAAGGAGCCTTGGAGCGGGAGACCGGATTCGAACCGGCGACCTCTTCCTTGGGAAGGAAGCATTCTACCGCTGAACTACTCCCGCAGACAAGGTTTGCGTGAGTAGGAAGCGGTAGGACCAGTCTTTAGACTAGCCTACCGCTGAACTACTCCCGCAGACGCTGAACTAGCCTCGCTAGATTAAAAGTCTCTAACAAGTTTACAGCTTTTTGCTTCTAGCTTCAACTAGAATATCAGTTAGCGGGAATTTTCAGAGCCAGACCGGGTGTGATCAGAGGTCGACCGTTGGCTAGGGTCCCAACCTTGTCTTTGTTGGCATCGCGAATCTTGAACCATTGGTAACCACTTCCATAGAAGCGGCTTGCCAGATCCCAAAGATTGTCACCGCGGACCACGGTGTAGGTTTGTGGCACTGCTGCTATTGCTGCTGAAGCGCTGGGGATAGTCAAAACATTTCCCACGTGAATTACACTTGGATTGGCTAGTTTGTTGGTCTTGGCGAGGAGAGTCCATTTGTTACCGTCACCGTAGAAACTCTTGGCAATAGAAGAAAGACTGTCGCCAGAATTGACATGATAAGTGACAGTTTTTTTGCCTTTCCCATCTCGGTTTCCTTCTTGGTTTGAGTTTGATTTGTTTTCAGTTTTGGTACTGGTTGTTTCCGGAGTTTTTTCTTTGTCCGTGATTTTGCCTGTATTAGCATTGAAGAGAAAAATCCCAACCACGATAATGATAATTGCGGCCAGACCTGAAGCTAAAGCAGACTGTCTTTCCTTAAAAAACTTCATCAAATCCATACGTTTTAATACCTCCGAGAATAGTTAAAATTTAAGTTGGGCTGACTTGGCAGAAAAAGGACCGTGGGCAAAAACAAACTTCTGTTCTTTCGTGCTGTCTTTTAGTAAACATAAAATTCAAGACCTTGTCAACTAGGTAAATTGACTGACGGTTGACGATTTGTTAAACTAGGCACCTTGCAAGGGCCTCTGGTGTAGCTCGTTTCGCACTCTGCACCAGTGAAGAGCTCGCCCGTTCGTTAAAAGTTTAAGAAAGTTTTGCCATTTAACTTAGTGGGCCCGTGGTGTAGCGGTTAACATGCCTCTCTGTCGAAGAGGAGATCGCCGGTTCGAACCCGGTCGGGCCCGCCATTTAAACAAATTTCCCCTCTTTTTTATCTCATAGTCTGTTTGTATAATCCTTTGTGAACACGACAACTGAATAGTTGATCGGTAGGCAGCTGCGTAAGCGGCTAGTAGGAGTTTGGAAGACAGTGAGTAGTTATCTTCAGAAACTGGCAGCCAAAGCGGAGGTTGGCAAACGTCTCTGTGTTGGGGTTGATCCTGACACGAAGAAGATCCCTGAGGGAGTCAGTGTTGGCGACTTCTGTCTCAGGATCGTCCGTGCGACTGTTCGTCACGCAGCAGTCTTCAAGGTCAACGTCGCCTTCTTCGAGGCCCTCGGAGAATCTGGTTGGCCAACGCTGAAGTCTGTTATCGACGAGATTCACCGCCTCGATTCAGAGATGCCAATTATCGGCGACGCCAAACGTGGCGACATCGGCAATACCAACAGGGCCTACGTCGAAGCCCTCTTCGGCCAGCTCGGTTTCGATGCCGTTACTCTCCACAACTACCTGGGGTGGAAGGGCGCGGGACAAGTCTTTACAGACTGCGATGACCGTGGCTTCTACGTGCTCTGCCGCACAACCAACCCAGGAGCGCCCGAATTCCAGGACCTACCCTGCATTCTCACCGGGGATTCTCTGATTTCAGGAGTCGAGCAGAAGATACCTGGTCAGCAGATCGTGCCACTCTATCAGGTGGTAGCTCACAAGGTTGCCACTGGGTGGAATGGTACCGGCAACTGTGGTCTAGTGGTCGGGGCGACCTATCCGGAGGAGTTGGCGCAGGTTCGCAAGATTGCACCACAACTGCCGTTCCTTATCCCTGGTGTCGGTGCGCAAGGAGGCGACCTTGAGAGAGCGGTCGAGGGCGCGTTCAGTACTGACCTACCTGCTGACTTCGTCGTCAATGTGAGCAGCGCTGTGCTCTACGCCTACCTGAGCGACCAGTTCAAGGCGGACCCGGCGAATTTCGCCGAGGCGGCAGCGCGGGCGGCGGAGTTCTACTCGTCGGAGATCGAGAGGATCAGAAGTGCCCACGCGGCTTTGGTATCTCTCGGTTCGTCGACCTGAGGAGGAGGCAACCTTGCCTTATTGAGGAGAGAGTGAAATGCCGATTCAGTGGGGAGTTGATGCTTTTGAAGTCGAGATGTTGCGGGAGAGCATTCAGAGGTTTGCGATTAGCCACCACGACAGTCCAATTCGCTTGACTGCGGTAGAAAGCAACTATTACTGCAACCTGCGACTGCTCAGTCTGCACCCAAACTTTGCCTCAAGCATTGGCAAACTGCTAGCCCCAGCGGTGATAAGGATGCGGCCAGACGCCGTCGGTGGTAAAGAGTCAGGGGCAATTCCAGTTACCGCCGCACTTACTGCTGCGGCTCGTGACATGGGTGCGGTCATTCCCAGCTTTTTCGTGCGTCGAGAGAGTAAAACCCACGGTCTTAAGGAAGAGAAGACGATCTCGGCTTCGGTGGCTGACGACGGCGGACCACTTTTGCGTCCCGGTTGTCGGGTCGTCTTGATCGAAGATACGGTCACAACCGCCTCTTCCTTGCTCTATACCGCAGAAATAGTACGAGGAGAAGGAGCTGAGGTGGTTGGTGTGGCTACTGTAGTTGAACGCCACGAGCGGGGAGGGGATAGAATCAGGGAGTCTGGGGTGCCTTTCGTGCGTTTGTTCTACACTGACGAGAATGGAGCTGTCCGTGTCGACGAAGAGCTCCATAAACGGGTGAGATAGGCAGGGGAAGGAGAGCCGCGTGGTCGTTACATGTTGCGCACAACAACTTGCGACGACTGCGCGGGATTTCCTCTTCAACTTTTGTTAAAATCAATTTAAATGTCCTACAATTTTTCCAACAAAGAAGTTGCTGATCTTTTTCGCAATATTTCTGCTGTCTATCAAATCAAAAATATGAATTCTTTCCAAATTCGGGCTTATGATTTGGCGGCTGATAGTGTGGAGCATACCAATTCTGAGATCAAGGACCTTTGGGAAACCGCTCAGCTCGATGATGTCCCAGGTTTGGGGAAAAGTTTGCGCGGCTATCTCAATGAACTTTTCAGTACGGGAAAAGTCAAGCACTTTGAGCAAGTTTCCAAAGGTGTTCCACCTAACCTCTTTGAGTTTCTAAAGATTCCGGGAGTTGGGCCAAAAACTGCGCTCAAAATAGCCGAAGCAAAGGTCGAAGACATCAATGATTTGGAAGAAAAAATTAAAAAAGACAAACTCGTGAAAGAGTTTAGCGGCAAATCCTTGGCCAACCTTCTTCGGGGAGTTGAGGAGTACAAACGCAAGAGTGATCGAATTCTTCTTCCGGTGGCCGGGGAAATAGCTAAGGGTGTCATCGAGCATTTGAAAAAACACTCTTCGGTAAAAGAGGCCCATACTCTCGGCAGTTTAAGACGTAGGCTAGCTACAGTTGGAGATATTGATATTTCGGTAGCCTCAAATAAACCAGAAGAAGTAGTTGCTCATTTTGCCAAAACACCAGGCATCTCCCATGTTGTTGAGGCAGGAGATAAAACTAGCACTATTGCTTTAAAAAACGGTATCCGAGTTGATCTCATGGTCCAACCACCTGAGCTTTATGGGAACCTTTTGCAGCACTTTACGGGTGGAAAAAATCACAATATAAAAGTGCGTTCCTTGGCTCTCAAAAAAGGCTACTCGGTTTCCGATAACGGTACGAAAGAGGTAAAAACCGGCGAACTGCACAAGTTCACCAAAGAAGAAGAAGTTTACCACTTGCTTGGAATGGACTACCCAGCTCCAGAACTGCGAGAAGATCAAGGTGAGATTGAAGCCGCGCTTGAACACAAACTGCCAAAATTAGTTGAATTGCAAGATATAAAAGGGGATTTACATAGCCACTCAACTTGGAGTGATGGTCGAGAAGTAATTGAAATTATGGCCAAAAAGGCCAAAGAACTAGGCAGAGAGTATCTGGTTATGTCAGATCATTCTTATCCAAATTTACTTGACTTTAAAAAACGTATTGAAGAAATAGAACAGGTAAATAGTTCAGTGAAAGGAATAAGAGTAATTTCTGGACTCGAAGTAAACATAAATGCTGATATGACGCTACAAGTTCCTGATTCAATTTTGGAGATGCATGAGGTCATTCTCGTTTCTATTCATTCTGCTTTTCGCCAATCCAAAGAAGAAATGACCGAAAGGATTATTACTGCTTTGGAGCACCCGCTGGTGAACATTCTCTGTCACCCAACTGCAAGAATGCTTCTCGAAAGGGAAGGAATCGAGGCTGAATGGGAAATAATTTTTAAAAAGGCGCAGGAGCTGGGAAAAATCATTGAAATCAACGCTTTTCCCAATCGTCTGGATCTTCCTGACAACCTAGTGAGGTTGGCTAAGGACAGCGGAGTCAAATTTTCAATTGATACCGATGCTCACCACAGCTCGCACTTAAACTTGATGGAATATGGAGTTTCTGTCGCTAGGCGCGGTTGGTGCGAAAAGGGAGACATCATAAACACCTTGTCACTACCTGAAATAAAGCGTATACTCAAAAGGATAAAATAGCTTAACTTCAATTAAGGAGGAAGAAATGCTAACTACGTACATAATTTTAGGGGTTTTAGTACTGGTTGTTGGTTTTCTTTGGATGACTTACAACAGCCTGATTGTAGCCAGAAACAGGGTTACTGAAAGCTATAGCGGTATTGATGTTCAGCTCAAAAGAAGAACAGACCTTATTCCTAATTTGCTTGAAACCGTGAAGGGTTACGCCAAGCACGAAAAGGAAGTTTTTGAAAATGTAACCAAAGCAAGAAGTGCTTTGATGAGTGCGGGTAATCCCAAAGAGGCAGGGGAAGCAAGCAACATGTTGACCGGAGCTTTGAAATCTCTTTTTGCCGTCGCTGAGGCTTACCCAGAACTAAAGGCCTCTGAGAATTTTAAAGAACTACAGCAAGAACTCTCAGACACAGAAACGAAAATTGCTGCCAGCCGACAGTTCTACAACGCTAATGTACTTGATTACAACACCAAGACACAAGTTTTCCCAACTGTCCTAATCGCCGGGGTCTTTGGATTTAAGACCACCGAATTCTTTGCAGCTTCTGAAGAAGAGAAGAAGCCTGTTGCAGTCAAGTTCTGAAATATAGATCTAAGAGGTTAAATTGCTGGCCAAATATACAGGGGCAGGTATAGATTATGGCTCAAATTCTGACCGCCTACAATCAAATTGATAACAACAAACGCAAAACTTGGGTTTTGATGCTTTTCTTTACCACTTTTGTGGTTGCTGTCGCTTTTGTATTGACTCGAGCTTTGGGCTATGACAACCCAACTGCCTTGGGCTTCACCGGAATCTTTTTAATCATCGCTGGGGTGATGAATTTTGCCTCCTACTACTGGTCGGACAAGATCATCCTAGCTCTTTCGGCGGCTACCCCGGTTGATGAGAAAAACAACCGCGAGCTTTATCGAGTGGTGGAAAACCTCTGCATTGCTGCCGGGCTGCCAAAACCGAAGATTTACACCATTGAGGACAGCGCTCCCAATGCCTTTGCAACTGGGAGGGATCCAAAGCATGCAGTGCTTTGTTTTACTACTGGAATTTTGCAAAAACTTGATAAGCTAGAACTTGAAGGTGTGGCGGCCCACGAGCTGTCTCACGTCGGCAACTATGACACCCGTTTGATGGCAGTAGTGACGATACTGGTCGGTTTGGTCGCTTTGCTTGCCGATGTCTTTTTCAGAATGACTTGGTTGGGTCAGCACCGAAACAACGATGAAAGAAACGGAGTCGGTGCTATCTTGTTTGTCGTCGGTATCATTTTGGCCCTTCTCTCCCCTCTAATCGCGCAAGTGATTCAACTGGCAATTTCCCGGCGTAGGGAGTTTTTGGCGGATAGTAGTGGGGTTTTGCTGACTCGCTATCCTGAGGGATTAGCCAAAGCCTTGCTCAAAATCTCTGGCGACAAAGAACCCCTTGAAGTGGCCAACAAAGGTACAGCCCATCTTTATATCGTCAACCCCTTGAAGGGTGGTCACGGTGGGGGAGTCGGTTGGTTTGCCAGTTTGTTCAACACCCATCCACCGATCGAAGAAAGAGTCAAAGCTCTACGAGCAATGGAGGTAGGCCAGTAAAATGGAAAAAATTAGTCAAGAAGATGTAAAACACGTAGCTAAACTGGCTAGTCTTTCCCTTTCGGAAAAAGAAATTGAGCTTTACACCCAGCAACTCTCCGAAGTGATTGATTACAATATGGGTGAGTTAAAAAAGGTAGACACGAACAAGATAGAACCGATAACCAATATAACCGGCTTAGAGGATATTTTAGCTGAAGATGAGGTGGAGCCTGGTTTAACCCAAGAAGAAGCTTTAGCAAACTCCAAGGAGACCCACAACGGCTTTTTCAAAGTAAAAGCGGTACTTTAGAATGAGTAATTTAACCAATTTGACAATCAAACAAGTCGAAGAAGGTTTAAACAAAAGAGACTTCACCTCGTTGGAAATCACCAAAGACCATCTGGAAAAAATTTCCAAGCTCGATAAAAAAATTGGGGCTTATTTGACTGTTAGCGAGGAGCTGGCCCTAGAACAAGCCAAAAAGGCAGACCAACTTCGCAAGGATAAGGGTCTAGTTTGTTGGTTAACCGGTGTTCCAGCTGCAGTCAAAGACATCATCAGTACCAAGGGTATCCGGACCACTGCTGCCTCCAAAATTCTTGAAGACTATATTCCGGTTTACAACTCAACTGCTTACGCACGACTGGAGCAAGTGCACGCAGTTTTGCTTGGAAAAACAAATTTGGATGAGTTTGCCATGGGTGGTTCAACCGAAAACTCAGCTTTGGGTAAAACAGTCAATCCTTGGGATTTTGAGAAAGTTCCAGGAGGGTCAAGTGGAGGCTCGGCGGCGGCTGTTGCAACAGAGCAGGCAGTTTTTGCGCTTGGGACAGACACCGGTGGTAGTATTCGTCAGCCAGCATCGTTTTGTAACTTGGTTGGGCTTAAACCAACCTACGGACGAGTGAGCCGATATGGAGTCCTAGCAATGGCTTCTTCGCTCGACCAAGTGGGACCAATCACGAAAACTGTTGAGGATGCAGCACTGGTGCTAAACATAATCGGTGGTTATGACAAGTACGATTCAACAAGCGCGAAAAAACAACTACCTGATTTCAGCAAAAATCTTGCTTCCTCAATTAAAGGTTTGAAAGTGGGTGTTCCAAAAGAATTTTTCGGGGAGGGTTTGCAGACTGAAGTAAAAAATGTCGTTGAGTCGGCTTTGAAAAAAATAGAAAAATTGGGCGCTGATCTAGTGGAAGTTAGTCTACCTGCAACTAAGGAAGCGATTGGAATTTATTATTTGATCATGCCTTCTGAGGTCAGTGCCAACATGGCTCGTTACGACGGAATTCGTTTTGGAAAAGGGCGAGAGAATTTTGGTCCGGAAGTAAAGCGCCGGATTATGCTCGGAACTTATGCCCTTTCCTCGGGTTATTATGATGCCTATTATCTCAAAGCTGCCAAAGTGCGTCGAGTCCTTTTTGAGCAGTTCCAAGAAGTTTTCAAAAAGGTTGACATCATTGCAGGCCCGACTAGCCCGGTTTTGCCGTTTAAATTTGGAGAGAGAAGCCACGACCCGCTGAGTATGTATCTGGCCGATATCTACACTGTAACCGCGAATTTAGTTGGAATTCCAGCCCTTTCAGTCCCAGCCGGCTTTACCTCTGGCCTGCCGGTAGGTTTACAGCTGCAGGCGGCCCACTGGGAAGAGGAAAAAATACTGAAACTGGCTCACGCCTTTGAACAAGAAACAGCTTATTACAAACAAAAGCCGGAGCTTGAATAAAAAAATGGGATTTTTTGATTTTCTGAAATCAAAAGCGGCAGTTGTAAAAAGAGGCTATTTGTCAACCTATGATCAAGAGGTTCTCAAGGGTCGGTGGAAGAACATTGAAGATCTTTTAGCGGCCAACAACCCTTCTTCGAGAAGACAAGCTGTCCTCGAAGCTGATAAAGTTCTTGATTATGCTCTCGACCGCCTCTATCCGGGACTAACTGCGACCGGCGAAAGGTTGAAGCTCGCGCGCGAGATTTTTAAATACAAACGTGAGATATACGACCAAGTTTGGTTTGCGCACAAAGTGCGTAACGAAATGGTTCACAACCTGAATTTTGAAATGCCAGTAGTTGAGGCAGCTGCAACCGCGGAAAAGATCAAAGCTGGGTTGCTTGTCCTTGGAGCGTCTCTATGAAGGAATACGATATTGTCATTGGTTTGGAAACACATGTTCAGCTCAAAACAGAGTCGAAGATGTTTTGTCGAACTTCGGCACAGTACTTTGGAAATACTCCCAACAGCCACACTTGTCCGGTTTGTTTGGGTCTTCCGGGTGCGTTGCCAGTCATCAATGAAAAGGCAATTGAGAGCGCAGTAAAAATTGGTTTGGCCCTCAATTGTCAGATCAATCTCTTAAGCAGGTTTGACCGCAAGAACTATTTTTATCCAGACCTTGCTAAAGGTTTTCAAATTTCTCAACTCGAGTTGCCCATCTCCATCAATGGTTGGTTTCTTGTTAACAACAAAAAAATTCGCATTAACCGAGCTCATATGGAAGAAGACACCGGTAAACTGACCCATGCGACTGTTGATGGGGAAAAAGCAAGTTTGGTCGATTTCAACCGTTGTGGAGTGCCGCTGCTTGAGATTGTGACTGAGCCAGATCTATCTTCACCGGAGGAAGCAAAACTTTATGCGAAAACATTGCATCAGACCCTGCGCTATTTGGGAGTAGCTGATGCCGATATGGAAAAAGCAGGCATGCGCTTCGATGCCAATATTTCCTTGCGCCCAAAAGGGCAAAAAGAATACGGGACAAAAGTCGAAATCAAGAACATAAACTCCTTTAGTTATTTGGAGAAAGCCCTCTTCTTTGAGATTTCAAGGCAGCTGAAACTGCTTGAAAAAGGAGAAAAAATAAGTCAAGAAACACGGGGTTGGGACGAGACAAGCGGTGAAACTAAATCCCAGCGCAGCAAAGAAGGTTCCCCTGACTACCGCTATTTTCCCGAACCAGATTTGCCACCGCTTACCTTTTCAAAAGATTATGTAGAAAAAATTCGTCGCCAACTGCCTGAGATGCCGGCAGAAAAAAAAGCACGCTTTGTCGAGGCTTACGCTTTGTCTGACTACGACGCGAGTCTGCTGACGGAGAGTTTTGAGCAGGCAGATTGGTTTGAGCAAGCGGTTAAAGACTATGCACGGGCTAATAAAGAGGAGAAAATAGAATCCAGTCGAGCCAAGATTGTTGCTAATTGGATGAATGGGGAAATAGCTAGGAACTTGAAAAATTCAGGGAAAGACCTTTCCTCAATCAGTTTCGAGCCGGCCGCTCTTGTCGAACTACTCTTCATGATTGATAATGGAAGTATCACTGCCGCCTCTGCCAAAGAGGTTTTGGAAAAAATGTTTGTCAGCGGCGAGATGCCCAGAAAGATCGTTGAAGAGGAAGATCTGTCTACCCTGGGTAATAAAGAAGAGCTTGCAGATATCGTTGTCTCAACATTGAAAACAAACCAAAAAGCAGTTGACGATTTTAAAGCTGGAAAAACTGCGAGTTTTAGCTTTTTGCTAGGCCAAGTGATGAGGCAAGCTAAAGGAAAAGCAGACCCGGGTTTAGCAGCGGAGCTCTTAAAAGAAAAGCTGTCCTAAATGGAAACTCTGACCGAAACTAAATTTGATTTTATTAAAACCCAAGAAGAGCTGCTGAAAATCATCCCGGAACTCGAGAAGCAGCAAGTCATTGGTTTGGATACGGAAGGAACTTTGCTCGACCCTTTTCGTTCTAAGTTGTTACTCGTACAAATCGCTACACCGGAGCACGCTTACGTAATTGATTGTTCCAAAGTCGATCTTTCCCCGCTAAAAACCGTGCTCGAAGCAGATCGGCCCTTGAAACTCGCACAAAACGCCAAGTTTGACTACGCTATGTTGAAAGTCCAATCCGGAATTAGCCTAGGCCTGATGTTTGATACGATGCTGGCCGAGCGCATTTTGACCAACGGTGTTTCTCGGGAGATTTCTTTGAAGACTCTGGCTGAAAAATACGCTGGTGTCAAACTCGACAAAACGATCAGAGAAAGTTTTATTGATCCAGCCAACCCCTCTCTAAGAGGTAATTTTTCAGGAGAACAGCTTCTTTACGCGGCGCGAGATGCCCAAATTCTCCACGAAATTTTTCGTAAGCAAACCAAAGCACTCCAGCAGGAAGATCTGATTGAAACTGCAAAACTGGAGTTTAGTGTCATTCCAGTAGTAGCGGAAATGGAATTGAGAGGCTCACTCATTGATCAGAAAAAATGGCGCGCCCATATCGCCGAGCTTGAGGAAAAAAGAGACAAGATCAACAAAGAAATCCAGGACGAGTTGCGCCATCTCAGCCCTTATTCTCAAGTTGATCTTTTTGGTAATGTTGAGGATACAGTCAACCTGGATAGCCCGATACAGCTCTTGGCGATTTTCAAAAAAATCGGGGTTGATCTTCCCAATACTTCGGATGCAACTTTGCAGAAAACCGCCCACCCTTTGGCAAAAAAGATTCGCGAGTATCGAGCTCACGAAAAATTGATCACTGCCTTTGGAGAATCGATTCTAGAGAAAATTAACCCCGTCACCAACCGTCTTCACCCTGATTTCATTCAGCTGGGAGCTGACACTGGTCGATTTGCTTGCAACAACCCAAACCTCCAACAAATACCAGCTGATAGTGGCTTCAGAAGCTGTTTTATCGCCACTGAAGGTTACAAATTGATTACAGCCGATTACTCACAAATTGAATTGAGAATCATGGCCGAGGTCAGCGAGGACCCGGTTTTTTTGGAGGCTTTTCGTAAAGACGTCGACCTTCACACTCTGACCGCCTCCCAAATGTTTCGTATTCCTCAGGACCAAGTTGATAAGGACAAGAGATTCCAAGCTAAATCAATCAATTTCGGTCTGATGTACGGACGAGGACCGGCTTCCTTGAGTAGCCAAATTGGTCTCTCGGTGGATGAGTCAAAAAAACTTCTTGATGTTTATTTTAGTACCTACAAAGGAGTCAAGCGTTGGATGGATCGGGTTGGTCGAGAGTCAATTCGAGTTGGCTACGTCCGAACCCTTGGGGGAAGAAAACGACGGTTTACTCTTCCCGACAAAACCGATCCGGAGTATCAAAGACTTCTTGGTTCGATTGAGCGACAGGGAAAAAATACCCCAATTCAAGGAACCAGTGCCGATATTACCAAATACGCTTTGGTCTACATGTACAAAGAAATTAAGGACAGAAAGCTTGATGCCTACATGATTCACACGGTGCATGATGAAATTGTCGTTGAGGCTAGGGAAGACATTGTTGATGAGGTGGCAAAGATAGTTGAAGAGAAAATGGTTGAAGGTGGGCAAAAACTCCTCAAAGAAGTTCCTATCAAAGTCGATATTCACATTTCCGATTGTTGGGAAAAATAACTAAGTTGACCGACCCAAGCCTGTTTTACTGCGCAGAAACGATTGCCTCTCGCCCTTATTAAACTTATAATAAACGTATGCTTGCCTGGAGAAGAAAAAAATTTGGGTTTGGTGAAACTTTAGCTCAACTGCTTATCCCACACCAGCGCAACGAGAACCACCCTTTGCTGATCCGTCACTTCTCTTTATTTCTAGCTACAGGTCTCGTGGTTGGAACTCAGTTTCTGTCCAATTTAAGTGCGGGTGAAATTCGCGTTTTGGGCTTTGCCACCAATATTTACCAAAATGAAGTTATTAGTTTGACCAACGAGCAGAGAATAAGCAACGGAGTCAGAGGCTTGAAAGAAAGCGCCCTGCTAGACCAAGCCGCCCAAAAAAAAGCGGCGGATATGTTTGCAAAAGATTACTGGGCTCATTTTGCTCCCGACGGAACTTCCCCTTGGCATTTTTTTGATATTGTCGGCTACAAATACAGTGCAGCCGGGGAAAATCTCGCCCGTGATTTTCAAACCTCAGAAGGTGTTGTCCAAGGCTGGATGAATAGTCCTTCACACAAAGAAAATTTGCTCAACAAAAATTACACTGAAATTGGAGTTGCGGTGGTTAATGGAAGTTTGCAAGGAGAACAAACTACCTTGGTGGTTCAACTCTTCGCCCGTTCAACCGCTGTCAGTTCTTCAACTGGCTCTGGAGAAGTAATACCGAAAGCTACTCCTCAGTCAGTTTCTGACAAAGTGATTTTAAACAACAAAAATTCTGGCAAAGTGAAAGAAAGCACTGCCGCCGCTGTCACCAAGGTTTCTGGATCTTTCAGCGCTGGAGTCGGGGTTTTGCAAAAACTAGATGGTCTTCCCTGGGCGGCGAAAGCTGAGCTCCTCCTTTTGTTCAGCCTTTTTAGTGTCTTTCTGGTTGATTCCTTTATTATCTATCGCAAGGGAGTGAGACGTTCTGGTAGCCATTCTCTGGTTCATGCTATTGTTATTGGGATATTGATCGTCAGTATTTTGGTGACTTCGAAAGGAAAATTAATTTAGATGTCAAAAAGAGTCGTCCAATACAGTTTTTTGACAATTTCAATCCTTGGGCTTTTGGTGGCTGCCTACATTGTTCCGGCCAGAGCCTTAAAATCAGTTCTGATTATTGCAATTTCAGCCCTCTACTTTGCTTTTGGAATTTTTCATCACCTTGAGGAAAGAAATTTAAATTCGAAAATAATTTGGGAATATCTCGCCTTAAGTCTTTTGGTTTTTGTAGTTCTTTTCTCGCTCTTGGTTGGCGGAGTTTAGATTTGACAAAAATCTACCCCTAGCTTAGAATAGGCAACCGAATATGGAACAAACACAGTTTGCAGTCGGCAATCGTATCCGAGTCGACGCCAAAGTTAAAGAGGGTGGCAAAGAAAGAATTCAAAGTTTTGAAGGAACTGTCATCTCAATGCGCGGTGAAGGTAATTCCAAGACCTTTACGGTCCGAAAAATTGCTAGCGATGGAGTTGGTGTCGAAAGAATTTGGCCGGTCGGGAGCCCAACAATCGCCAAAATCACCGTCAAGAAAACACCAAAAGTAAAAAGAGCTAAACTTTTTTATCTGCGCAAGCTGACTGGAAAAGCCGCACTAGGAGTCTAATTTTATGCCCGGAGCTGCGAATTGGCAGCACGAACAATCTCTTTGGGAAAAAGGTTTTGAATTTGTTGCTGGTGTGGATGAAGTGGGACGTGGTGCTTGGGCTGGACCAGTTGTCAGTGCAGCGGTTGTTTTCCCCAAATTTTGTCAATTCCCCAGAGAACTTTTTGATTCAAAAATTATTAATTCCAAACTTCGAGAGGAGCTCGCCAAAGAAATTTATGCCAGTGCAGCGGCAACAGCCATTGGGGTTGTCGAAGTTGACTACATCAACCGTTTTGGAATTGGCAAAGCCGCCCAAAAATCCTTCCGTCTCTCAGTCCAGTCGTTAAAGGTTGTCCCTGATTTTTTTCTGGTCGATGCTTTTTATATCAAGCGGATTCGAAAAGAAAAACAGTTGCCGATTATTCATGGGGACAGGCTTTCAGCTTCAATTGCTGCTGCTTCGATCATTGCCAAAGTTTACCGTGACCGCTTGTTGAGAAAACTCCACAGAAGTTTTCCAGACTACGGTTTTGGGAAAAACAAAGGTTATGGGACCAAATTCCACCAAGAGGCTCTCCAAAAACACTCCCTTTCCTCGGTTCACCGTCTTAGTTTCGACCTCAGGGCCTATTTATCAGAACCAGAGCTATCTGCCAATGTCCAAAACTAGCACAGGCAAATTCGCTGAGGATCTGGCAAGCAAATTTCTTACGAAGAAGGGTTACAAAGTGATCGCGCGCAATTTTCACTCCCGTTTTGGAGAAATCGATATTGTTGCTAGCAAAGAAGATTGCCTTGTTTTTGTTGAAGTCAAGGCGCGTTGGAGTGCAGAATTTGGTTTGCCGGAAGAGGCGGTGGGAAAAAGGAAGCTTTCCTCAATCATCAAAACCGCGGAGTATTTTCGAGCTCTCCACCCCGGACTACCAGAGTCTGAAAGAATAGATGTAGTCGCCATGGAGTTTGCGGCAGAGAACAAAGTCAAACGAGTAGAAATACTGGAAAACGTTTCCGAGTTCTAAAGGCTGCAGAGCAAAGTCCAAAAGTGGGGCCAAAAAAGAAAAGCGCCAATGAAGGCAGCAAAAACGGCAATGATCAGTACAGCGGCGGCGGCCAAGTCCTTGGCAATTTTTGCTTTGGGGTGAAGGCGAGTGACCGAAAGGTCAACTAATGTTTCCAAAACAGTGTTGGCAATTTCGGCGGTTAAAACTAGCCCAATGGTCAAAAGAAGAATGATCCACTCGACTCGGTCAAAGTCAAACAAGAGGGCGAGAAGAATAGTCAACAATCCCAAAATGGACTGCAAGCGAAAGTTTCTCTGAGTTGTGAAGACATGAATCAGACCAGCGACCGCGAAACGGATGCTGTTGAAGTGTTTGGCAGGAGCGTGATCTTCTATCACAGTTTCAATCATAACAAAATTTTGGCTAATAGTTAAATTTCAAGTCTGAGCTTTGCTAGTCTCGGCTCTTGTTTCGTTTTTTAGTACCCTTAGCTTAGACAGTAAGTAGTCTTTCTTTGTGACAAGCAAAAAGACGATCAGGGCGTAGAGCGCTCCAAAGATAACGTCAATGACGTAGTGCTCTCCGAGGTAAACTACCGCAAACCAAACGGTCGCTACATAGGGGACAGTCAAAAGGGCGGAGAGGCGAAATTTACGCACAAAGAAAAGAGCGATTAAAATTGGGTAGGCAGCGTGTAACGAAGGCATGGCGGCGACCTCATCGCCTCGGAAAAGCTTGTAAACGGTTGGTAGAGCAATAGGGTTGGCGAGGTTGGCGATAGTGGCGTCCATAATTTTTTCCAAGGGGGGTAGGTAGCCTTGGTTGGCAGCCAGCCAAGGTGGCATGGCTGGATAGAGTACATAGGTGATAAAACCAGCGAAAGAAAGAATGATCAGTGCCCAAGTAAACTCCCGGAAGGTTTTTTTATCAAGCAGCCAAAAAACAAAGGCTGTTACCATGGGCATGATGAAGTGGGACATGTAGAGAATGATCGCCACAAAGTCGTACCATTGTGGCTGGCCCGGGTAGAAAAGAAGCTCTTGGAGTCTGATCGTGGGTAAAAAACCAAAGATAAATTTGTCAGCTTGGATCATTTCAGTGATGTGAACGTTTTTGTTGAGAATCGGGGCGAGGCCACGCAGGGCCTCATAGCCAAGAAAGAGGAGAACGAAAGGCACCCAATCTTTGACAAACTGACCAAATTTTCCCAAAATAAGCGCTGCTACCACCGCTGCAATCAGAAATTGATCCGGGGAAAACCACATGCGATGCCAAAGCATGAAAAGGCTCAGAGCCACAAGATAAATGATGCAGATCAGATAGAGGAATTTGTTGCTTTCGCTTTCTTCTGAAAAACCTAAAATGCGGACCAGTTTCGGTGCTAGCTTCATTCACCTAAGTTTAGCCGAAAGCTTTCTTGGTTGTCTAGTTGAGCGGCTGATAATTAAAATGCTAGAATGGCAGCTTTTTACTTCTTGTTAATAAATATATAAATCTTACAATCCCTTTATGAAACCAATAAAACAGGAAGACGACTTTGGTTGTGGCGTAGCTTGTGTTGCCTCAATCTTAGAAATTGGTTATCAAAGTGCTTTAAGTCTGTTTAGAGAGGGTGAGAAAAAGTCTCAGAACACAGGTTTCTATTGTCGTGAAATCGTTGAAGTACTCGCAAACCAAGGGTTGAGGTACGAATACAATTACATCAAACCCAAACTAAGAAAGAGAATTTACAAGGAAGGGGAAATGGTCTTTCTGAGAAGGTCTAAGAAATACCCTGAAGGACATTATTTATGTAGAATGGGGAAAAGATGGATGGATCCTTGGCTTAACTTTCCAGTTGATAAACGAGAAGCTGGGTTTAGACAGAGACTACCAGAAAAACCTATATATTTGCTTTACCCACTTTAGGGACTTCATACGATCCTATGGTTCCCACCCTCCACAACAACTGCTTCTTGATCAGTTAGCTTGATCAAATCGTATTTTCCTGAATATTTTTCCATTATTTCTTCATATTTTGATATGTACTTCTTGTTGCCAAAATGAGGCAGGGCAACAAAGTCTACTAGTCCAAAACCTTTTGTTGAATCTAATTTGGCTTTGCTGGGATCATCCATCCACGCTACTGGTTCAATGTCTGGTCCTACTAGCACAGACCCTGCACTCGATCCAATATAGATAACCCCTTTTTCAACAAACTCTTTTACAACCTCATCAAAACCTGATTCTCTAGCCTTTTCAAGCAGGTAGAAAGTATTTCCACCACAGACAAAAATTATACCGGCATTACCCATTTCTTCTCTCAAGTTACCTTCACCTTTTTTCTTCAAATCTACCTCCTGCACTAAGTAACCTCTCTCTTCCAGTGCTTTTCTATCAACATCAACAAACCATTTGTCCTCATATGGGTCAGCAGCAGTGGGAATAAAGGCTACCGTTGTTTTCTCAAGGGAATCGTGAAATGCATCAACAAATTTATCTGCTGATTCAGCAAAAACTGAGGCTAAGAAAAGTCTTTTCATACTTCAAAATCGATTCCTATAGAATCATCCTCTAAAGAATCTAGTTTGTCTGCTATTGGTTTGTGGTCAGGGTGAGCTCGATAGGTATCAATATCTTCCCTGCTAGCAAATTTTACCACGATTGCATGAGTGAAACCTTTGGAGTGTTTAGAAAAGTTTTCCCCAGCAAAGATCTCAACAACTTGAGGAATCTTGTCCTTCAATGATCTAACTTCAACCATTGCATGATTAATGTCTTCGTTAGAAATTTCTGGTTTGAATTTGAACAAAGCTATATGAATTATCATTTTATAGTTTAGTGTGTTCAGAAAGTTTAACCCTGACTGCTTCTGACATCTTTTCAGTGCTAACGTAAGCAAGAACATCAACGTCCGGATCAAAAAGTTCAATCATATCCAAATCAGGTCTTTCAAAAACTCTAGCTCCTTTCATTTTCTTACCAGCAAGTAGTTCTCCTTTTGGTTTTTTGTACTCTTCTGGCTCCAAATAGAAATCAACATCTCCTACGTGATGGCGATAGGGGTCTGGTTTTCGAATATAAAGATGGGTGTAAGTAGTTTCTGGAACATCATCTTGTGCTGGAATAACGATTGGTTTTAGTAAAGTGAAGTACTTTTGGTTTGGATTATCGGAGGGTTTTGTTAAGTCTTTTCTAATCTTTATCAGAGCTTCATATTCATCGTCATAGTGACAAAACACACCAATGTTACCAGCGTTATTTGGAAGGTAATAGCCGAAGGATTGTTTTGAAAGTTTGTGAGCCTCAAAATGAATGTGTTTAATTGCTTCAAATAGTTTTTCTAATTTTTTAATCGGGCTGAATCGATAAAGTTTCATATTTCGAATTTTACACCAAAAGTGCTAGAATGGCAGCTTTTTGACAAAACTGTGCTCTTGGGGTAAACTCCAAACAATGAATTTAAACTTAAACATCAAGAAAAGCAAGACATCCAACTAAGTTGGCGGTCTTGTCGTGCCTTGGTTTAAGTTTCTTCCCCAATTATTTTTCCCAAATCAAAACAACAAAGACATCATTAGGCTCGCCAACCTGAGGTGAGTTTAGTGGTGAAAGGACAGAAGATGAAATTGGTAAGGGCGGTCGCGTTTGGGTTTATGTTGTCTAGCTCGGCAGATACAGCCTACAAAGCACTTGTACCTAAATTTAGTAAGAGCGAGGTGAAGTTATACCACCTTTTCTACAGAGGTACTCATATAGTTGTAGCTGTTACTTCTCCACTCTCAAATTCTATGTCCGGGGAGCAGATTGGAGTTGTCACTACTGCATGCAGCGAGGGTTGGTCCTACAAAATCAACCCAATTCTGGAAAGGGCATTAGGGGAGATTAATGTTATTCAAAGCTCACGCCCTTTGACCTAAGAGACCGCTATTAATAGGCGTTCAGCAATGGGCGCCTTTTTCTTTTGCTTACTATATCAATATAAATCGGATTTGGTGAGCCCGCTGGGATCTTGGCCTCTTGCCAATTTATTAAAAACGAACCCAGAACGACTGTCTTGTTTCCGAAGGAAAGAAGATCCTGGTGAGCCTCCTGGGACTCGAACCCAGAACACGCGGCTTAAAAGGCCGCTGCTCTACCAATTGAGCTAGAGGCCCAACAGGATCCTCCTTCAAAGGCCGCTACTCTTCCAGGAATTTCTTAACGCTAGAATCAATCTTAGCTAAAATTCCTCTCAAAAGACAAGCAGTTGGCTTTCTCGCCAATTGAGCTAGAGGCCCACGCAAATTTGCATGATAACAAATCGAGGCTAAAGTTGCAATCTATTCTTCAGGAAATTTGATTGACAGCCAACCAAGAAAGATGGTAAGTTTTTAGCCCATGGAAGAACAAACTCCTTCGCTTTCTCCAAGTTCAGATACCGACCAAGCAGTTCTAGCAACTGAAAAAAAATCCGACGAAAATCAGGGCAAGACCGGGCTTTTGGTAGCAATTTTAGCTGTCCTGCTGATTCTTTTTGGTCTTGGGTTTATCTTTTTCCGATCAAGTGGTGGGGAGGAAAACAGACAAGCAAACAGCACTCAAAGCTCGACTCCTAGACAAGCCACATCTTCCTCGCCCACAGAGCACTAGTTTTTTCCCGTGACAATTTTCTTTTCAGCTTTAGTCAAAAGTGAAGCCGCCTGGTTCAGGTAAGGGTGCGGCACGGAAACAGCCGAGACTCCGGCTCGGACGAGGGTTTCCAAGATTTCCTCGTTCAGCTCTCCGGCTTGAAGAATAGCCGAAGCAAAGAGCTTTCTTTTGCGGGTTTCTTTGATCAATCTAGCTAAAGAATCGAGCACCGCCGGGCTAGTTTTTGAACCCGGTGAAGTGGTCTTACCCAAAATCAAAGAAGCAAGATCAGCTACATCAACAACAAGGCCATCAATACCGGTTTCCAAGAATTGATCGATGAGAACCGTGTTGGCGGGAACTTCCGCGATCATCAGCAAGCGGAAAGAGCCAGAACGAGGTAAACCAATGCCGGAAACTTGTTTTTTGATTTTTTCCATTTCTTCAACGCTGCGAACTAGAGGAATCGCGAGCCAAAGGTTTTTAAAGCCCAGACCATTGCGTACCTCCTTGATTGCTTCAAGCTCAAGTTCAAAGTGCTCTGGATGAGCTAGAAAATAGGCAGCTCCTTGGGGAGAGCTCTCAGAAGCTTGCTCTTTGGGACTACCGCGAAGAGCCTGCAAATCCTCGAGAGTAAATTCACTGGCTCGGTAGATCACCGGCCGAGGGGAAAAAGCTGCCGCGAGTTTGCCGATCTGGTTTGCGAGAGCGCGAACAAACTTTTTCTCTCCCTTTTCTCTCAGAACCAGCTGGGGATGAGTACCGATCTGCGTCCAAATTGGCTCGGCGCGCAGTAAACCAACTCCGTCGAAGTTTTGTTGGGCCAGTTCCTGCGCAAGTTGTGGCTCTCCGGTACTAACAAAAATTTTGGTGAGCCGACGGTGTTCTGGGACTGTCTGTGCTCGGGTGGGAAGACTGCGCCGGGACTCCCTAGCCCAAGCACCTTTCAGTACTTTTCCTTCTCCACCATCAAGAGTAACGACTTGTCCAGCGTAGTTTTCCGCTACTTCTCCAACCAGAGTTGGTTTGCCCAGATTTCTTAAAGAAGCGCTAAAGGCTTTTTCTGGAAGTTTGCTGACTACCAAGCCAGCAGCCTTGCGAAGTAGAGGAGAGTATTTGTTCGAGTACTCTTTGAGAAAAACTATATCCCCATTTTTTACTTTGCTCAGGTTTGGTTTGGTACTAGTCAATTTCGAGCTTAAAAATTTAATTGGTCCCGTTGCAATTCCTGGATAGAGACCCCTTCCTTTGGCGAGAACTTGTAGAGAATTTTCCAGAAGTAAGCGGGCGGAGTTGAAGTTTATCTTCTCTGTTTCCTCTAAAGGCTGGGTACTGTCGATCATTAGGTTGTCGTCAACCAAAAACCAGTGGATTTTTTGGGGAGAAAGAAAGTGGTTCTCTATTTTTACTGCGTCTTTGCACAGCTTTTGAATGAGGCGATCCTCAAGTTTTTGTTGGCTAGAAAAGACTAAAGGTACTGGCAGTTTTTTGACACTATCCCTCACAGGAATGAGTTGAATTTTTTGCTGACCAATGGTTTTTCGGACAATGGCCAAGGTTTTTTTGTCAACCAAGTAAGTGTCTGCCTCATCGACTCTTTTGTGAAGGTCCGTATCCAAACCCCAGAGGGCGGTGAGGGAAACAAGGTTGCCGAGAGAAGTTTGCCTTGTTTTGATCGTCCCCGAGGCATCGGCGGCGGCGAGGGCTTGAAAAACTAAGCTTGGGGTCAGAGTTGCAAAGTCAACTTCCTTGCTTTTGGCAAGAAAAATAACTTTTGGGTCAAAGACGTCCGCCCAAGAAGATTTTAATTCTTTGATAAAGACGTTTAGACTTCTGGCGGTGAAAAATTTTTCCTTTTCTTCAAAAAAACTGGCAACAGCTTCATTGTTTGTACTCAAAGAAAGAAAAAATTGGCTTGAGACAGGAGAAAACGAAGAAAAGACGCTTTTGAGCTTTTCCTCCAAATCAGTTGGTAGTTGGGAAGCCAAAAGAGCCTTTTTAAAAATTAGAGAAGCGCTTTCGAGTTCATGATGGTGGTGAAAGTCCAGAGATTTAAAAAGGCTTTCAAATTTTTCGTAAAGATTGTTATTTTTGAGGAGATCAAAAAAAGCTTCTGAAGCAATGACAAAGCCAGAGGGAGTTTTTAGACCTTGCCTGGACAGTTCACCCAAACGTGCGGCCTTGAACCCAACCTCAGGGGAGTCTTCTTTTTCAAGTTGATGCAAAAGGAGCAGGTTTTTATACATAGGGCCTCCTTATCAGGACAGAGGCGGACAGATAATCGTGCATTTTCAGCAAGAATTTTACTTCATAAAGAAGCCCCAGTACAAGAGAGAATTACTTTGCTTTCTTGCCCTTTTACTTCTTTTCCTGAAAGCTCTTTCGTATTGTCTCTAAGACACCGGCAGCGGTATCTTTTCCACCGAGACCAAAGGCCAGACCACCCGCAATTGCTAGCATAGCAACAAAGCCGGTGAAAAGGATTTTGATCAAGTCGGGAGCGACACCAAGCTGAGTGAGGGCGGCTAGGACCGCAAAGACCAAAATTGAGGTCTGAGCGACTTGACCGATCACGCCCGAGAGTTGAGTTCCGACCCCAGTTGCAGTCGCTGTCACGAAATCTCGTGCCAGTTTTGCAGCTACTGCTCCAACAGCAACGATGATCACGGCGACCACAACGTTGGGGATGTAGAGAAGCAACTGACTGAGAACTTCATTGACCGCCCCAAGTCCTAGCTGATCGACAGCTGGAATCAAGAAAATCAGAATCGTAAACCAGCGCAGAAGTTCTGCCAAAAGTTTACTGACTGAAAGAGTCGCGTCTGCCCGTTTCAGGGCTTCGGGAATGCCGGTGTTGTGCAGCCAACGCTCGAAGTTGATAACCTCGAGAATTCTCAAAAGAGCGTTCTTCAAGATTGCAGCCACAATCACTCCAATGATGAAGATGACAATCGCTGCGATCAGGTTCGGTAAGAAACGAGCTGTTGCTCGCAATGAGTCGGTGATTGCATCAACGACCGCTGTACTTACCTCTTGCATAGTCCTCCTTGATAATTTCTAACACAGTAATTCTTCTCCTATTTGGCTCGATCCATGAATTTCTTGATCAATTCCGCGGCTGTATCTTTACCAGCCAATCCAAAGGCAAGAGCCGTCGCAGCAAAGCCAGCCAAAACAAAGAATCTGATCAGATCAGCGCCCAAGCCAAGCTGCTGTAAAGCCCCAAGTAGAGCAAAGACGATGACTGCTAAAGCAGCAACGTCAGCAATGAGATGGGAGGGGTTTTTGTCTACCAAAACACCCGCGACCATGACTAAGCGATGAATGAACCAAGAGATGACAAAACCAACGACCAAGAACAAGCTAGCAACGACCACGTTTGGCAAGTAACCCATGACTGCTGAGAGTACACTTTGTCCACCGGCAATTCCTAGCGCATCGATGGCTGGAAGCAAGAAGACAATGACTGATAGCCAGCGAAGCAACTCTCCGACAAAGGAAGTTAGATCGACTCCGTCATGAGCCTTGGTCAGTTTTTGGTAAGCGTCCCAACCAGAAAGACTTCTTTCGAGACTGACTGCCTTACTGATTTCTTCCCAAACTCTTTTTAGTATTGAGCCAATAATTAGTCCGATGGCGAAGATGACGATTGCCGCGACGATGTTGGATAAAGTTGGTCCGAGACCATTGAAGAAGTTGTTGATTGAGTCTTGAGTGAGGTTAATGTAGTCTTGTAGTGTCACAATTAATCACCCCCTATCCAGCCTTCATAATCTTGTTAAAAGAATATTCTTCACGAGGTGATGATCTTTTCATAGTTTTAGGGAGCAGGAAAAGCATTGACTATCAGTCTTTTCTAAAAAAGTCTACTACTAAAAAGTTTCGTTTGTCAATTCTTTTTCTTGGGAAAAGTTTTTTCCCAGCTGAAGTGGTCCCGGCCAAAATGACCGTAGGAGGCGGTTTTTTGGTAGATCGGCTTTCGTAAATCAAGTTTAGTCAAAATATGAGGCACGGCCAAATCAAGCAAATTCCAGGCAAAATCTTCAATCAGCTTTAAACTTTTCTTTTCGGTCCCGAAAGTCTCAATTGCTTTAGCCACTGGTTGGGCTTGGCCAATGACATAGGCGACTTGGACTTCGACCTGATCAGCAAGATTCTCAGCAACAATGTTTTTGGCCAAAAAGCGCGCTGCATAGGCTCCGGAACGGTCGACTTTGGTTGGATCCTTACCACTAAACGCGCCCCCACCAGCTCGAGCAAAACCGCCATAAGTATCAATGACAATTTTGCGCCCAGTCAAACCAGTATCGGAAGCTGGTCCCGGACTAGTCCAAGGCCCAGCACCATTGATAATGACAGCGCTCTGGTCAACCCTGAACTTGAACTTTTCAAGGCTTGGAACGACAAGTTCTTTGAAGAGATCGGCGGCAAGTTCTTTTTCGGCAATTTCTTTTTTATGCGCTACGGCAAGAACGACTCGCTCAACTGCGGTTGGTTTCAACCCTTCATAGCGAATGGTGACTTCGCTTTTACCATCTGGCAAAAGATAGGGTAAGGTTCCCTTTTTTCTTAGAGAGTCGAGGTTCTCAGTTAGTTTGTGTGCCAAGATGATTGGAGTCGGCATCAGCTCTGGGGTTTCATTGTTGGCAAAGCCAAACATCATACCTTGATCTCCGGCACCATCCTGATCAACCCCATGAGAAATTTCTTTAGACTGCTCGTGGATGTAAACTTCTACTTCTGCCTGATCGGAAAAGCCAAGTTCTGGATCAGTATAGCCCAAATCGCGAACCACTTTTCGAGCCAGGGCTTCATAGTCAAGTTTTTTGCTGGTTGTAACTTCGCCAGCGAGAACGATGCGGTTGGTAGTGACCAAAGTTTCGACGGCGACTCTTGAGCTAGGATCGTTTTTGAGAGCCGCGTCAACAATGGCATCGGAGACCTGATCACAAATTTTGTCTGGGTGTCCAGCGGCAACTGATTCAGAAGTAAAAAGTTTGTACATTTAATAATCCTCCTTAAAAGCCAAGATTATAAAAACAAAAAAAACACTTTCCCGAAAGAAAGTGTCAAAAAAGACAGTTCCCTTGCGGGCGTATCGTTTTGGCACCCTACCTGTGGGGTTGCCGTCCTTCGACTTCGCCAAGTCAGACTTGGCTTCGCTCAGGAGCTCTTGATACAGACGCTTGCGCGTCTTTCTACATTATTAATAATTGCTTAGGATCTTGTCAACGTGTGTATTTTTCGATAAACTACCAGCCAATCTGCCAATTAAAGTTATTTTACAATTTAGTTAGCTACAGCAAAAGTTTATGAACAACCCTTTACTTTGGATTCTGGCTAGCGGAGGCGCTGCCATCCTTTACGGACTGGTTCTGGTCAGTTTGGTTTTAAGACTTTCGGCCGGGGACAAAAAAATGCAGGAGATCGCTACTGCGATTCAAGAAGGAGCTTCTGCTTACTTAAACCGACAATATAGAGTAGTTGGCGCGGTCGGTCTGCTGATTTTCCTCATTATTTGGTGGAAACTGGGAATGGTGACTGGAATTGGTTTTCTGGTCGGAGCAGTCGCTTCTGCCGCAGCGGGCTTTATCGGTATGAATGTGGCAGTGCGAGCTAATGTCAGAACTGCTGAAGCCGCCAAAAAAGGACTTGCTTCGGCACTCGATACTGCTTTCAAAGGTGGAGCCGTGACCGGACTTTTTGTCGTCGGTTTGGCCCTGCTTTCTGTGGCTGGATTTTATTATTTCACCCATGATGTCAAAGCTCTCATCGGTCTTGGGTTTGGTTCTTCTTTAATCTCTGTTTTTGCTCGCCTGGGTGGTGGAATTTTTACCAAAGGAGCTGATGTCGGAGCTGATCTAGTTGGAAAAGTCGAAGCCGGAATTCCGGAGGATGATCCGCGCAATCCGGCGGTAATTGCCGACAATGTCGGGGATAATGTCGGAGATGATGCGGGGATGGCGGCTGATCTTTTTGAAACTTATGCAGTGACTTCAATTGCCGCGATGTTGCTTGGCTCACTTGTTTTTCCTGGTAACACAAGTGTGGTTCTTTACCCACTCGCCTTGGGAGCAGTTTCAATAATTGCCTCAATTATTGGTACGTTGTTCGTTCGGCTTTCCGGGACTGGGATAATGCGAGCGTTGTACCAAGGATTAATTGTTTCTGGAATACTAGCTGCGATTGGTTTTTGGTGGGTGACGAACAATTTCTTTGCGAATAAAGTGTACGCTCTTTCTACGGATTCAGTGATCGGTCCAGACCCACAAAGCCTTTTTTATGCTTCTCTCATTGGCTTGATTGTGACCCTAGGAATGGTAGTTATTACCGAATACTACACCTCCAAAGGTTTTCCTTCAGTAAAATCAATCGCGAGAGCTTCAACCACTGGACACGGGACCAATGTCATCGCTGGTCTAGCTGTCTCAATGAAATCAACACTGGCGCCAATTTTACTTATTGCCGCCGCTATTCTTGTTTCCTTTAATCTCGCTGGTCTCTACGGGATTGCCATTGCGGCAGTGAGCATGCTGTCTATGACCGGTATTGTGGTGGCAATTGATGCCTTTGGACCGATTACCGACAATGCTGGTGGTATCGCCGAGATGGCAGGTTTGCCCGCTTCAGTCCGAGCGGTGACCGATCCACTGGACGCAGTTGGCAACACTACCAAAGCTGTCACCAAAGGTTATGCGATTGCTTCAGCGGGGTTAGCCGCTCTCGTTTTGTTTGCAGCTTACTCAGAAGAGTTGCTGGCTGCCGGTCGTACGGTTACTTTCACTATTTCCGATCCAAAAGTTCTCGTCGGACTTTTCATTGGCGGAGCCCTACCTTACTTTTTTGCTGCTCTCGCAATGGAGGCGGTTGGCAAAGCGGCTGGTAGTGTGGTCACTGAAGTGCGCCGCCAATTCAAAGAAATCAAAGGGATCATGGAAGGGAGTGCTAAACCAGATTACGCTCGGGCAGTTGCTATCGTGACTGCGGCAGCTCAAAAAGAAATGATCGTCCCCGCGCTAATTCCAGTCGTGGCCCCAGTACTGGTCGGCTACTTTCTGGGAGCAGCAGCGCTTGGAGGGTTGCTCGTTGGAACTTTAATTACTGGAGTTTTCGTCGCCGTCTCGATGACAAACGGAGGAGCCGCCTGGGACAATGCCAAGAAATACATCGAAGAAGGGCAGTACGGTGGAAAAGGCTCGGAAGCCCACAAAGCCGCGGTCACCGGAGATACAGTTGGAGACCCCTATAAAGATACGGCGGGTCCGGCAATTAACCCAATGATTAAGGTTATCAACATCGTTGCTTTACTCCTCGTACCCTTTCTTAAATAGCCGTATCTTTGCGTCGCTAGGGCGACTTAAAGACACCGCTGGACCGGCAATTAACCCAATGATTAAGGTTATCAACATCGTTGCACTCCTTTTGGTACCTTTTCTAAAGTAATTACTACCAATCTTTTTTCACGTAGTGAAAATTCTTTAGGGTAATCGCGAGAGTCTCGGCGGGAGAGTTTTTTCCAGTATCAATCACCAAATCATAAAATTTCGGATCTTCGTAGGGCTCATCACTGTAGAGTTTTTTGAATTTTGCGTACAAACCTTGTCTTCTTTTCTCAATCGTTTCTGGGGTTTCTTCGTGAGTGTGTTTTCTCTTCAGCATCCTCTCTGTAGCAATCTGTCGATCACAAAGCAACAAGATCTTGAAAACGCTTGGCTCATCTCGTGTAAACCAACCAGCGTAGTGAGTATCAAGAACTAGGTGCTCCCCAGTTTTTAATCTTTCGGTCATTTCCGCATCCACTTTTTTGTCGACCTCATCAGGAACAGATTCTTTGTCCCAGAGAGGAATGCTGTTTTTGATTGCGTAATCACGAAAAAAACTTCCCGCCGATTCAAACTCCCAGCCAAGTTCTTTGGCTAGAGCCTTGGCTAGGGTAGTAGTTCCAGCGCCAACGTCTCCGGCAACAACAATATTTTTGTAAGGTTCTTTCATTGAGTAATTATAGCAGGCTAGAGGAGACGGTTAAATATCTTATAGTACTTGATTTTTACGATCGAAATTGCTATACTATAGGGCACGTTCTGGAGGAGGGTGGTAAAGGAGGTTTCCTATGCCCACCACAAGGACACGTCCGGCACAAGCCAGGCAGGGAAACAAGCTCCTGGCGAACGTGCTAGTTACACTAGCCATGTTCGCAGTGGTTTGGCCTGGAATAAAGTGGGCGTACGCTCACACGCACAAGGATGTGCCGACTCCTCATGCTAGGGTGGCTGGTGCAGCAGCACCGGTTGTCCAGAGTCCGATTCGCATCGAGGCTCAAATCCCGCAGTTAGACGTTGTTCAGGGATGTATGCTCTCGCAGGTGATCACCCCGGTTTTGGACGACTTTGAGGACCCCAATGCTGCCCAAGTGTGGTTGGAGCTTCTCTTCACGGAGAGTTCTTTCTACCACTGGGTACCGCGGGGAACAGAAAGTGCGGATTGCTCCTTCATCCGAGAATCGCACGAAAATTGGGAAATCCTCAATTCCGGTCCGGTTGCCTGCGGAGAGGATCTTTGCGTTGGCCTGGGTCAGCTCAGCTCCTTTCCGGAGGTCTGTGACCCGGCTCTGCGCTTTGATCCTTTCGAAAACGTCTACTGTTCTGCACGTTACTTTGGTGAATTGGTTGATCAGTACGGCGGTGACTTCACAAAAGCAGTCGCCAAGTACAAAGGAGCTGTGAACCTAACTGAGTACGGCACACAGATTCCAGACACTCAGCACCCGCATGTGCTGATGGTCTTCAAACAGCTCACCCTCACGAAGTAACGTCTGCCGGGTCCACGCATCTCCGCCTCTGGACCCGGTAAACACCTTTGCAAAGGCAATTGATAAATTGAGAAGGCTTTTCTCAGCAATCAGTTGCTTTTGTTTCGCACATTGACAGTTTTGGTTTCAGAGCACTTGGAGGTGCAGAGGTGGAAGAGTTCTCCAGTCTTGGGTTTGACATCTGGTCCTGGAACCCGTTCCTTGTCGCGATCTACATTTTCGTCATCGATTTCGGTGTCATCATGGTCCTGAGGCGGGCCTTCGAGGGTAGGTGGTATCTACGGCGTTGGTGGAGCTTTCGACTGGGAGATACTGTTGGGCTTCCAGTTTACGCAGGGTTTGCGGCGGTGATAGTGCAAAATCACAACACCGCGGACCGTTTCTACAATGAAGTTTGGTGGCATCTGTCGATCTTGGGGCTTGGAGTAGTCCTGGCTATCCTGCAAGAGTTCAATGCTTTTCGATCAGGAAGCCTTTCCTCTCGGCAAATCCGTAAGCCGAGCCAACTCTACCACACCGCCATTTTCGGCCCGATGTTTTACTATGCTGCCTCGGTCTTTTTTCCAGTAATGGACGTCACACTCCATGATCCAGGACGAGACACACTTCGAGCCTTGGTTTTCTTGCTTTTCTATCTTGGGACGTATGTTTACGATACGTTCTATGGAGAGCAGGAGCCAGAAACCGACTTCTAAAGCAACCGGTCGGTCCCGACCGAGAGCGGAATTGGTAAACCGCAGGGATGACGACGAGAAAAGCAAAGCCAAGGAATTTAATGCTTTTCTCAACCAAAGTCGTCAAACCCTTAAATCTTTCAAAGATTCTGAAACAAGTTCAGAATGACAATGAAAGGTTTAAGAAGAGGAGCGAGCCGCAAGGCTCGCTTTTCTTTTGGTAAAAAGGATTGACCAGTTTATTGCTCTAGTCCTACAATATATTTCTATGAGAGCCGAGCTCGAGATTATTAAAGAAAAATTTGCTGGAAAGCTGATCGGAAATTCACGGATGCAGTTTTTGGTCTGTGAGACTTTACTTGCCTTTCCGCAAGAGATACAAAATTTTGTCACCAAAAACTGCTGGTTTGTTAGCTCTTTTGAAGATGCTTGGGGTTTTACTTTGCGAGGAGAAGAAATCCAGAAAAAATATTTGATTTTTCTCAGTGATGAGCTTTTTTCTGAAAGCAGGCGGCAACAGCGTTACACCATTGCTCACGAAATTGGTCATGTCATCCTCAAGCACCGCAACGCAATTTTGGAACGCCAAACTGCAGGAGAAGTTGCCAAGCAAGAGAGAGAGGCCGGCGGTTTTGCAGAAAAATATTTACACGATTTTTAAACTTCTTTTTCTTTCGACTGAAGGTTTAGACAGACGGAATTCAAACAGTAACGTTTCCCAGTTTCGGTCGGCCCGTCATCAAAAACATGACCCAAGTGTGATCCACAACGGGCACAAATCACTTCAATGCGAACCATGCCCTGATCATTATCTTCTCGATATTCGATGGAAGCGGGAGAAATTGGTTTATCAAAACTAGGCCAGCCGGTACCAGAATCAAATTTGGTAGCGGAAGCAAAAAGCGGGTTTCCACAAACCATACACTTGTAAACACCCTCTTCTTTGGAATAAGTGTATTTGCCGCTGAAAGGCGCTTCGGTACCTTTTTCCCGAGCAATACGGTAGACTTCAGGATCAAGTTCTTTTTTCAATTCCGATTCAGTTTTAGCTGTTTTTTCCATACCTCTATTTTAGCACTGGGGGAGAAGAGGTTAATCTTGCTTGGGAACCGCGACTCCAAATTCAGTTAAGAATTTTTCGAGAGAAGTCAGGGGCAAACCAAACTCCTGTCCAGGCTCACCAGAGTAGCTTGCATAAAATTCCCCACCTTCTGCTGCTGCTCCAGCAAAGCCACCGGCTTTATCAAGAGGGTTGACGCGACTGAGGTAAGAGTCAATTTCTTTGTCTCCAAAAGACTTCATTTTCGCTCTTCCAATGGAAGACATTGCCTTTTCTTGATTATTAAAGATGACGGCTAAGCCGACAAAATCTTTGACTTCTTGGCCACTAGCTTTACGCAGCATTCTACGCGCTTCTTCTAAATCCTTTGGCTTGCCGACAAACTCATCGGCGATTTGGACCATGGTGTCGGCCCCAATTACTACAGAACCCGGATTCTCCTGGGTGACAACTCGAGCTTTTTCCAATGCCAGAGTTTTTACCAGCCGCAAAGGATCTGCTTCTTTGACAGCGCGTTCGTCAAAGCTCGAAGGAATGGTTTCAAAGTCAAGACCGAGGTTTTTCATGACCTCGACTCGACGGGGTGAGGAGCTTGCCAAAATTATTTTCACAAAGGTAATTCTAACGCTTCGGCAGAAAAATGCAAAAAAACTTGTTTTTCAAGGGCGGGGATTTTGGCCCACCAAAAATTGTAAAAACCGAAAGCGAAACCGAAAAAAATTGACTTGGGTATTTTCTGGGTGTTATAATAGATAAAGTTGATGCGCCAAAAAGGCGCTTTTTTTGTGCAAAGTTTTTACTTAAGTTAAAATAGTTGCTAATGTCTTATTCCTTTGTTTATAAGTCCCGTAAACCAAGTTTCTTGAAAAGATTCATTGGGAAAGTGGTTAAAATTTCGCTTACCGTTCTTTTCCTTCTTTTGTTTGTTTTTGGAACTTACTTTTTTCTAAACCAAAAAACAACTCTAAAGACAATTACTTCTTTGGGGAAAAAGATTGCTAGTCAGCCAGCTGAGAAAAAAGCACCTGAACCAAGAAAACCAGATGAAGAAAAGAAAAAGGCTCTTCTAGCCAAGCTAAAAAAGGATTTAGCTCCCAGTAGCGATTTTCGTGTTTCAATCAACGATATCGAAATCAATGATAAATTTGGTATCAAAGAAACGAGCCCGCTGCACGCTGCTTCCGTCATCAAGGTTTTGGTAGCGACGACCGCTTTGAGAGGGGTCGAACAAGGGAAACTCTCGCTTGATCAACCTTTGGGTGGTTATACTCTTCAGTACCAAATTCAGCAAATGATCAACCAAAGTAACAATCTTTCTTGGGATCTGATCAACAATCTGATTGGCAAAGATACTGAGCAAAGACAAGCTGATAGTTTGGGGTTACTCAAAGTTGATGTAGAGAACAATCGCATGACAACAAGAGCCGTCTCAGACCTGCTCTATGGTCTTTATGCTGGCAAAGTCCTAAGCAAAACTCACCGTCAGCTTTTGCTTTCTTACATGGCCAACACCAACAAAGAAGACAGAATTCCCCCTGGAATACCCAAGGGAATCAAGGTTTATCACAAATGGGGAGCTTACAACGCTGAGATTCATGACGCTGCCATTGTTGCCCATCCTCGTCATCCTTTTACTCTGGTTGTCTTTACCAATGGGGGAGGGACTTACCAAAATCGAGTCAAAGCAATTCAGAAGGCAGCTGCTGACGTTTATGCTTACTTTGACGCAATCGAGGGTTAGCAAAGGGTTTTTGGTGGAAAAAAGGTTTAGAAATACTTAACTATTTTGGCGTTCTTTTTCAGCTCATCGTACCAAGAAGTAAATTTGGTGTTGAATTTTTCGGTACGAAGCTGTTCTTTGACTTCATCACGACTCATATTTTTGGTTGCATCTTTGTTCTCAGCAATATATTTGGTCACTTCGGCATCACTGACTTGAAGATCCTTATCAAGAATTTTTTCCGCGAGAAGCTGGACTTCAAGTTGTTTTTTTAGCTCAGCCAGAGTCAGGTTGTTTTGGGAAAGAGCGTTGTTTAAATTGTCTTTGCCACCAAGGTTTTTTTCTACAGTAGTTAGACGAGAATCAACTTCTTTTTGACTGACGGTCAGTTTCTTTTTTGCTGCTTCTTGTTTAATCAAAATATCTCGAGTAAGAGTGTCAAAAGTACTGGTGCCACCACCTTGAACCAGCTTTTGGTAGAACTCGGGGGTAGAAACAAATTGACCGTTCACAGTTCCAGCCAGAAAAAGACCACGTCTAAAGGTAAAAAGGGCGGCTAAAACTATTAAAACTATAATTATGAAAATAACAAGAGGATAAAGACTAGCGTGAGAGTTGTACTCGCTTTTGGTTTTGTTGCGAAGGTCAGAAAAATTGAAAGAAAACTTTCTTATTTTTCGAATTCTGGGGACAGAGGTTGTGCTTCTTGGTGTTTTTCTTTTTGCTGCTGCCATTGTATACGCTTCTTTGCTGGGCCGATTTATAAATTATAAACGACTTTTTCATTTTGGCAAGAGGTGCTTGCTAGTTGACAGGTTCGTTTGAGAAAGTTAAGTTATCAGTAAGGAAGATGAAAATTTTACTTGCTTGGATCATCAACGCGCTTGCTTTATTTGTGGTGGTGAAAATTGTGCCTGGAATTGAGGTTGAAGATACTGCCACCCTTTTCCTTGCGGCTCTCGTGATTGGGGTGGTCAACGCCTTGATTAAGCCAGTTCTGCAGATTGTTTCACTACCAATAACCCTACTGACACTGGGAATTTTTGCTCTAATTGTCAACGCGGCCCTGTTTGGGCTTGCTGCTTG